>VXLT01000161.1 GCA_009841475.1 Gemmatimonadota bacterium
GGGGCGCTTTCGTCCGATCATGCTCACTTCCCTGACCACGTTCCTGGGCTTCACCCCGCTGATCCTGGAGCGCGCCATTCAGGCCCAGTTCCTGATACCGTTCGCCGCGTCGCTCGGTTGTGGCATCGTCTTCACCACGGCTATACTCATGATGGTTGTCCCGGCGCTATGCGCGCTGCATCTGCATTTGACGCCGTCGCGGCGTCCGTCGACTGCGAGCGCCGGATAGGGCGCGTCGGCTACGGCAAGGCGAGAACCGATGAATGACACGGCGGAGAACTCCAAGGCTGAATGTCTGAGCCTCACCGACGAGCTCATCCTGATGCTTCTCGACGAGAAGGGAGGTTACTTCCATCAGGTGCCCGGCTGGCGGCTGAACTGCGCCGTCGTCGGCGGAGTGCTGGCGGAACTCTCCTTCCGGTCGCGGCTCGACTCGGATTTGACATCCCTGTTCGTGGTGGATCGGGCCGAAACGGGCGATCCCGTACTGGATCCCATCCTGAAGGAGATCGCTGACGAACCGGACCAGCACAATGCCCGGTACTGGATCGAACGGCTTGCCCCCCGCGCGGAGGCGATCGTCGACCAGACTCTGGACCGCCTTGTGGAACGGGGTATCCTCCAACACCACGAAGGCGAATTCTGGACGCTGGCTTCCCCTGTCATGCATGGGCAACGGTACGGGATGTTGGAGGAAGGCGCGACCGACCAGTTCGTCAAGGCGCGCATCGCCAATGTCATCTTCACCGACGAGATTCCCGAACCGAGGGACGTCGTCATCGTGTGCCTCGTCAACACCTGCGATGTCTTTCGCTTGATTTTCGAACTTGATGAAGCGGCCGAGGAACGCATAAAACTCGTCTGCCAGCTTGACTTGATCGGCCGGTCCATTGCCGATGCGGTCTCCGAGAGCCTCGTCAGCCCGACCCGCAGACATACTGCTTTCGTCAAGAAAATCCCGACGGTTTCGCTGCCCGGACTGCTGCGCAACCCGCATGTTCGGGACGGCAATCTGAACGCGCTCTTCGCGAACCTCGCGGAGGAGTACGGCCCGGTGTTCCGGATTCGTCTTCCCTTCTCGGAGCGCATGACCTTCCTGGCGGGACTCGAGACGAATGAATGGGTGCAAAAGCGCGGACGCAGGTACCTGAGGACCAGGGATTACTTCTCCGACTTCGAGAAAGTCTACGGCGCGGTTGGCGTTCTCCCCGCCCTGGACGGGGCCGACCACTTCCGGCTCCGCAAGTTCCTGTCGCCGGCTTATTCGCGCACGAGGCTGGGAGGACAGCTGGACCAGCTTTACGACAGGGGGCGTGCGTACATGTCGACCCTGAGGGTTGGGGATTCCTACCGCGCCACGTCCATGAGCCGGGCCATGGTGAACGCCCAGCTCTCGCCGCTGTTCATCGGCGTCGACACGCAGGACCTCATGGACGACCTGATGGTCTACAAGGAACGTGCCCTCAGCGTGCACATCGCCAAGACCCTGCCCAAGTTCACGCTGCACACCCCGGGCATGAGACGCCGGGCGGCGGTCCTGGACACGCTGATGGAACGGATCCTGAGGGTCCATACTCCCGCCCAACGCGCGGACAGCCCGCGGAACCTGGTGGACGATTATCTCAGTCTGCACGCCAGCGACCCGCAGTTTCTCCCGGAGTCCAACCTGCTCTTCGCTTTTTCTGCAGCCCTTATTGCCAGCGTGTACCTCGGCGATACGTTCAGCCTCCTGGTCTACGCCATGGCATCGCAGCCGGACCTCTACGACAGGATCCGGGTCGAAGCGGATGCCCTGTTTGCCAACGGTGACCCCGAGAATGACGACTTTACCCCCGCCAACATCGACGTGACGCACCGCTTCCTCATGGAGTGCCTGCGCATGTATCCGATCGTGCCCATGTCTGTCCGCAACGTGATGAATACGTGCACGGTCGGGAACTACGAGTTGCCCGTGGGGGAACGGATCCACATCGCCATGACCGCCACGCACTACATGAGCGAAGTCTTTTCCGAACCCTACAAGTTCGACATCGACCGCTTCCTGCCGTCGCGTCGTGAGCATCACAGCATGGGGTTCGCCCCGTACGGGCTGGGGACGCACAGGTGTCTCGGCACCCGGTGGATGGAGATGCACCTGGCGGTCAACCTGCTTATGCTGGCGCACTATTTCACGATCGAGGTGTCGCCGGTGAAGTACGCCCGGAAGCTCCGATTCAATCCGTTTCCGTCGCTGAAGCCGAGCAAGAAGCTGAAGTTCCGCATCTCCGAGCAGAGGCGGGAGCTGCCCGCCTAGCGCCCGTGGACAGAATCCCCCCGGCCTCCACCGGAATGCGACTGGGAAAACTGGCGAAATCGCTGAGAGAAGCGCACCCGGGATCTGGCGTCGCGCATCGAGTCCGGCACTTTGACGGCTGGCTTGACCGGGCGGCATCGCAGGCTGCGGACGAGGGCAGCTACGACCACGCGGAAACGGTCAGGGACTACTACGAGCTTTGCAACGGCTTCATGGTGTGGGGGTGGGGCGAATCCCTGCATTTTGCGCCCCTCACGCCCGGCGAGAGCCTGGAGGAGTCCAAGGTCCGGCACCAGCGGGCGATGATCTCGAAGTTGGAGCTGCAAGAGGGCATGAGGGTGGTCGACGTCGGCTGTGGAATCGGCGGCCCCATGCGCCGCGTCGTCCGTGAGGCGGGTGTCAAGGTCGTGGGCATCAACATCAATGAGATCCAGCTGGCGGAGGCGAAGAGATTGAACGCCGAGGCGGGGCTGGAGCACATGACCAATCTCGGGAAGTGCAGCTTCGAGGACATGAGCGCTATCGAGGCCGACTCCTTCGACGGGGGTTACGCCATCGAGTCGACGTGCCATGCGCAGGACAAGCAACGCGCTTTCGCGGAGATATTCCGCGTACTGAGGCCGGGCGCCCTGTTCTGGGGCCAGGAAATGTGCCTGACGGACCGGTTCGATCCGCGGGACGGCCGACACCGGACCCTCAAGCGGGACCTCATGCGCGGCATTGCGCTGCACGACATCGCCACGTTCGGGGAAGTGAATCGCGCTCTCGAGGGGGCGGGATTCCAGGTCATGGAGGCGAGCGATTGGGAGGTCCGCGAAGGACCCTCCACACCCTGGTATCAACCCATGGAGAGTCGCCACGGGGTGTTGGGGAACACGGTGCGCAGGCTTCCCTGGGGCCGCAAGGCGGTCATCGCGGGGTCGAAGTTGGCCGAGTTGCTGCGGCTCTTTCCGAAAGGCTCGGCGGAGGTCGTCCGGCTCCTTGATCGAACCGCAGAGGCTTACGTCGCGGGCGGCAAGACGGGCATCTTCACGCCGCTGTATTGTTTCCTGGCCCGCAAACCCCTTCGGCCCTGAAAGCCGGCGTGGTTGGCCGCAGCCCCTATCGGCCGGACCCTGACCGCCGCGCCTTCCTGAATCGCCAGCCGTGCAGGATGCTCCCGTAGTGGTTGAATGACCGCCGCGCTTCGGCGTCGTCGAATGGGTAGTCGGCACCGAGCTGCCTTGCCGCTGCGAGACCGCTGACGAAGCAGGTCTCCTGGCTGTTGACCAGCGTGTGTGCACCGCAGTGCCACGTTCGCCTCCTGCCCTGAATGAAGCGGAAGAGGGGAACCAGGAGTGCGACGTGGCGAACGTCGTGGACGACGTGCTGGAACCACCACCTGCCGATGACTTTCCGTTCGTCGATGCGGCTGACCGGGTTGTAGGTCACAAGACATGGCTTGTCCGACCGTCCGGCCCACGGTTGCTGGTTGTGCATGATATAGGTGATTTCATAGTTGTCCGGCCTGGCACCGTATTGCTCGATGTGATTGCTGCGCGTTGTAAGCGGCTTCACTTCGTTGTCCGGAAGCACCGACGCGTCAGAATGCACGATAGCATGGTTGTGGAGTTCGCTCTCGTACCGTATCGACGTCAGTATGTAGCGCTCCAGTATTGTCGGCCGGTCAAGCAGCATCAATGTCTGGTTCGCGTTGCACGCAAGGATCACGTCGTCGAAGGTTTCGCGCACACCGTTCTCGTCCTCCAGGACGATGTCCGACTTCCGGCGGAAGACCTTGCGTACCGGACGGTTGAGGTGGATCCTGTCCCGGAAGCCGGCTGTCAGCTTCTCGTAGATGGCCTTCGTTCCCTGGTCCCACGTTTGCATGGGCGTTGCGGATTCGATGTCGAAGAACTCGAGATACCTGGCGAACAGGGCCGCCGGCATGTCGAACACGTTGGTCGCCATGATGAAATTGACAAACATGGGCTTCAGTACCTTGTACCTGAAGTCGGCTGAAAGGCCGGCCAGATTAAGCAGGCTTCCCATGCTGATGTAGTTGAAGGGGTTGAGGGAGTTTAGCAGCTTCGATTTGGCGCGGGTCAGGAAGCCGAACCGGTGCAAGCGGCGCAGGATTCGTTGGAACTTTGCAATCTCGGGCTGCAGTTGTTCCCCGATGTCGGAGTCGAAGTCGTGAGCATAGACGCCGCCACGATACTGCACACTGTAACTGAACCGCGTGTCGACCAGCTCGATGCCGAACTTCTCCATCAGCAGCATCATGTGCCGGTATACCGACGGAATGCAGGCGGTCACGGAGATGTCGAAGGGAATGGAGTCGCCCGCTTCCTGCGGCATGCCGGCCGTAACCGCGTTTCCGCCAATGGCGCTACGGGCCTCGAACAGCTCGAGGTCGAACCGGTCCGGGTGGTGGTGCAGCGCCCAGGCGGCGCCCAGCCCGGATATGCCTCCGCCTACGATGGCGACGCGGCGGGGCATGGTTCCTTTGCAGGGCGCCCGGCCATTTCCGCCAGGCCGATTCGGCTCGGTGGCGTGACGCGTAACTGTAAGTCAGGATAGAACTGACGGCAATACAGCCGGTACTTCCCGATCGGGCCGTCGGCACGGCAGAGGCGCGGGGGCGACCGGTAGCGCTTCCGGTCCCAGATGACCACATCCTGCTCGACGTACCGCCTCTCCTCGCTGAGGAAGAGGCGGGCCATCAGCCTGTGGCGGAGGCTCACCGGGAGGAATCCGAGACCCTTGAAGAACTGTCCCGGCTTGCGGATCTCATGAACCTGGGTGGCCAGCGTCAAATCGACGAGAGTGCCGTCGACCGGCGACGAGAGCACCCACATGCGCGAGTGCATACCGATGCCCTTCTCATGGATCTCAACGAACGAATAGCCAAGGCCGTGGAGGTGGGCGACCGCCGACACGTCTGCCACGACATCGAACAGGCCCGCGGTCCGTCGCACACTCGTGAAGTCGAAGGCGCTCTTGAGGTAGGCCCCGTCGATCAGCATCTCCGTCGGCCGCACGTTGCTGTAGCCGTGCGTATACTCCAGATGCTCCACGTCTACGGAGTTCTCCGCCGTCTCCTGGGGATGGCCACGGAACCGGAGCGTGGTTGTGAGCAACCTGCTCCACTTCGCGCCGGTGGCCGGTTCCTCCGGAAGTTCCCACTGTGGCGGCCGCCCGCCGGCGCCCCACCAGGCGAAGATCAGGCCGAGGATCTCCCTGGTATGGTAGACCTTGAGCCTTGCAGCCCTGGGCGCCGGGGCATTGGGAGTGGCCACGCACTGGCCGGTCGTGTCGAAGGTGAACCCGTGGAAGGGACAGACGAGGCAACCGTCGCGGACGCGGCCGCCGACCGTCGGTCCCATGTGGGATCCCAGATGGGGACAGAAGGCGTCGGCGACGCAAATTGCACCCTTGTCGTCGCACCATGCGACGATCTCCTCACCCATCCACGTCTTCTCGATCAGCCTCTTCTTCTCGATGGACTCGCGTTTGGCGATCAGATACCATCCCTCGGGGAAGGGCGGCAAGGCGTCGATGCGAGTCGGGCGCGGCCTGCTGGCTGTCGTTGGCATAGGGCGCGGGCCTCGGCGATCGGGTTGGCGGGCCTGGGGATGCGACACTCCAAGCACAGGCTGGAGTGGAATATAGCGCACGTGACCCTTCAACTGAACAGCGACTCCCCTCGCTGAGGTCTTGGCGGTACATTTCGGCCCCTCAATCTCCCACTTCCAAGGCAGACCAATGGCACCCCACCCCCCCAC
>VXLT01000022.1 GCA_009841475.1 Gemmatimonadota bacterium
CCTCACGCCCGCCCCGGCCCTCACGTCCGCCTCCCCCGGTTCGCGGCCCGCCAGAGCATCCAGCAGAGCCCGGCGAAGGCCAGCGTTCCGATCACGGATGACGAGTACGGCACCATCCGGTCCATCCCTTCATGGCCGATCTGCCAGGCGGAAGCCGCCTCCGGACTCCCCGTGGCCTGTGTGACCGCGAAGATCACGCCCCCGATCAGGACGCCCACCAGCGCCGCCCCGGCGATCATGCCCGAGGCGTAGAGCACCCCCTGTTCGCGCCGCTCCGCCAGGACGCTCACCCCGTCCTCGGTGTCGCCCGCCTCCTTGTACCTGCGATTGAGCGCCAGCCGCATCAGGCCGCCCACCAGGATCGGCGTCATCAGCGAGACCGGCAGGTAGACGCCCACCGCGAAGGCCAGCGAGGGCAGCTTGAAGCCGAACTCGATCACGATCGCGAGCAGGATCCCGATCGCCACGAAGCCCCACGGCAGCGACTGCTCCAGCACGCCGTCGATCACCAGGCTCATCAGCGTCGCCTGCGGCGCGGCGAGGCCATCCACCGTTCCGATCCCGTACGACTCGTTCAGCACGATCAGCACGCCGCCGATGGTTCCGGCGCACGCCAGCACCCCCAGCATTTCGCCGATCTGCATGCGCTTCGGGGTCGCCCCGACCAGGAACCCGGTCTTGAGGTCCTGCGAGGTGTCCCCGGCCGCTGCCGCCGAGATGCACACCACCGCGCCGACCGCGAGCACCGCCACCTTGGCCGCGTTGCTGCCGTCGTTCAGCCCCAGCGCCACCCAGATCAGCGAGGTCAGGATCAGGGCGGCGATCGTCATCCCCGAAACCGGGTTCGACGACGATCCGATCAGCCCCACGATCCGGCTCGACACGGTCACGAAGAAGAAGCTGAAGATGACGATGAGGATCGCCCCCAGCGGCCCGACCGGCACCCCCGGCCAGAGCCACAGCGCCACCGCCATCAGCACGGCCAGCCCGAGCACCAGCTTCATCGGCAGGTCCTGCTGGGTGCGCGGCACGCCGGCGGCCAATCCGCCCCCGCCCACCTGGCCCACACCCAGCCGGATCGACTCGATGATCGTCGGCAGCGACTTGATCAGCGTGATGATGCCGGCGCAGCCGACCGCGCCCGCGCCGACGTAGCGGATGTAGTTGTTCCAGATCTCGCCCGAGGTGAGCGCAGACATCGCTTCGGTGGCCGGGTAGACCACGCTGTCTCCGCCCCAAAGGTTGATCGCCGGAATCAGGACGAGCCACGCCAGCGCGCTGCCCCCGAACATGATCGCCGCGATCCGGGGCCCGATGATGAACCCCACGCCCAGCAGCTCCGGAGTGAAGTCGCCCCCGATCCGGGCCTTCAACGGCAGCGGAACGCTCGGCCCCTCGTTCCAGAGGCCGAGCCCGTTGCTGTTCGCCATCGCCTGGTAGGCGGCCCCGAGTCCCAGCCCGGAGAAGAGCAGCCGCGCCTTGCCGCCGCCCATGTCGCCGGCCACCTGCACCTCGGCGCAGGCCGTGCCCTCGGGGTAGGGGAGCTTTCCGTGCTCGCGCGAGATCAGGTAGCGCCTGAGCGGGATCATGAAGAGAACGCCGAGCAGCCCCCCGAAGGCCGCGATCACCGACACCTGCAGGAGATCGACGATGATCGTCGGGTCGGAGCGCTGCCAGATGAAGAGCGCGGGGATCGTGAAGATCACCCCCGCGGCCACCGATTCGCCCGCCGACCCGATCGTCTGCACCATGTTGGTCTCGAGGACCGTGCCGCGGCGCAGCGCCCGGAAGATCGCCACCGCCATCACCGCGGCCGGGATCGAGGCGCTCACCGTGAGACCCACCCGCAACCCCAGGTAGGCGTTGGCCGCGCCGAAGACCACCGCCATCAATATCCCGACTACGACCGCCTTGACGGTGAACTCCGCCAGCGATTTCCCGGCGGGGACATAGGGTTTGTATTCGTCGCCGGGGACGACTTCGTACGCCTCGGGGGGAAGGCCCCTGCGGGCCGGGGGGTCGACCGATGCCATTGCGGGTCGCTCCATGCCGGAGGTTGTCGGAGGGGTCAGCCGCGGCAACGGAGTCCACGGGGCTGGCCCGGATCTTTCATGTATGCTGGCGGGCGTGACGCCGGCCCTCCCTGGAGGGAGCGGCCACCCCTGGCGGATGCCTGCCATTTTGGCAGTCCGGCGCTCGACGGCGTGCAGGCCGACCCTGCCGTTTTGGCAGGTTTTGACGCCGCGGGCACCGGGGCCTGCCATTTTGGCAGCCTTCCTGCCATTTTGGCCGACTGCGGCCGCGCGGCACCGCCCGAACCCTGCCAAAGTGGCAGGTTTGACGACCGAATTGCAACAGGAGCCGATAGACAATGCTGGACGCGAACCGAATGACCGTGAAGGCCGCGGAAGCCGTGGCCGCCGCCGCGCAGGGCGCTCTGCGGGCGCAGCACGCGGAGGTGGAGGGGGTCCATCTCCTCAAGGCCCTTCTGGAGCAGGAGGGCGGAATCGTGGTGCCGGTGTTCGGCAAGATGGAGGTTCAGGCGGAGCGGGTGATCCGCGCCCTGGAGGCGGAGCTCGGACGGCGCGCCACGGTCCGCGGTGGATCCGCCCCCCGGGCATCGCGCGATCTCACCCTGGCGCTGAGCGCCGCGGAGGACGCTTCCCGCGAACTCGGCGACGCCTACGTCTCGACCGAGCACCTCCTCCTGGGCCTCGCAGCCGGGAAGGGCGACGCCGGCCGCATACTCGCCGACAACGGGGTGACCTCCAAGGGGCTCGAGGGCGCGCTCGAGTCCATTCGCGGCTCCCACCGGGTCACCGACCAGACTCCGGAGGACAAGTATCAGGCGCTGGCCCGCTACTCCCACGACCTCACCGAGCGGGCGCGCCGCGGCAAGCTGGACCCCGTGATCGGCCGCGACGACGAGATCCGGCGCGTGATGAAGGTCCTGGCCCGGCGCACCAAGAACAACCCGGTGCTGATCGGCGAGCCCGGGGTCGGCAAGACCGCGATCGCGGAGGGGCTGGCCCAGCGCATCGTCGCCGGCGACGTCCCCACCTCGCTGGCCGGAAAGAAGCTGATGTCCCTGGACATCTCCGCCATGCTGGCCGGCGCGAAGTACCGCGGCGACTTCGAGGAGCGGATGAAGGCGGTCCTCAAGGAGGTCACCGAGGCGGACGGGCTCTACATCCTCTTCATCGACGAACTGCACTCGGTCGTGGGGGCGGGCGCCGCCGAGGGCGCGGTCGACGCCGGCAACATGCTCAAGCCCGCCCTCGCGCGCGGCGACCTGCGCGTGATCGGCGCCACCACTCTGGGCGAGTACCGCAAGCACGTCGAGAAGGACCCGGCGCTGGAACGCCGCTTCCAGCCGGTCTACGTGGCCCCCACCTCGGTAGAGGACACCATCACCATCCTGCGCGGCATCAAGGAGCGCTACGAGGTGCACCACGGCGTGCGCATCACTGACGGGGCGCTGATCGCCGCTGCGAGATTGTCGGACAGGTACGTGGGGGGACGGTTCCTGCCCGACAAGGCCATCGACCTGATGGACGAGGCGGGGAGCCGGCTCCGGATCGAGATCGACTCGCTGCCGCAGGAGATCGACGAAGTGGAGCGGAGGATCATCCAGCTGGAGATCGAACGGCAGGCGCTGGCGCGCGAGGACGATTCCGGTGCGCGCGAGCGCCGGCGGGGCATCGAGGAGGAGCTCGCCGCCGCGCGCGAGTCCAGCCAGGCGATGAAGGCGCGCTGGCAGGCCGAGAAGATCCAGATCGCGCGGAT
Source organism: Gemmatimonadota bacterium (assembly GCA_009841475.1). Taxonomy (GTDB): domain Bacteria; phylum Gemmatimonadota; class Gemmatimonadetes; order Longimicrobiales; family Gaopeijiaceae; genus Bin94. The sequence goes on from VXLT01000022.1 coordinate 3,787, forward strand.
CCAGGAGCTCAAGGAGCGGGTTGACGGACTGCGCACAGAGGCGGAACGCGCGACCAGAAGCGGCGAACTGGCCCGCGCGGCCGAGGTCCAGTACTCGGAGATTCCGCAGGCGCAGGCCGAGATCGCAAAGGCCGAAGAGCGGCTGGCCGGGCTGCAGGAAGAGGGGAAGTTCCTGAAGGAGGAGGTGACCTCGGAGGACATTGCGGAGGTGGTGGCCGAGTGGACGGGGATTCCCGTGACCCGTTTGATGGCTTCGGAGCGCAGCCGCCTGGCGGGGCTGGAGGAGCTGCTGGGCCGGCGTGTGATCGGCCAGGACAAGGCGCTCAGTGCGGTATCCCGTGCCGTAAGGCGGGCAAGGGCCGGAATCCAGGACCCCAACCGTCCCATCGGGTCATTCCTCTTCCTGGGGCCCACCGGGGTGGGCAAGACCGAAACGGCGCGCGCCCTCGCCGAATTCCTCTTCAACGACGAGCGGGCCATGGTGCGCATGGACATGTCCGAGTACATGGAGGCGCACGCGGTCTCGCGCCTCCTCGGCGCTCCCCCCGGCTACGTCGGCTACGACGAGGGAGGCCAGCTCACCGAGGCGGTCCGGCGGCGCCCCCACGCCGTCATCCTCTTCGACGAGGTCGAGAAGGCGCACCCCAAGGTCTTCAACGTCTTCCTCCAGATCCTGGACGACGGGCGCCTCACCGACGGGCAGGGCCGGACGGTCGACTTCCGCAACACGGTCATCATCATGACCTCGAACATCGCGGGGCCGGAGATCCTGGCGCGTGCCCGCAGGGCTGGCCCGGGGCTGCCCGAGCCCGCTGCCTGGCGCGAGGTCGAGGAGATGGTGCGTGGTCGACTGAAGGAGCACTTCCGCCCCGAGTTTCTTAATAGAGTAGATGAGATTGTAGTATTCAAGCCACTGTCACATAGTGAGTTGGAGAAGATCGTAGACATCCAGTTGCGACGCGTGGCCGGCTTGGCCGAACAGCAGGACGTGACGCTGGAGGTATCGGACGAGGCGAAGCGGGTGATCGCCGGCGAGGGGTACGATCCGGCGTTCGGCGCCCGGCCGCTCAAGCGGGCGGTGCAGCGGCTGGTCCAGGACCCGCTGGCGCTGGCGATTCTGGAGGGGCGGGTGATGCCGGGGAGCGCCGTGCGGCTGGACAGGGAGGAGGATGGCGATGGGCTGGTGTTCGTGGAGAGCGGTGGCCGGTAGACCGGCGCCCCGCCAGGCGCCACCGCGGTGGCAAGTGGTGAGCCGGCTCGCTGTGGTGGGCCTCGTGCCGGTAGTGGTGATGGCGGGGTGCGGGGGTGGAGCCGGGCCGGTCGCGGGCCCGGCCCCGATTGCGGAGACGCCGGTCGAGCCCGGCGACATCGTCACCGGATTCCTGGACGCCGCCAACAGCCGCGACCACGCGGCGATGGCGAGGCTCTTCGGCACCGCGAAGGGGCCGATCGGCGAGCCGGGGGGCGCGTTCGGGTGCGGACTTCGCCGCGCGGGGTCGTGGATCGGGCTGGGGAGGCCATGCGTCACCGCACAGGAGGTCGAGCTGCGCATGGATGTGATCGCCCGCATCCTTGCGCACGAATCCCGCCGCGTGGGACCGCCGGAGCGGGTGGCGGGGCGGGGGCGGCCCGCCGTTCGGGTCGAGGTGGAGATGGCAGTCCGGGACGGGGAGGTGGTCCGCGTGCCCTTCGTGCTGATCCGGACCGAAGGCCACGGATGGCTCGTCGAACAGGTGGAGCTGGGGCGCCTGACGGGGTGAGCGCTTCGCCGCTCTCGGTGCTCGCGCGGGTCCATGAGCGGGGCAACTGTGCCACCGGGAGAGGTTTGTGTAGGACTTACTGGTCAGTTACCGTGGCTGCGGCCCAAACAACCCCCTTCTTTCAAGCCCGGAGGTACCAGCGAGATGCCAGCTCGGAATCAGAGAATCCCGTGGAGCGTCCCGCTCTCCATCTGGCTCGCGGCCGCTGCGATGCCGGGTCCCGGACCCCTGGACGCCCAGGAGGCCGGCGATGCCTTCCGGGACTGCGAGGTGTGTCCGCTGATGGTGGTCGTGCCGGCCGGGAGCTTCATGATGGGTTCGCCGAGTGACGAGGAGGGGCGGTACAGGCTGGAGGGACCGCAACACGAGGTGACGATCGGGTCGCCGCTCGCGGTCGGCGTCTACGAAGTGACGTTCGAAGAGTGGGATGCGTGCGTGACCGAGGGCGGGTGTGGGGGACACCGCCCGGGGGA
>VXLT01000098.1 GCA_009841475.1 Gemmatimonadota bacterium
GGGCGGGCGCCGCTCCGGTGGGCGCGGGGGTGGCAGCGGGGGACGCGCCGGCCCGCGCGGACCGGAAGGGCAGGTGTCTGCCGAGGAGGTAGAGCGCGATCACCCCGCAGATGATCGCCCAGGAGCAGAGGACCACCTGCCGGGAGAAGATGCCCCAGCCCATCACCAGGTCCGCGTTCGAGACGAACTTCAGCGCCGCGCCGAGTTCGATCAGGCCGATGACGATCTTCACCGACTTCAGCCACCCGCCGGAGCGCGGCAGCTTCGCGAGGACGGTGGGCGCGAGGGCCAGGAAGAAGAACGGCACGGCGAAGGTGGTCGAGAAGAGCAGGAGGCCCACGACGGGCTGCTGCCACTGTCCCTGCGACGCGAGCACCAGGAGCGTGCCGACGAACGGGGCCGTGCAGGTGAAGGTGGTGACCGCGAAGGTGGCGCCCATGAGCACCGACCCCACCGCGCCGGTCGAAGCGCGTTCACGGGAGGCCCCGTCCAGGCGCGTGAGGATCCCAGACGGGATCCGGATCTCGTAGAGGCCGAAGAAGTTCAGGGCGAAGGCGACGAACATCGCCGCGATCGCCAGGTTCACCCAGGGACTGGCCGCGAAGCGACTCATCCCGGCTGCGCCGACCAGCACCGAGGTGGCGAGCCCCACCAGCGTGAAGGTGCCGATGATTCCACCGCCGAAGAGCAGTGCGTTCTTGAGCGCGGCCTTGCGGCCTCCGCCCCCGTGCTTCGCGAAGTACGAAGCCGTGATGGGGATCATCGGGAAGACGCAGGGAGTGATGAGGGCGAAGGCCCCCGCGGAGATGGCGAGCCAGAAGAAGGCGCCGTCGATCATGCGGTCAGCCTTCCGTCGACGGCGTGATCGTCACGGGAACCGAGAGCCTTTCGGTCTGCGCCGGCAGGCAGACCCGGTTCGTGCACGCCTGGTAGCGGGCCCGGACCTGGATCTCCTTGACGTCGGGGCCGATGTCGGCCGCCGCCTGCACCGGGAGCTCGTAGGCGACGCTGCCCTCGTGCATTTCGACTTCCATCGAGAAGTTCTGGTCGAACTTGACCGTCGGCTTCGTGCCCTTGACGTCGCCGGCCTGCGTGAACGGCTGCTCGGCCGCGAGCGAGATCCTGCTCGGCACCGGGCCGCCCTCGCCCTGCGTGATCGAGTAGATGTACCACCCGGGATCGATGGTCGCCTTCACGTCCACCGTGACCTTCCCTCCCGCCACGAGACTCTCCTCGTTGATCGCCGCCGTCCAGTGGACCGGATCCTGGGACATGGCGCCGCCCGGGCCGGGTGCCGCGCGGCTTGCCGGAGCGGGTGCCCCCGAGGCGGACGACTCCGAGGCGGACCCGGACGCGAGCGAACCCGCCGCGGGCGACTCCGAGTCGGGCGAGCCGCAGGCGAATGTCCCCGCGATTAGCGCCGCGGACCCCGCGACCACCAGAGCGAGCATCATCTTCGATATTCTTTTCGACATATTCATCTCCCGTTTATGCGGTATTGTATATTTGGGGATCACGAAAATACATTATTGTATATGACTGACGGCGGCATTACTCGATCCCGAACTTCTTCAACTCCTCCCGGATCATCGGGATGGAGATGCCGTACTTCGAGACTGCCCCGGCGATCCTGCCCTCCGGGTCGATGATGTAGTGCTTGCCGTCGTAGGCGTTGTAGTCCTGGTACACCTGCGGCATGGAGACGTAGCCGAAGCCGCTTTCGTCGAGCACGCCGCTGGGGTCGGACAGGATGGGGTGCGTGACTCCGTTGTACTCGACCAGGCGGCGGACGCTCTCCATGTCGTCGAAGGTCACGGTGATGAGCGCGAGTCCCTGGTCCTTGAGCTCGCGGTAGAGCTTCTCGGCGTGGGGCATCTCCACCCGGCACCCCGCGCAGGAATACGACCAGAAGATCATCAGCACCGCCTTGCTCTCGGCCGCCAGCTCCGAAAGCGTGACCGTCCCGCCGAGCGAGGACTCCAGGGTGAAGTCCGGCGCCTGCGTCCCGATGGGCAGGTCTGCGTACGGACCGCTAGAGAGCCCGTGGTCGGGGTCGATGGCCTGGCAGTCGATGTCGTCGGCCAGCGTGAAGACGAAATCTGCCGGATCCGCCTCGCCGCCCTCGCGGATCTCGGTGATGAGGTGTTCGGTGGCGCCGGTGTCCCAGACGCTTCCCCCCTCGCCCTCGGTGGTGGTCACGACCTTCCGAGTGAACCCGTCCTCGCCGATGTACAGCCGGCTCTTGTAGAGCGGATCGTCGTCGGGATAGTTGTAGGCGATCTTGTAGTGCCACTCGATCACGTCCACCGGAACGCCGTCGACCTCGTCCTTGCCCGCGTACTCGACCGAGCGGAGTCCGGGGTCCTCCATTCGCCACCGGGTGGACCACAGTCCGGGCACGGCGGAGCGGATCAGCCACTGGCCGAAGTCGAAGAAGCTCCAGTGAACGAGATTGAAGCTGTCGACCTCGCGCATCCGGTCCGGTGGCCCCATCCGGGCGGCGGTGCAGTAGCCGGGCGAGTCCTCGTTTCCTGCCCTGAAACTCCATTTCGTCTCCCCGTCCGACGCGATGACCTGCTTGCTGCGGGAGTGCCTGCGCATGGGCGTGGGGTCGTCCTGGCTGGTCGGTCCCTCGTAGGAGAAGGTGCTGCGGGTGGTGATCCGGAACAGGTTGGGCCGGGCGAGCCGCAACTCGCTGAGCTCCGTCCGGTCGACACGGTCCGAAGACGACTTCATCTCGGAAATGGCGTAGAGTGACCGGCTCTTCGCGAATGCTGCCTCGCTGGCTTCGAGAACGGCAACCGCGCGCGGGTCGATCCGTGGATCGCCAGGTTCGCCGGTGCCGGTGACGGCGTCCCCGCCGTCGTACCCCGTCCCCAGGGCGACTGCGATGGCGGCCACCGCCAAGACGACGATCACACCCCGGGTTGCTCTGCGGGCGGATTCGGACATGTCAGCTGCTCCATCCTGCGGGTCCCGCGCGGGTTCGCTTTTTTGCGCCGGTGCGGGAACCCTTTAGTCGACCGGCACATGCCCGGCGGGCACGCGCCGGTGTGGCGCATTTTGCCAACACGATAGCGCGTTTTCATGCAGCGGGGCAAGGCGAACTGTCGGGAGTGTGGCGACCCCACCCACGCCACGCCGAAGCGGGGCCGTTCAGCGCTCGGTCAGCACTGCCTCCAGAATGACGATGTAAAGCATGTCCTCGCTGGGCTGAAACCACAGATTGCCGTGGAGGGGTAGGGGCTGATCCCACACGCCATCGAATCGCACGGATCCGACCAGTCGACCATCCGTCGTGAGTGCCTCGACTACGGCGTCGTCGCACCCGATCATCCTGGCCCTGTATGCCTCGATGTCGTCGAGTACCAGCGGCTGGTGATCCGAATAGATGTCGTCGCACCAGCCGGGAGCATCGGAATCCGCGGCACGCACGACCGCCCAAAGCAGACCGCGCCCATCCGCATGAAACCAGTCGATCTGTGCGTCGTATCCTCCGGGATCGGGAAACCAGTCGCGTGCCACGACCAGCGAGTCCGCCACGGAACCGCCTGGAAGTGAATGTCTTCTGAGTACGTAGCGGTCGTGCTCAACCGACCAGACACCGGCCTGGTCCGCCGCGGCAAGCAGCAGTGACGATCCAAGCCGGGCCGGGACGCCGAATGGCCGGATGCTGTCGTGTTGCAGGGCGAAGGCCTGCTCGCCGACAAAGGTCTGAGCACCGATGATTGCGAGATCCCCGTATGTGACGACCGACCCCGTTACACCGACTGCGGGAAGGCGATACGAGCGCAGGAAGCGCCCGGTGACCGCATACCGATGGAGTGTTGGCTGCCCGGTCAGGACGAGAAGCTCATCCTCCGTGACCTGCGCAAAGCCGGTGGGGTGGTGAAACTCGCCGGGGCCCTCTCCCGGGCCCTCTCCTGCGACATCCAGGAGTTCCCCTCCCGGTGCCCAGAATGCGAAAGTGCCCTCGTAGTACGTTGCCGTGATGTATCTGCCGTTCACCACGCCGATGGTGGGATAGGGCGTTATGCTGTCCGCCTCCTCCAGGCGGGCCACCTCGCGGAAACTGATTCCGCACGGTGCTTCCGGCGAATCGCCGGGCGGGGGTGCGGCAAGCCAACCGCACTCGTCCGCCGACAGGTGCAGCGAGGACCCGGACGACGCTCCGGTGTCGGGCTGACAACCGATGACAGCGAGAACGGCCGCCACCACCTGGGCGGCCACCCTCCGGGCCCGCCTGAACACGGGCCGGAGAAGCAGTGCCCTACGGCGTGTCAGCGCATTGACCCGTTCCGGCTCGCTGCTCTCGAAACGTTCGGCTCGCATCACAAGGACCAACACTATCCCGGACCCGGCTCCAATATCGCGTCGATGCGGACCCGCACGTCCATCAGGTGCGCCTGGCTCACCCGGTGGGCCATCCCGCGATTCAGCCGCCGCAGGATGTCGTCGCGGAGGGTGCGCAGCTGTTCCCGCACCAGCGGGCGGATGTCTGACGTACCAATGCTGGGGCCGGTGACAAAGAAGGGCGTGGGAGCCGCGGGGGCGTCCGTCATCAGGGCCTCCATGCGCTCCAGGTAGGCCCGCTGAAGGGCGCGCCGGTAGGGGCCGACCTCGTTGACGCGCGCGAGGTCCTCCCATACCGCGGCGCGCGCATCGTCCAGGAACTCGGCCAGGGGGTAGGCGTCCTCCGGTTCGGTCACCTCCAGCTCGGCCAGCGACGACATGCGGGTGGTCGAAAGCAGCTGGTTCAGGACGGACCGCTGCAGGTTCGAGATGTTCGCCACGCTGGCACTGGTGGGCCCGATGCGCTTCAGGATCTCAGGGTCGTTCAGCCATGTGGGCGCCGTGAAGGCCTCACGCGCCAGCCACGCCATCGCCCGCTTCTGCTGGTCGCGCGGGACGCCGTCGAAGACCGCTCCGTCCTGGTCGGCGGTCTTGAGGTCGACGTGCACGCCCCCGACGATCGTCACCACGTGGCGCACGTACCGCGACCACTGGCTTACCGCCTCCCCGTAGATCTCGGCCAGGTCGGTGTAGTCCTCGCCGGGCCGGGTCGTCCACTCGACCAGGTTGGGCACGATGCGGCGCAGATTCGCCATCCCGTACTGGTTGGCGCGCACCATGTCGTCGCCCATGTCCTCGGTCTGGGAGCGCGGGTCGCTCACCCCGACCCCGCCCTGCGGCAGGTAGCTGTACATGCGGTCGTGCGCCTTCTCCACGATCCAGCGGTTGAGGGTGGGGATCTCGTCTTCGGGGGTTGCGGCGTCGGGCAGCACGCGGTACCCCCAGTTCACCGAGTAGTGGTCGTAGACGCCGATGCGCCGCAGGAAGTCCTTCGGCTCGAGCCCGTCCTCGGGCTGCGCGATGTAGTTCTGGCGCGCGTAATCCATGATCGTCGGGGCGACGCCCATCCTGCTGGCGAAGGTCTGCGAGCGTAGCGAGTCCACCGGGTAGGACGAGCTGGCCACCATGTTGTGCGGCAGCCCGATCGCGTGGCCGATCTCGTGGGTGATGACCTGCTCCATCGCCTCTTCCATCAGCTCGTCGGTCAGCGGCAGCTGGCGGGCGTCGGGGTTGGCGGCGCCGGTCTGGACCATCATCCAGTTCCGGTAGGAGCGCATGTGGTTGTGATACCAGACGATGTCCGACTCGATGATTTCTCCGGTGCGGGGGTCGGAGGTGCTCGGCCCCTGCGCGTTGCGGACCTCGCTCGCCGACCAGCGCGCGACCGAGTAGCGCACGTCCTCGGGGTCCCAGTCGGGGTCCTCCTCCTTCGACGGAGCCTCGAGCGCGACGATCGCGTTGCTGAACCCCGCGGTCTCGAAGGCGGCCTGCCAGTTCTCGATCCCGCGCTTGACCGCGTCCACGTAGCGCTCGGGCGTGGCCGGATCCACGTAGTAGGTGATCGGCTTGACCGGGTCGACCACCTCGCCGCGCGCGTACGCCTCCGGGGCGGAGCGCCAAGGGTCCGAATCCGGGCAGGAAATCGTCTAAC
>VXLT01000073.1 GCA_009841475.1 Gemmatimonadota bacterium
CCTCCCAGCCGCCCCAGCACGGCCTCGCCCTCAAGCCCCGCGTTCCGCCCGGCCAGATCCCGCGGCCGCTCCCCGTTGCCGTCCACGGCTTCCGCGTCGGCCCCCGCCTCCAGCAACGCCTCGACCACCTCCGCCCCCCGGAACAGGCTCGCCTGGTGGAGCGGCGTCCTGGCGAGGTCGTTGCGCGCCTCGATCTCGGCGCCCGCGCCCACCAGCACGGCCACCGTCGCCCCGTCCCCGGCCAGGTGCAGCGCGGACAGCCCGTTCGCGGTGCCGTCGTTCGGGTCGGCGCCCGCCTCCAACAGCCGCGCGACGATCTCGGGGCCCGCCATCGGCACCGCGTAGTGAAGCGCGGTCCAGCCGTGCGCATCGGTGGCGTCGGGATCGGCTCCCGCATCCAGCACCGCCGAAACCGCCCCCGGGTTGGCCATCAGGACGGCGCGGTGGAGCGGCGCCAGGTCCTCGCCCGTGCCTGCGTCGAGGAGCAGGGGGATGGCGTCAAGCGCGCCGAAGAAGGCGGCGTTGTGCAACGCTGTCCAGCCATCGTTGCTGAGTGCGTCGGGGTTGGCGCCCGCGTCCAGCAGGAGTTGAATGGCGCGCGCGTTGTTTCGGGTGCTGGCGATGTGCAGGGGGGCGTAGCCGAGGTTGTTCGCGGCGTTCGGATCGGCGCCGGCGCCGAGCAGGTGGGCCGTCACCATCGGGTTCTCGTTCCACACGCCGAGGTACAGCGCGGTGCTCCCTTCGTCGTCCCTGGCATTGGGGTTGGCGCCGGCCTCCAGGAGCAGGGCGACGATGGTGGGGTTCCCGGTCTCGAGTGCGGCATCGTGCAGGATCGAACGGCCGGTCGGCGTGACCGGCCAGGCGTTGAGCCCGGACCGGGCCAGACAGCTTCGGAAGAGCTGGATGTTGCTCCAGTCCCCCCTGGCGGCGGCGCAGTCCTGCTGGGCGGCCAGAGGCGGGGGCGGGGCGACGCTCGCGGCCAGCAGTGCGCCGGTGGCGATCGCGATCCGCCCGCCGGGTATACGGACCCGCATCTCAGGACGCCTTTGGCCGGAACACCAGCCCACCTGCGCCGCCAACCACCGGCAGTTCGATGCTCGTCCCCCGCAGGTCCACCGTCAGCGTCGCCCCCGGCTCGGGGTGCACGGTGTAGTCCTTGTCGCTGGAGAAGATCATGACGCCGATGCGGGCTCCGGCGGGGATCACCTGATCGTCCGGCTGGAGCTCGAACTCGACTTCGACGAATTCGCCCGGGGTCAGCGCGCGGCCATTGCGCGGACTGGACATGTTCTCCGCGCCCGCGTTGCCGGGATCCGCCCAGCCACGCGTGATGATGTTGTCGTAGATCCGACCGCTGTCCTCCCACGGCAGCGACACCAGCCAGACCGACAGGTTGACGGCCGGCCGGTCCGCCGCCAGCCGCACTCGCACTGTAGTGACGCCGGAGAGATGGGCGTCCTGGGCGAGTTCCGGAGTCGCGTACAGCAGCCTGTGGTTCGAGTAGTCGGCGGCGGCGAGGTGGCTGCCCTCGAAGCCGAAGTTGTCGACGACCGTGCCGGTGCCTCCGCCGGCCGCCCCCATGGCCAGGGAGCCGGTCCAGTTGCCGTCGCCGGACGGATGGAGGGTGACGCCTTCCGCGTCGGGGTGGGGGTAGTCGGGGTAGGGGGTCGGCTCGGGCCTGGCGGTTGGTCCCAGCGGACGGCCCCTCTCAGGGCGTGTTTCCCGCACGATCCACGCCTTCGGGTCCTCCTCGACGCCGTTCTCGACGCCGAGCAGGTAGCGCGTGAACCACCGGTTCATCAGCGTGGGGGTCGGCGGGCCGCCGTGTCCGCCCTGGTGGTAGTAGATCTGCACCGGCACGCCCCGCGCCTTCAGCGCCTCGGTGATGCGGTAGCTGTGCTCGGGCATCACGTTCCAGTCGTTGAAGGCGTGGGCCATCAGGGTGGCCGCGCGGACGCCGTCGATGTGGTTGAGGTAGTCCCGCTCTGCCCAGAAATCGTTGTAGTCGCCGGTGGCGCGGTCGAGCTGCGCCTCCATCTCATTGCGCACGGTCTCGATGCAGTACTCCCGCTTCTCGGGGTCGCCGCTGAAGATGAAGTCGAAGAGGACGTCGATGTCCTCGCCGGGGTATCCGCCGGGCGAACGCACCAGCCCGTTCGAGCGGTAGTAGTGGTAGTAGGATGTGTTGGGGGCGACGGGGATGATCGCTTCGAGTCCCTCGACCCCGGTCGTCGCGGCGGCGAGCGGCAGCGTGCCGTTGTAGGAGGTGCCGGTCATGCCGACCTTGCCGGTGCTCCAGTCCGCCCGCACCTCCTCGTTGCCGTCCGGGGTGGTGAAGCCGCGGGCGCGCCCGTTCAGCCAGTCGATCACGGCCTTCGGGCCGAGCGACTCGTTGGCGCCTCCCACGGTGGGGCAGCCCTGCGACTGTCCCGTGCCCGGCGACTGCGAGTGCACGACCGCGAAGCCGCGCGGCACCCAGGTGCGGACGTGGGACATCGAGATGATCGGTTGGCTCTCGCGGTAGCGGATCGTTGCCGGGTAGGGATCGCGCGGGGTGGGGTTTCCGCCGACCTCCTGCCTGAGGTCCCAGAAGTGGTCCAGGTTAATCCCCGCCGTGCCCGAAAAGTAGGGGCTTGTCTCGTACACGACGGGTACCTTGAGGCCTTCGGCGGTCGCTCCCGGACGGGTGACATCCACGTGAACCCGGTCGAGGCGCCCGTCGCCATCGGTGTCGAACTCCGTCTCGACCCAGAGATCCTGGCGGATCCAGGTGGAGGTGTCGGCGTAGGCGGGGACGATCTGTGCCTCGCCGTTCTCGATGACGTGGGCGGTCTGGGCGTGGGCGGCGATCCCTGTGCTGGCCAGAACGGTGCAGGCGGCCAGAGCGAGGGTGGCGTGGCGAGGAAAGTTCATTTGAGCGGATTCCATGGTTCAGGCGAACGAAAAACTCATGCGATTACAAAGCGAATCAGGAACAGGACGGACACCGTGACGACCGCGAGGTTCAGGTCGCGCGTGCGGCCCGCGAGCAGCTTGATCATAACGTAGGCGATGAAGCCGAGGCCGATCCCCGTGGCGATCGAGTAGGTGAAGGGCATTGCAAGCGCGGTGACCATCGCGGGAATGCACTCGGTGATCTGGTCCCAGTCGATGTGGCGCAGCGCCCGGGTCATGACGTACCCGACGAAGAGGATCGCCGGCGCGGTGGCGTACGCGGGAACGGCGGTCGCGACGGGCGCGAACGGCAGCGCCACGAGGAAGAGCCCGGCTACGACAACGGCGGTTAGGCCGGTGCGTCCGCCCGCGCGCACGCCCGCGGCGCTCTCGATGTACGAGGTCGTGGTGGAAGTGCCGAGCAGCGCACCCGCCATGGTGGCGGAACTGTCGGCTACCAGGGCACGGCGTAGCCCCGGGACCCTGCCGTCTCCGTCGGTGAGCCCGGCCTCGTTGAGCACGGCCACCAGGGTCCCGCTCGTGTCGAACAGGTCCACCATGAGGAAGGCAAAGACAATCGCGAGCAGCCCGAGTTCGAAGGCGGCGGCGATATCGAGCTGGAACCAGGTCGGAGCCAGCGAAGGCGGCGCTGCCACCAGCGACTGCGGGGCGGGGGAGAGCCCGGAGAGCCATCCGATCCCGGCCACGATCAACATGCTCATCAGCACCGCGCCCGGCACCCTGCGATGCTCCAGCCCGACGATCGCCACGAATCCCAGCAGCGCCAGCACCACCGGCCACTGGGCGATACTGCCCATCGCGACCAGGGTGGCCTCGCTGCCGACCACGAGACCGGCGTTGCGAAGCCCGATGATCACCAGAAAGAACCCGATGCCCGCCGCAATGGCCATCTTCTGCGACCGCGGAATGCTGTTCACGACCCATTCGCGCACCGGCAGCACGGACAGGATGAGCATCAGCACCCCGGAGCAGAACACGGCTCCCAGCGCGACTTGCCACGACAGCCCCATCGTGCCCACCGCAATGGCGGCGAAGTAGGCGTTCAGCCCCATCCCCGGCGCCAGCGCAATCGGAAAGTTGGCGTACAGGCCCATCACCGCCGACCCGAACGCGGCCGCGAGGCACGTGGCCACCAGAACGGCTCCGGTATCCATCCCCGCGCCAGCCAGGGTCAAGGGGTTCACGAAGATGATGTAGGACAGGGTCAGGAAGGTGGTGGACCCGGCGAGGATTTCGGTGCGGACGGTGGTTCCGCGTTCTGCCAGCTGGAAGCGCTTCAGCACTGGAATGATCCTCCGGCTAGTTCACGACTATGGTCCCATCGCCCCGATCGGGATCGTCCCGACCTCTCCGCTGCCAACGTATCCATAGCCGTTGGGGAGGACTACGGCCAGTGCGGATGGCTCCCCGCGTCCCCCGTGTTTCATGCGCCGGGCGAGTCGGCGCAGACTGGTGGCTCCATCCTCCACCCAGCGTGCGCCCAGCTTGACTTCGAAGGCCGCCCAGCGTCCATCGTCGGTCTCGACGATGGCGTCCACTTCCAGTCCGCCCTTCTCGCGGTAATGAAAGACGTCCGCCTCATTTGCCTGGGCGTAGACTCGAAGGTCGCGAATGACCATCGACTCGAACAGAAAGCCGAAGTACTCCAGGTCATCCAGAAGCTGCCGTGGGGTGGCACGCAGCGCGGCGACCGCCAGAGACGGGTCGGCCAGGTGCCGCACCGGGGTCGCACGGAGCGTAGTCCGAGACCGCAGATGGGGTGCCCAGGCCGGGAGATCCTCCACGATCATCAGTTGTTTGAGGGCCTCCAGGTACTCCGAAGCCGTCTCCCACTTCATGATGGGGCCGCCTCCCCGCACATCGGTGATCAGCGTCGAGAGTGACGCCGGAGTCGCCACGTTCCGGGCAAGGGACCGGAGCAAGCGCCCCACCTTCACGGGATTCCTCTGTTTGCCGCTGACACGAGAGATGTCAACGCGGCGAATCTCGTTGAGATAGTCCCGGTTCATGCGCAGGGCGCGCGCCAAGGGATAGCCGAGGTGGGCCGGCCAGCCACCCCGGCAGAGGAGTTCGGCCAACTCGGACGCTGCGAGCTCCGACGGTCCGGAGCGTTGTGGAGCACCGTCCAGCAGGCGCCGCAGTGAGATCTCTCCCGAGGAATGGCGAGTCTCCAGGAGGGAAAAGGGACGCATCCGCAGTCGCGTGAGGCGTCCGGCACCGGTGTGACGGGTGATGTCATCGGCCGGGACGGCGGATCCGGTCAGGATGAACTGTCCCGGAGCGCCCCGGTCGTCCACTGCCCGCCGAACATGATTCCAGATGTCGGGCTCCGTCTGCCATTCGTCGATCAGGCGTGGAGTCTTGCCACGGAGCACCTCGCCGGGATCGATGCCGACCATCCGCCTCGCGTTTCGGTCCACGTCCAGCAACACCTCGCTGGCTGCGTGATGCCTTCCCGTAGCCGTCTTGCCGCAGGTCTTGGGACCCTCCAGGACGACGGCGCCGATTGCTGCGAGTCTCTCGGCTAGCTCCTTGTCGACGACTCGTGGCTGGTAGCTAAGCTGATGACCTCCTGTAGCCCCCGGGCCGGTACCGCACCGGGGGTGGCGTGCGCCGTGGCGAGTGATCGGAGAATTCGGCTCGAAGTTAACGGATAATATGACAGACGATCAACGGATAATATGGCGGACGATCAGCCAGGATCTCGTGACTGGGGCAGGGAGGGTTCCGGGTCGACCCGGCATTGCATCATGTCCGCCCCACTTGACGGTGCACCCACGCTGCCGGACTCTGTCATGACCCCGCATCGTGCCCCCGCACGCCATCTCCACCAAGCCATCCGAGCCAATCCGAAATGCGCACCCGCCCCAACCCGATCCGTCCCACCGTGCCGCTGGCCCTCCTTCTGACCGCCATCCTCCCAGGATCTTATAAACATAAACTATCACAAGAGACAAGATGCAAAAAAGATAAGACTAATGAGAGTAGAAAATAATATAGGCGAGCTGTGGGGG
>VXLT01000274.1 GCA_009841475.1 Gemmatimonadota bacterium
TCCATTCAGTCCTACCCTCCAGGCCCCAGTCACTCCCACCCAAGGCCCCGGAGCTTCCCAAATGCGCAGACCCGTCCCACCCCTCATCCTCACCGGCGCTGCTACCCTTGCCCTCGCCATCCCATCGCTCACCACCCCATCCCTCACCGCCCAGGACTTCGACATCGGCGCGCAGGTCAGCTTCGGCAACGACTCCCAGCTGGGCATCGGGCCGCGGGTCCTTACCCCGCTCACCTCCGTTCACCCGCGTCTGCGGGCGGTCTACTCCTTCGACTATTTCTTCCCGGATTCGAACGGTGACGAGCGGGACCTCGACTACTGGGAGGTCGCCGGGAGCGTCGTGAGGGACATCCGGGTCCGCAAGATGAAGTCGTATGTGGGTCTCGGAGCCGTCATCGCCCGCAGTTCGGTTTCCGAGAACATCGCGCGACCCGGCAGTTCGCGCACGACCCTCGGACTCAACCTTGTCGGCGGACTGAGATTCCCGGAGAGGGAATACACGCCGTTCGTCGAGGCACGCGCGGGCGGGCGACAGTTCGTGCTGGCCGGGGGCGTCCTGCTTCCGCGGTAGCCTCTGCACGAAACCGGCCCGCCTCAGTGGAACGCGTCTCCGCGGGCGAGAGACGCGAGGGCCCCATAGGTTGAATTGACGAAATCGCGGGACTTCCCGAAGAGAAGGAGTAGGAAGATGAATCGGAGATCACACACCCATTGCATCATGGCGGCGACCGCCACGGTCCTCCTGATGGCCTGCGCGGCCGGAGACGAACCGCCGGCGCAGGAGGCCGACGCCGGCGAAGAGTTGGCAACCGCCACCGATGAGTCGGCCAGCGCCGCCCGGCAGTCCCCCACCGCATGGCGCGTGGACCTCGTCGTCGACCACCCCCAGGACACGATGGGCAACGCGTTTTCGCCCGTCGCAAGCGCGCCGGAGGCGCTCGCGGGTGCAGAGGGCGACTTCAGCAGCTACATCCGCTACCTGTGCCTCAACGCCTACGAGAGGGAAATAGGCAGCGTGGCACCCGTCATGATCCTCTTCGAGACGAGGCCTCGTCTGGTCATGGTGCAGGGAGGGCAAGCAGGTGAGTATGGGCAAGTCCCCATAGAGGTGCGTACGAGCTGGGGCGGGGAAGAGGTCGCATTCAACGCGTCCTACGGTCGCAGGGTCACGCTTGACCTGGAGGATGCGGCCGATAGGGAAACAGGCGAGAGTTCGCACGCCGAGTTCCTCAGGCGCCTGGTGGAGAGCGGCTCGGGGGAGGGCGACGCCGTGCAGATCGAGTTCGACTGGGAGGAAGTGGGGCCGGTCACCTACACCTTCTCGCTGGAGGGCGCGGCCGACGCAATCCGCGAAGCAGGGAAACCCTGCGGAATCATGTAATGACAACCTTACGGAATGTCATGTTCACCTTACGTCCTAGCCGCCCGGGCTACGCCGTCGCGCTGACCTCCGCGACTACACTGCTGTTCGTGGCTACCGGCTGCGCCGGGCCATCCGAGCAGTCTGCCACGGACCCCGCCGACGGCCCCTACCACATCCTGGTCACCAACGACGACGGGATCGCGTCTCGCGGCATTCAACAGCTGGCGGACGCGCTGCGCGGTGCCGGCGAAGTCACGGTGGTCGCCCCCTGCGGGCAGCGGAGCGGCGCCAGCATGTCGGTGACGCTCGGCCAGGGAAAGCGCCTCACGACGATCAGCGAAGTGGACCGCGACCTGGGGCATTGCGTCGACGGAACGCCCGCCGATGCGGTGATGCTCGCGATGGAAGCCCTCGAGCCGGAGGGCGGCTTCGATCTCGTAGTCAGCGGGATCAACGCGGGCGCGAACGTCGGCGACCTCGGACACATGTCCGGCACGGTCGGGGCGGCCATGGCGGGCGCGTACTACGGCGTGCCCTCGGTGGCGGCGTCGCTGGGCGGCGATCAGATGGATTTCGCGTACGCGTCCGCCTTCATGGCCCGGTTCGTGGAAGAGCTGAAGCAACGGGCGCCGGACCCGGGCGTGGTCCTGTCGGTGAATTTCCCTGCCGCGACCGAGGACGAGATCGCAGGCGTGGCCATCGGCCGGATGGGCGGCAGCTACATCCGCTTCGGCTACGAGGAGGTTGAGCCCGAAGACGGCGTGCGGGTGTTTCGGCCGCGTTTCGATCCGGCGGACACCCACCCGCCGGGGAGCGACACCGAGGCTTACACGGCCGGGATGATCACGATTGCGCCGCTTCGCTTCGACTGGACCGACGAGGAGATGCTGAGGGAGTTGGGCGCCTGGGGCCTGGACCACCGGATGGCGGAGTCGCCGGACAGCTGAGGCCCGTTGGGAAGCGGCCCCGCTCGGAATCGAGTTGTACGATCCGGACGACGTCGCGATTCTGGAAGAGGCCGTGGCGGGAGGAGTGCGCTTCCTCGTCACGGGAGATCAGGATCTCCTCAGCCCCGGCCACATGTTCGCACGCAGCCGACTCCAGTAAACGGGAAAATCAAAAGTTGTATTTTCGATTTTCCCTATTAGCTTGTCATCATGATCCCCCGTCACCGCCACGAGACATACCTTCGCCGCTTGCTGAACCAGTTTCCAGTCGTGGGGCTCGTGGGCGCCCGGCAGGTCGGCAAGACGACGCTGGCCCGAAGTCTGGCCGCCAGCGCCCCGGGACCGGTCACCTTTTTCGATCTCGAAGATCCGGCCGACCTCGCGAGGCTGGCGGATCCCCGCCTTGCGCTTGAGTCGCTCACGGGCCTCGTGGTCATTGACGAAGTGCAACACAGCGAGGGACTGTTTGCGCTGCTCCGCGTGTTGGTGGACCGGCCCGGCAACCAGACGCGCTTTCTTATCCTCGGCAGCGCGGACCCGAAGCTGCTCAGGCAGTCGTCGGAGTCGCTGGCTGGCCGAATCGCCTACCACGAGCTGCCTCCTCTGGCGGTGGACGAAACCGGCGCCGATGCAATGGGACGGCTTTGGGTGCGGGGTGGGTTTCCGCGTTCTTTCCTTGCAGAGGACGAGGACCAGAGTTGGGCGTGGCGCTCCGCCTTCCTCCGCACATTTCTCGCGAGGGACCTGCCGCAGCTCGGCATTGCGGTTCCCGCGACGACGATGCGTCGCTTGTGGACCATGGCCGCGCACTACCATGGAAACCGGCTGAATGCAGCGGAACTCGCCCGTTCCCTGGGAGTGAGTGCGCCCACGGTCAATTCCTACCTTGACGCGCTTGTGGATGCGCTGGTGGTTCGCAAGCTGACCCCATGGTTCGAGAACCTCAGAAAGCGCCAGGTCAAGGCCCCGAAGGTCTACCTGACCGATACCGGACTAATGCACGCGCTGCTGCGCATCAGGTCCGAGTCGGCCCTGCTCGGTCATCCCAAGTGCGGTGCGTCCTGGGAAGGGTTCGCGATGCAGGAAGCCGTACGCGTTCTATCGGTCGATTGGGAGGACTGCTACTACTGGGCGACCCACCGGGGAGCCGAGATCGACCTCCTGGTGTTTGAAGGGAGCCGAAGGATCGGTTTGGAGTTCAAGAGGACCAGCGCCCCCCGTATGACGCGGTCGATGCATTCGGCGCTGGGGGACCTCAAGCTTGATCGCATCTTCGTACTCTTTCCGGGCGACACCCGCTTCCGGCTCCACGAGCGCGTAGATGCGGTTGGATTGACTCAGGCCTGCAGGGACGGGCTGCTTTAGCCCCACACCTCCCGAAACCCCGCCGCCATCCGCGGCCCCGCGCCCTCGTCCTCGTGCTTGAAGAAGACGAAGACATCGCTCCAGGCGGGGCGGTTCAGCGCTTCGGCCCACTCGCGCAACGCCTCCTCGTCGTACCCGGGCCGCCGCAGCCTCGCGTACCCGAACGAAGCCGTCTCCACCACCGGGGCCTCACCTTCGCCGGTGTCGGCGGTGACCAGGGCAGCGCCGCGATCGGCCAGCGCCTGGTAGACCTCGTCCACGAACCAGCTCTCGTGGCGGAACTCGAAGGCGGCGCGGAGGCCGTCGGGCAGGATCGCGAGAAAGTCGCGCAGCCGCTCCACACCCTTGCGCAGGTACGGCGGCAGCTGGAAAAGGATCGGGCCGAGCCGGTCGCCCAGGGCGCCGCTGGCCGTCCGCACCTGGTAGTCCAGCGGATCGTCGGCGTCCTTCAACCGCTTCATGTGCGTGATGCGCCGGTTGGCCTTCAGTACGAAGGAGAAGTCATCAGGCACCTGGGAGGCCCATTTCTCCAGCATCTGCTCCCGTGGCATGCGGTAAAAGGTGTTGTTGATCTCCACGCTAGGGAGACGCCGTGAGTAATACTCCAGCATCTTGGTGGCGGGCAGCTTCTCGGGGTAGAAGCTTCCCTTCCATTCCTTGTAGGAGAAGCCGCTAGTGCCGGTCCACAGTCTTGGTGCATCGCGTCTCATGGTGTCCCATCCTAGAACCGGACGGCCAGCTGGCGCCAATCAGCTCGTGTCAGCCGGATAAGCCGCACACCACCGTGCGGCTCGAGTCGGCGGCGAGCATGACGGCCAGCGAGTCCCGCTCGGCCGGATTGATCGACATCCCGTACTTCCTCTTGACGGCCACGACCTTGGCCGCGAACCACCCCCTGTTGTACGTCGGGCTCCAGTCCGCCGCGTCCCTGTCCGACTTCTGGTTCTGGTTCACCGAGGGGACCGCGATCGTGAGGTTCAGGGAGTCCGCCCCGAACTCCTGGAACCGCTCCCGGTCGAGCCTCGAGTCGTAGGCCTCCGAGAGCGCCACGACATGATCGATGTCGGTGGCTGCGGTGCCATTGTCCCTGATGTCGTACAGCGTGCACGTGTACGGCGTGTACACCTGGTTCCCCGACTTCGGCAGTCCGGCGATGATCTCGTCCTCCCACTGCTGGTAACGGGACGCGCTCCCGAAGTCGTCGCGACGATAGCCGGCGCGGCTCCCCTCGGCGCATACGGGGATGCCCATCCATACCTCGGACCCGGGCGGGCACACCATGGAGGGGCCGACATTGGGGTCCGGCACGTCCGTCCGGGGGGGTTCGGAAACGTCCCCTCCGCATCCGACCAGAATGATTCCCGCCACAATCACCGCGCTCCACCGGTTCATCCAGCTGCTCCTGTTGCTGGTTTACGGTGCGTTTGATTGTACGGTATGGTGTGGCCGGGCGGATCGCCAGCCCACCGTCGACATGGGCGGTGGCCAATACCTCCATTGCTGATTCGTCAATTACGCGAGCATCGCGCGGGACTGCGGTGTGGCCGCGAAGACGGCGCGCACATAGTTCGAGATCCTCCAGGACACGCTGCTCGGGTATCTGATACAGCCGTTTCACAGGAGGACGGGGCGGCAGAGCATCTCGGCGGCACCGAAGTTCTACCTGTTCGATGTGGGGGGGCGGCCTGCGGCCGATGAGGGCATTCCGGGAGGAGTTCCGGCCGCGGCGGGCGATCATCGTCACGGTGGAGCGTGACCGGCGCCGGATCGAAGGCATCGACGTGATGCCCTACCCGGACTTCCTCCTGGAGCTGCACGCCGGGGAGATTGCTTGACCGGGCCAAGTTGGGCGCGCGCGATTGGCCCGGTTGCCGCCGCGTTCGTAACATTACCCCATGCGAGTTCGATCATGTGCCCGAGGGGGCGGCCAATCCGCCCGCGCCGCGCTTGCCGCCGCCCTCGCCACCACCGCCTGCGCCGGCTCCCTCGAACTCACCCCCTCGGACGCGCCCACGGTCCTCTCCGGCCACCACCTCGACGCGCCCAGCCCCGCCCTCCCCGGCCCCCACGGCGTCCTCACCCTCTACTACGGCTCCGGCACGGACAAGAACCGCGCCGAGTACCGCGATTCGGTGGCGATCGTCACCGAGAGCGTCGACGCCTCGAAGCTGGTGAGCCTGGGCGGCTCGGCGAAGTCCCGGAACCGTTACTGGGGGTTCTCGCCCGACAGCTTCCCCGTCAACGCGCGCGTCTGGTACCCCGACGACCCCGGCCC
>VXLT01000290.1 GCA_009841475.1 Gemmatimonadota bacterium
TGGTGGGGGGGGGTGGGTGGTTGCCGCGGGGCAACGCCGTCGACGGCGGCCGCGATGGCGGCGATGTGGTCGGGCGTGGTGCCGCAGCAGCCGCCTGCGAAGTTGAGGAAGCCGGAGCGGGCGAAGTCGCCCATGGTGGCGGCCATCGCCTCGGGCGTGAGGTCGTAGCCGCCGAATTCGTTCGGCAGGCCGGCGTTGGGGTGGCAGCTGACGTGGAATTCGGAGACGGTCGAGAGCTCCTGCAGGTAGGGGCGGAGCGCGTCGGGGCCCAGTGCGCAGTTGAGGCCGAAGGCGAGCGGCCGTGCGTGGCGGAGCGAGTTGTAGAAGGCCTCGGGGGTCTGGCCCGTGAGGGTGCGGCCGCTCTGGTCGGTGATCGTGCCGGAGATCATCAGCGGGAGGCGGGTGCCGGCGCGGTCGAACTCCTGCATGATCGCGAAGAGGGCGGCCTTGGCGTTGAGCGTGTCGAAGATGGTCTCGACCATGAGGATGTCGGCGCCACCTTCGATCAGGGCGCGGGCCTGTTCGCCGTATGCGCGGCGGAGTTCCTCGAAGGTGACGTCGCGGGCGCCGGGGTCGTTTACGTCGGACGAGATCGAGGCCGTGCGGTTCATGGGGCCCAGGATGCCGGCCACGAAGCGGGGGCGGTCCGGCGTGCGCGCCGTGTACTCGTCGGCGGCCTCGCGCGCGATCCGGGCCGCCGCGCGGTTGATCTCGCCGACCGCGTCGGTGACCCCGTAGTCGGACATCGGCAGCCGGGTGGAGGAGAAGGTGTTGGTCTCGATGATGTCGGCGCCGGCCTCGAGGTAGGCGCGGTGGATCTCGCCGATCACGTCCGGGCGAGTGAGGCTGAGGAGGTCGTTGTTGCCGAGCAGGGGGATGGAGTGTGCGCGGAAGTGGTCGCCGCGGAAGTCGTCCTCGGTGAGGGCGTAGCGCTGGATCATCGTGCCCATCGCGCCGTCGAGGACGAGGATGCGGTGGTCGAGGAGGCGCTCGATGGGGGGGTGGTGGGGGTGGGAAGCCTTCGGAGAACCGTCAGGCCGCACGGTGCCCGCTGGCGGGCCATCCGGTCGCGGGACGCTTGGAGGTGCCTCTCCACGATTGGTCTGCGACGAACTCACTCGATGTTCCGCGCTTCCCGCCAAACGACCCGTCAGGCGAGGCGACCCCGGGACCAACCAGGACCGAACTCACCGGGCGGGCGTGGCTTTTTAGCTGTTTTCTGGCCGCAATATGCCACAAATCGCCGTTTTTCCGGCTCACCCACCGTCAAGGGTGGCGGGGCCGTGATGTGAACCAAAGGATAGCGGAATCTGGAGGAGGGTTCCAGTAGGTGCGCGCCAGGTGTCGATCGAAGGGGGAGGCCCGCCTACCCTCCGGTCGCCTGACCCCGTCCCGCGACCTGGATGTCGAGACCGGAAATCAGAATGTCCAGCTTTGCCTCCACTGCGCTCATGCGCGCGTTCAACGGCGCGACGGCCTGCTGGATCCCGGTACGCACCTCCTGGATCTCGGTACGCACCTCCTGGATCTCGGTACGTACCGTCTGAATCTCGGTACGAACGGATTCGATCTCCCGGTTTACACTCCCGAAGCCGGTGGCCATCCAGATGGCGGCTCCAGCAATGCCGCTTCCCAGAGCGATGACGGGTCCCCATCCCCTCAATCGTTCCATCGTGCCCTTCCTGCGCTGATGCTCCCTGCTGCTTCGCTCTGCCGTTCCCAGTCGGCATGTTTCGGGGAATTCAATATAGCGCCTATCTGCATGATGGTCAAGTACCCGGAGGCGGCAACTGACTCGCATGGCGTCCCGCTCCGGCCCTTGTGCGCGACCCGTGCCGGCCCCAATGTCACCTTGACAGATCCGGGCGCGCACGGGGAGGTACAGTGTGGAGACGTTCGCGTTTCTGAGCACGGCGTGCACAGGAGCCCGGCCAGCTGGCCGATCGCCAGGTACTCACTTCCAATCCTCTGGATGATCTGGTTAACGGTACCAATATGGAAGCAGCGGGAGCGGTGACCGACCGCATGACGAACGACTCATGACCAGCCTGGCCGCCGTCCCGTTCACTTTGAAGCGCAGCACCGACATGTGGACCTCCGGCGGGGAGTACGAGTCCACTACGCAGACCGCCCACGGTCTGGTTCGCCTGGAGTCGGACCGCCTGGTACTCCAGTGGCGCATCGCCGTACAGACCCAACTGATGGACGGAGCGGGCTACGAGACCCGCGAGGAGATCGAGCCGGTGCAGGAGATGGTGATCCCCCTCACCAGCGTGGCCGGTGCGGTTGTGCCGCGGCAGCGGTGGTGGCGGTTTGCAGGACCGAGACTCGTGCTGACGGCTACGGATCTGCTGGCCTTCGAGAAGATCGCGGGACAGCAGGGACTGAAGCTCAAGCACCCGGCTAAACTCGTGCTTCGCGTAAGACGCGCCGACCGGCTGATCGCGGAGGAGTTCGCGGCAGAGCTGGCGTTGACGCTGGCCCGGACGCTGGTGGAAGGCGAGGAGCCGGTCAGTCCGCGGCTTCCAGTGGGAGACTGAATGTGGAACGGTGCCCGCGACACCGGGGTCCGCAGTGGGTCCACAACATCGGCTGCGTTCCAACCACTGGCCAGCATGCCGCCGCCGCACGCCAGCCTGCGCGCACGGCGGCGGCCAACCCTCCTACCGCCTCACATTCCCCACCTTCCCGATCCCCGCCGGCGCATCCCTCGCGCTGCCCTCCACCGGCCCCTTGCGCTGGAACGGGCGCGCCACAGGATAGACCTCGTCCAGCGTCATGCCGTTGTACAGGCGGCCATCCTTCATCACGTACAGAATGTCCGCCGTGTTGCGGAGGTCGTCGAGCGGGTTGGAGTTGAGGATCACGATGTCGGCGAACTTGTTCCTCTCGATGGTGCCGAGCTGGTCACCGAACCCGATCGCCTCGGCCCCGAGGATCGTCGCGGAGCGCAGCATGTCGTAGTTCGACGCTCCGCCCGCGGCCATCGCCCACAGCTCCCAGTGGTATCCCAGTCCCTGCAGTTGGCCGTGGCTCCCCACGCCGACGCGCGCGTCGCCCTCCAGCATCTTCTTGACGAATTCGGCGTGGCGAGGGAAGACGTGTTCTTCCTCCAGGAGCCAGCCTGCATCGCCCGGGCTGCCCCCGCCGCCGGGCCCCCGCCGCCGCGTGCGCGCGTCGAGGTAGTCGGCCGGCGCGAAGACGTTGAGCGTCTCGTCGTCGTGGGCGTTCTCGGTGGCGTAGAAGAAGTTCTCCCCGAACGGCCTGCCGTACGACACGAGCAGCGTCGGCGAGTTGGTGGTCCCGGAGGTCTTGAAGAGCTCGACCACGTCGGAGTACATCGGCGCGATAGAGCCACAGCTTCTCCACGCTGGTGTACGACCGGGACACGATCACGTACTTCCCGTCCGGCATCCACTCCGGCGAAAGGAAGTAACTGCCGACCCCCTTGCTCAGTTGCGTCGGTTCACCGCCCGAGGCCGGCATGAGCCATACGTTGTTGTCGCCGCTGCGGTCCGAAACGAAGACGATCCGCTCGCTATCCGGACTGAAGCGGGGCTGCATGTCGTAGGCCATGCCGCTGGTCAGGCGCGTGGCCTCGCCGCTGGTGATGGGCATCGTGTACAGGTCGCCCACCATGTCGAAGACCGGGAGTCAGCAGTCCCTTTGGTGAGCGGGCCGACATGGGGCGTTACGTTTCAACGGAATACACGTTTCGACGGACTGGCAGTACCACCGGACAAGGGTGTCCGACGCGCCCCGGTTGCACCGCGCCGGGAGAGGAGGCTTCGTGACATTGACGCGTGCCGGACCCGGGCGTCACGCCTTCGAGGGGCCGCCACAGAGGCAATCCGGCGGCGGGCCCGCGCCCGGACGGGACATCGCGCTGGTATCGGTGTCGATCGACCTCGGGGCGGGGCGCCGCGGAGTCGACATGGGACCTTCCGCGCTGCGGATCGCCGGCATCGCCGACGAGATCAGGGGAATCGGCCACCGCGTGGTGGAACTTGGCACGATTACCGCCGGGGGGATCGAGACGACCGAGTCGGGTTCGAACGGGCTGCCCTTCCTCGGCGAGATCGCTCGCGTCGCGGATGGTACGCGCGCTGCGGTGGCCGAGGGATTGGAGCGGGGCTGCCTGCCGCTGGTCCTTGGCGGCGACCACTCGCTGTCGATCGGTTCCGTCGCCGCCGTGGCCGACCATTACCGCCAGCGCGGCGCGCCCGTCGGCGTCATCTGGGTCGATGCCCACGCGGACATGAACCGGCCCGACAACTCGCCCACGGGGAACATCCACGGCATGTCGCTCGCGGTCCTCCTCGGGCATGGAGACGAGCTTCTGGTCGGTGCCGGGCCGTCGGTGCGGCCGGAGAACGTGAGCCTCCTGGGGGCGCGGTCCATCGACCCCGGAGAGCGCGCCCTGATCTCCAGGCTGGGCGTGCGCGTCTTCACCATGTCCGAGATCGACGAACGGGGTGTGGGGGCCTGCATGGACGAGGCGCTGCAGAGGGCGGAGGCGGGGACGGCCGGCTTCCACCTGTCCCTCGACCTGGACGCACTGGATCCCCGGCTGGCACCGGGTGTCGGGACTCCGGAGCAGGGTGGCCTGACCTACCGCGAAGGTCACCTGGTGTGCGAGAAGGCGTCGCGCTCCGGGCAGCTTCTCAGCCTTGAGGTCGTGGAACTGAACCCGGTGCTGGACGACCGGAACCTGACGGCCAAGATCGCCGTGGGCCTTGTGGCGTCCGCGCTCGGAAAGTCGATACTGTAGGAAGGTGCCGCGTGTGGCGATGGCGCTCGGGTGGGCGGGGCGTCATTCGCGGCGCCCCACGCGTGACCTGCCCGCCGGGGTGGTGAAATCGGTATACACAGGGGACTTAAAATCCCCCGGGAGCAATCCCATGCGGGTTCAAGTCCCGCCCCCGGCATTGGACAATCTCAGCGCCCCCGGTAGGTCCGCACCGGAGGCAGCCTGGCCCCCGTTCCCCCCGGTGGCTCCTGCTCGGCGACCACCGGGATGGTGAGCGTGCCAATCCCGTCGATCGTGGCTTCGATCAGGTCACCGGGCTGGAGGAAGCGCTGCGCGCCCCGCACCGCCGTTCCCATCCCGACCCCGCCAGAGGTCCCGTTGTTGATAACGTCGCCCGGGAAGAGCGTAATGATGGACGAGCCGTATTCGATGAGCTCGTACAGCGTGTGGATCATGTCGCCCGCGCGCGCTTCCTGCATCTGCTCGCCGCCGACGCTCAGGGTTTGCCGCAGGTTCTCCATCGGGTCGCCGTAGAACTCCTTGGGCACGATCCACGGCCCCATCGGCGCGAAGGTGTCGTGACCCTTGCCGACGAACCAGTCGGAGGTGAGGGGATTCCCGCCGGGAGGCCGTCCGCCCCGGTCGGAGATGTCGATGGTGACCGTGTAGCCGAAGATGTAGTCCTGCGCCTCATCCGCTGAGACGTACTTGGCGGCGCGGCCGATGACCGTGCCGAGCTCGACCTCCCAGTCGGTGCGGTCCCGGCCCCAGGGGATGACGACCTGGTCGTCGTCGCCGATCACCGCGCCGCGCGTGGGCTTGAGGAAGAGGTAGGGGACGCCGCGGTTCTCGCGCCGCGCCCGCCGCGCCGCCGCCCGCTCCTCCTCGGACCCGGTCTCGTTGACGTGGCTGTAGAAGTTCACGGCTGCGTTGAGGATCTTGCCCGGGTACATGATCGGGGGAAGGGTCCTCACGTCGCCGACATCGTGGATGTACGGCGCGCGCATGTTCCCGTCGATGAGGTGGTTGGCGGCGAGGTGGTTGACGATCTCGTAGAGGCGGAGCTTCACCCCGTACTCGTAGCGCCCGATCAGGTCCAGCATGTTGCCGGGCATGGGGAGGCGGGGGTGGGCGGGGTCGCGTTCGAGCGCGCGGTTGGCCGCGCCGATGTCCACGATGAGTGCGTC
>VXLT01000111.1 GCA_009841475.1 Gemmatimonadota bacterium
TAGTTACACGATTCCCTGTCGTGATTTGTCCCTCTGTTGAGGCGCTACTGCGACGTCTGCCGCGAGCAGTTCGCCGCCCTCGACGGCAGGGATCCGCTGGAGATCCCCGACCCCCCGTCCGACGAGGCGTGGCGGCGCTTCCGCTGGGACTCCGTGACCGGGGCCGTCCGGCATCTGGCCGCCGGGGTACACGCCCACGGCAAGCCCATCACCGCGGCGGTCTTCCCCACCCCGACGATCGCACGCACCCTGGTCCGCCAGGCGTGGGACGAGTGGCCGCTGGACCGCTTCTTCCCGATGCTCTACCACAGCTTCTACCTGGAGGACATCCCCTGGATCGGCGACGGGGTGCGCGAAGGGGTCGCCGCGCTGGCCGACGGCAGTGTCGAGGACGGTCCGCGCGCCGGCACGCCGCTGAACGCGGGGCTCTACCTGCCGGCGCTGAATCCCGGGCAGCTGGCCGAGGCGGTGGCGACCGCGCGGGACGCCGGCGCCGCGGGCGTGTCGACCTTCGAAATGAACGGACTGACCGATGAGCACCTTGCGGGGTTGCGGGAGGTGTTGTAATATTGACTATGGTCATGACCATGGTCATATCGTGGTTCGAACGAGCGAGCAACCTGTATGCAGAGCAGCACCGAGAAGCCAGGTGAGTCCCGTACCGTAAAGGCATCCGAATTCAAGGCCACGTGCCTCAGGTTGATGGACGAGGTTGCGGAGAGCGGGGAGGAGATCGTCATCACGAAGAACGGACGGCCGACAGCAAGGCTCCTTCCATACCGCAAACGGCCCGGCCAGTGGTTCGGGGCCGACCGCAGCAAGATCGAGATCCTTGGCGACATCATCTCTCCAATAGACGTGGAGTGGGAGGCCATGGTGGATCCGGACCGGGTGCTGGATCCGGGCGACCGCTGAACCGCTGAACCGATGATCCTGCTGGATACCCATGTGCTCCTGTGGTCGAGGCTCGGCACGGAGAACATCGGTCCTGGATCCCGGGAAACGCTGGAACGGGCATGGCAGGAGGCGACCCTGGCCGTATCCGCAATTTCGTTCTGGGAGGTCGCCATGTTGCACCGCAAGGGGCGAGTGAGGCTGCTCCAGGACGTAGCGGCCTGGCGAACGCAGCTGCTGGACGATGGCCTCGTCGAGATTCCGGTGGATGGCACGATCGCCATTCGCGCCAACCAGCTCGTGGACTTCCGCCCGGACCCCGCCGACCGCATCATCGTCGCGACCGCCCTCGGCGGGCATAGCCTGCTCACGGCCGACAGGCATATTCTCTCCTGGGACGGCCACCTCAAGCGATTGGACGCGCGACAGTAGCGGCCAAAGGAGAAGGGGATGACACCTGGCAAGTGCATGAACGAACGCGGTCGGGTCCGGCCGGGCCAACGGGCAGTCTCGCTGACAGCCATCGCAACAGCCCTCCTTGCCTGCGGCTCTCCCCCCGGCAACGACCGCGGCGACCTCCGCTTCGCCGTCGCAAGCTACCAGCACGAGACATGCACCTTCTGCCCCGGTGGGGACACCGAGGTCGATGACTGGCTCCGTTACAGCGAACCCGTTTCCGGGGAGGCGCTGCTGTCGTCGGGCGGCTACATCGGCGGCTTCGTCCAGCAGGCCCGCGAGTTCGGGGACGTGGAACTCGTCCCGCTGACCTCGCCGGTCGGTGTCTTCGGGGGATCGTCGCGCAGCTGGAACACGCGCGAGACCTTCGAGCACTTCCTGGACGCCATGCTGGCCGAGCTGGAGGAGCAGCTGCCCGTCGACGGGGTCTTCCTCGCGCTGCACGGGGCGATGGCCGTCCGGGACATCCCCCGCCCCGAAGCCGAGATCGCGCGCCGCTTCCGGGAAGTGGTCGGCCCGGACGTCCCCATCGCGGCCACGTTCGACCTCCACGGCAACGAGGACGGCGAGTTCCTTGAGCACGCAGACTTCTCGCTCGTGACCAAGCGCTTCCCGCACTACGACTCGTACATCCAGGGCGAGCGCGCAGCCCGCGCCCTGCGCCTCACCGCGCGGGACGAATACGAGCCCGCCACCGCGACCCGCAAGCCCGGGATCATCACCGCCACCGTGCTGCAGTGGACCGGCCAGTCCCCCGCGATGGACATCATGGAGCGGGCGCGGCGCTGGGAGGCGCGCGAGCACGACGCGTACGTGAGCGTCTTCTTCGGCTACCCCTGGTCCGACGTGCCCGACGTGGGCGCCACCATCCAGGTCATGACCAACGGCGACCAGGCCCTCGCGGACCGGATCGCCGACGACATGGACGACTTTTTTTGGCGTGTGCGCGAGGACTTCGCGCTCGGCAGCTTTCCCCGCCCCACCGAGGCCTCCCAAATCGTCGCGGCGGCCATCTCACGCGGCCAAACCCCCGTCGCGGTCGGCGACTACAGCGACCGCCCCGGCGACGCCACGCACATCCTCCGCGCCTTCGAGGCGGCCGGGATCGGCAACGTCCTCTACGGCACGATCACCTCCCCCACCACCCTCGACGCCCTCACCGAGGCCGCCGCCCAACCCGGCGACCCCTTTGACGCCGAAATCGGCGGCTTCACCCCCTCCGGCGGCTCTCCGCATCGCATCACCGGCACCCTCGAGTACTTCGGCGAAGGTCTCGGCTACGACCGCATCGCCGCAGTCTCGTTCGGCGACGGCAATCTCGTCATCCTCACCCCGGCCTACGAACAGGTGATGTACCCGGAGACGTTCCGCATCGGGCCCATCGATCCCGCCGACTACGACGTCTTCGTGGTCAAGTCACGCGTCCACTTCCGCCGCGGCTTTGACGAGACCGGCTACGCGCGGACCATCCTGGTCGTGGAGGCACCGGGACCATTCGTGGGAACCACGTTCCTGGACGCGCTGCCGTACGAGAACGTGAATCTGGGCGAAATGTACCCGTACGGAACCCCGGACAAGCGACGGTGAGTTGCCGCCCGCCCGGCATGGTCCCCTTGACCGGGCAGCCGGGAAGACGGACACTGCATCGTCGCTACAACCGCAGCACCCCTGGAGCCCCATGAAGCTGAACCGCGAACAGGTCAGGCACTGGAAGAAGGTCCTGTCCCCCTACTTCGGCCCGGACAACAGACGCAGCGCCTGGCAGATGGGCTACACCGCCGTGCTCTTCGCCGGCGCGTGGGCTCTCATGTACTTCAGCCTCGCCGTCGGCTACTGGCTCACGCTCTTACTGTCCGTCCCGACCGCCGGGCTCCTCATGCGGCTGTTCATGTTCCAGCACGATTGCGGGCACGGCTCATACTTCAAGTCGCGACGCCTGGCCTGCGTCACGGGGTCCATCATCGGGGTGTTGACCCTGACGCCGTACCACTACTGGAGGAAGACGCACGCCATCCATCACGCCCACTCGGGCAACCTCGACCTGCGCACCTTCGGGGACATCGTCACGATCACCGTCCGCGAGTACGAGGCGATGTCCTGGATGCAGCGTCTGGGATACCGGATTTACCGCAACCCGGCCGTGCTTTTCGGCCCCGGCGCCGCGTTTCACTTCCTCGTCAAGCACCGGTTCCCGTGGGACGTGCCCTGGACGTGGAGGCGCGAGTGGCAGTCCGTGTGGTGGACCAACGCGGCCATCGCCGGGATCCTGGCGGCCGCCTGGTTCAGCATCGGAATCGTCCCCTTCCTGATGATCCAGCTCCCCATCACACTGATCGCGTGCGCCATGGGCGTGTGTCTCTTCTATGTGCAGCACCAGTTCGAGGACGCGTACTGGCACTGGCAGGAGGACTGGAACTACTACGACGCCGCCCTTCACGGCTCGTCCTTCCTGAAGCTGCCGAAGGTGTTGCAGTGGTTCACCGCGAACATCGGCCTGCACCACGTCCACCACCTGAGCGCGCGGATCCCGAACTACCGGCTCCAGCGCTGCCACGACGAGAACCCGGAGCTGTGGAAGGCCCCGATGATGACCCTGCGGGACGGCCTGAAGACCCTGCGCCTGGCACTCTGGGACGAGGGACGCCGCAAGCTGATCTCGTTCGGGGAGTACAGGCGATTGCGGACTGCGGCGGCGCGGTCGTGAGCGGCGCCGTCCTGGGCGGCGCGGTCGTGGGCGGCGCGTTGGAGACCGGTCTGGTCGCGAGCGGCTCGGCCAGGGCGCGACTTCGTGGAATGGCGGCGCTCGCGGGCGCCTTACTCATACTTGCGGGTTGTGGAGGAGACGACATGACGGGACCCGAAACGATCGAGGACGCCGAGTTCGACGCATCGCTGGGAATCAATCTGGCGAACATGACCAGGACGGCGTCCGGCCTCTACTACGAGGACATCGAGGTGGGAGAGGGAGCACCGGCCGTGGCCGGAGACGATGTCAGGGTGGGGTATTCCGGCCGGCTGACCGACGGAACCCAGTTCGACAGCGGCCAGTTCCCCTTCCGCTTGGGGGCGGGTCAGGTCGTGCCCGGGTTCGACGAGGGCGTAACCGGGATGCGGGTCGGGGGAGTCCGCAGAATCATCATCCCGCCCGCGCTGGGCTATGGGAGCCGGGGAAGCGGTCCGGTGCCCCCGAATGCGATCCTGATCTTCCGGATCACTCTGCTTTCGATCGGGTAGGGGCGGCGCCTACGACGGAGCCAACGGCCACAGTCAGCCACCCCTCAGTCAGCAACCGTAACGCCAAAGTCTCGCAGAGGCCGGAAGTCCCTGACGTTCGCGGTCGCCAGTGCGGCACCGTCGCCGAGGGCGGCCGCCGCAATCATGCAGTCGGCCAGCGATCCCCGGCGCCGGCCGGATTCGTTGTAGAGCCGCGCGGCGGTCTCCGCGTCGTCCCGAGTGAAGTCACGACACCGCCCCAAGAACCCTTCCGCCACCGCCAGCTCCTCGTGCTGAAGGGGCCCGCAGCGATACTCCGCCCAGGCGATGGCGCTGACCGCCAGTGACTCGCCCTCCCTGATCCACTTCCTTAGGGAGCGGTCCTGCGGGGTTCCGGGGATCAGAGCCTGAATGAGGAAGCTGGTGTCGAGGTGGATCATCCCGGCCACACGCCGAGCCGGCGCTCCCCGGCCTTACGCTCCGCCCTGAGGTCGCGTCCCCATTGGGCGAGATCCAGGCCTCGCTCCCGAACCGCATTCTGAAGGCGCGTCAGCGCTTCCAGCGGTGCGCTCTCACCCTGATCGTCTGTCGCGGCAGCGATCCGGAGTGAGCGCCGCAGTACTTCGGACTTGGACACGTTCCAGCGCCGTGCCAGCCCTTCGAGGGTCCGCACGGAATCGACATCGAGCGAGTAGGTGGATTTGATAGTAGTTATGGCCATAACCAATGGTATGGCCATACTCTCGCCCAGTCAAGGCACGCCCCTCGCCCCTACACCCCCACCATCTCGCCCAGCACGAACACGTCCGTCAGCAGCGCGCGGATGTGGATCGATGCGTTGAGGTTGTCGATCAGCTGGGATGAAACGGCGCCTTGGGCCGCGACCAGCCTCAGCAGAGCGCGGGAGGCGTCGGCGTCGCGGCGGAGCACCTCCAGTACGGCGTCGGTGGCGTCACTCGCTCCGGCATCGGCCCTCCCGCCCGTCTCCCCACCCGGCAAGTGGGCCCGGAAAGCCTCTGCAAGGCCGTCCAGGGCCCGTTCGAAGCCGCGCAGGTATCCACGTACCTGCTCGTCGGCCTTGCCCGCCTGGTCGCCCGCCAGCCCCTGCGCCGCGTAGGCGAGGAAGAATTCGTAGCCCTCTTCGATGGCGTCGATGCGGGCCTTCAGGTCGTCCAGGGTCATGCGACAGCGCCTTTCCCTGCGGGCCCGCGCACACGTCGGTCCCAGTCGCTTGTGAACGGTTTCACAAGTCCGCCGCTAGCGGTCCGTGAAATGCCAGGGGGACTCGGTCCACGCGCCGCTACGCCTTGTCGCTCAGCGCCGGCTGGCCCGTGCCGCCTCCGGCCGCAGACCCCTCCACCTCCCCGGCC
>VXLT01000325.1 GCA_009841475.1 Gemmatimonadota bacterium
CCGGAAACCGGGCCGGGGGCCTGGAGGGCGGGATCACCACGGGCACGCCGCTGGTGGTGCGCGGCGCGATGAAGCCGATTTCGACGCTGCTGAAGAAGCGGCTGCCGAGCGTCGACCTGAGGGACGGCAGCTCCCGGGTGGCCACCGTGGAAAGGAGCGATGTGTGCGCCGTGCCGGCGGCCGCGGTGGTCGCCGAGGCGATGGTCGCGCTCGTGGCCGCAGATGCGATCCTCGAGAAGTTCGGCGGCGATTCCCTCGGTGAACTGCGCCGGAACCTGGATTCGTACGTGGAACACCTCGCCGCGCGGGGCTTCGGCGAACGCGGGACCGGGGTGGAGGGCGAGGCCGGGGCACCGGGGGCCGGGATCTCATGATGACCGGGGTGAGGGCGCGACGGGCCGATCCGCAGCGGGGGACGATTTCGGCTGAGCGACTTGTGATCATCGGCTTCATGGGCGCGGGCAAGTCGACGGTGGGTACAATGCTGGCGGACCGGCTCGGCTGGGCCTTCGTCGACCTGGACGACGAGGTTGCCGGACGGGTGGGGGAGCCCGTGGACGAGATCATCCGCGGGCGGGGCCTCGCCAGCTTCCGCCGCCTCGAGTCCGAAGCGGGCAGGGAGGTCATGCGGCGGCGACGCGTCGTGGTCGCCGTCGGGGGCGGGTGGCCCGCGCAGCCGGGTCACATGGATCTGCTCGGCAGGGGCACGTTGTCGGTGTGGCTCCGCGTGAGCGCCGCGACGGCGTTGGCGCGGATTGCGGCGTCGGTCAACCCGAGACCCCTCCTGGAGGTTGCCGACCCGCTGGCGACTGCGGAGTCGCTCCTGGCCCGGCGCAAGCAACACTATCAGCGCGGTGACCTGCGGATCGACACCGAGCATCGGACGCCTGACGAAGTGGTCGGCGCCATTCTGAGACGACTTACCCCTTGCGGAGGGGACAGGGAAAGGGAAGAAACCGCGTGAAGCTGGTAATTGTGGAGTCGCCGGCGAAGGCCAAGACGATCGAGAGATTCCTTGGACCCGAGTACAGGGTCGAGGCTTCCT
Source organism: Gemmatimonadota bacterium (assembly GCA_009841475.1). GTDB lineage: Bacteria > Gemmatimonadota > Gemmatimonadetes > Longimicrobiales > Gaopeijiaceae > Bin94. The sequence continues at coordinate 1,046 of VXLT01000325.1, forward strand.
ACGGACACATCCGTGACCTGCCGCGGACGGCCGGCGAGACACCCGCGGCCATCAGGGACAAGGCCTGGGGCCGGTTGGCGGTCGATACCGAAGGGGGATTCCGGCCTTTCTACATCGTGCCCGCCGAGAGCAGGAGACATGTGCGCGAACTGAAGGCGAAGCTTGCCGGAGCCGACGAGATCGTCCTGGCCACGGACGAAGACCGCGAGGGTGAATCCATCAGTTGGCACCTGCTCCAGGTGCTGAAGCCCAAGGTGCCTGTGCGGCGCATCGCCTTCCACGAGATCACCCGCCCCGCGATCCGGGCGGCGCTGCAGAATCCGCGGGCCGTGGACGAAAGGCTAGTCAGGGCGCAGGAAGCGCGCCGCGTTCTCGATCGCCTCTTCGGCTACAGTCTTTCGCCCGTGCTGTGGAAGAAGGTTCGGACGAAGCTGAGCGCCGGGCGCGTCCAGAGCGTCGCGCTGCGGCTGATCGTTGAACGGGAAGAGGAGCGCCGGCGTTTCCACGTGTCCGAGTTCTGGCGCGCGAGGGCGACGCTTGCCCGGGAGGACGAGGCGTTCAGCGCCGTACTGACACGGGTTGGCGGCCGCGCGCTGGCCAGGGGCAAGGACTTCGACTCCGCCACGGGCAGGCTTCTCAAGTCGTCCCGCGCGCTGTTCCTCGACGAGGATGCCGCGACGCGCATCGCCGGGGCCGCCCTCGAAGCCGTACCCTGGCGGGTCGACTCGGTCGAGCGCAAGTCGAGCGTCCAACGGCCTGCGCCCCCGTTCACCACCTCGACCCTGCAACAGGCGGCGAGCAGCCGGCTGGGGATGTCGCCCAGACAGACGATGAGCCTCGCGCAGCGCCTGTACGAGGGTGTGGATCTGGGTGGAGGAGACCGGGAAGGCCTCATCACCTACATGCGAACAGACTCGGTGACGCTTTCCAGCAAGGCGCTGGGTGATGCGGGCCGGTACATCGAGTCCGCCTTTGGCGCCGACTACTATCAGGGACCCAGGCGCTACAAGACGAAGTCCAGGGTCGCGCAGGAAGCCCACGAAGGGATTCGGCCAACGGAAATCGGCCGCACACCCGACCGGCTGAACCGGCTCCTGGACCGTCGCGAACTCGCGCTCTACCGGCTGATATGGAGCCGGACCGTCGCATCCCAGATGGCCGACGCCAGGCTGGACCGCACGACCATGGAAGTCGTCGCGAGCATCGACGGTGTCGGCCACACCTTCCAGGCGACCGGCTCGGTTGTGCGGTTCCCCGGGTTCTTCAAGGCATACGGAACTCCGCGAAAGGACCAGATCCTCCCGCAACTCGAGGAGGGCGACGAGATCCACGCGGCGGGGACCTCCGGCACCACCGGCGCCGGACCGTCCGGCCACCCCCGCCACGGAGTCGTGCTTAACTCCGTCGAACCCGAACGCCGCGAGACGAAGCCCCCACCCCGCTATACGGAGGCCTCGCTGGTCAGGAAGCTGGAAGAGGAAGGGATCGGCCGCCCTTCGACCTACACTCCCACCATCTCCACCATTCAGGAGCGTGACTACGTGCGCAAGCGTGGTGGCAGCCTGGTGCCGACCTATACGGGGATGGCAGTGAACCAGCTGCTGCGCGCGCACTTCGAGCAGTACGTGGACCTCGGCTTCACGGCCCGCATGGAAGACGCGCTGGACGACATCGCCCGGGGCGAAGTGGAGTCGGAGAGCTTTCTGCGCGATTTCTATAACGGACGGGGAGGGAAGCCCGGTCTGGCCCGCCAGATCGAGGAGACGCTCCCGGGAATCCAGTACCCGGCGGTCACCGCCGGCACCGACCCGGACACCGGCGAAAACATCCGGATCAGGATCGGCAGGAACTCCGTGTACGCGGAACGGGGGCGGGGAGAACGCGTGACGCGGGCCACGATCCCCGACGAGATGCTCATCGACGAACTCACCCTGGACAAGCTCACCGAACTCCTGAACAGCCCCCGCGGCACCGAGGAGCCCATCGGCAGTGACGCGGCGACCGGTCTGCCGGTCTTTGTCAGAACGGGCCGCTACGGTCCCTATGTACAGCTGGGACACACGAAGGGAAGGGACAAGCCGCGCTGGGTCGGTCTTCCAAAGGGGATGGATCCGTCCGAGGTCACGCTGGATTACGCGCTACGGCTGCTCTCCCTCCCGCGCACCCTCGGCCAGGATCCCGGGAGCGGTGAGCCGGTCAAGGCGGGCCTCGGACGCTACGGTCCCTACGTGCAGAGGGGCCGGGAGTACCGCAACCTCGAATCCGCCGACCGGATCTTCACGGTCACGCTCGACGAGGCGCTGACCCTGCTCGCCCAGGAAAAGCGGTCGGCGCGCGCCACCAGATCGGTCCTCCGGGAGCTGGGCCCCCATCCCGAGTCCGGCGACGGGATCCGGGTGCTGAAGGGGCGCTACGGGCCCTATGTCACCGACGGGACCACCAACGCGAGCATCCCCAGGGGCGCGGATCCGGCTGCCACGACCATCGAACAGGCCGTCGAGCTTCTGGCGGAAGCCGCCCGCCGGAAGAAGACCCGGCGTACCGGAGGCCGGCGAAAGACCTCCGGGGCGCGGCGCTGAGGAGACCGCGGCTTGGAGGCGGCGACCGTGGTCGGCGGCGGGCTGGCCGGATGCGAGGCGGCGCTCGCCCTGGCGCGCGCGGGCCGCGAGGTAGCGCTGATCGAGATGCGTCCCGTGCGGGGGACCCCCGCGCACCAGACCGACGCGCTCGGAGAGCTGGTCTGCACCAATTCGTTCAAGAGCGAGCTCCCGCGAACTGCCCACGGCCAGCTAAAGCGCGAGATGCGATGTCTCGCGTCCGCGCTCCTCACCGCCGCCGATGAGAGCAGGGTCCCGGCCGGCTCCGCGCTGGCCGTCGACCGGCATCTCTTCGCAAGCGCGCTCACGCGAATGGTGGAGTCCCATCCCGGCATCGAGGTCGCGCGCGAAGAGGCGACGGCGATCCCCGAGGGTCCGGTTGTCGTGGCGACAGGGCCCCTGACGTCGGACGCGCTGGCGGACGACATCGCCGGGGAGCTGGGCGATGGAGGCCTGGCCTTCTATGATGCGATCGCGCCGATCGTTCATTCCGACTCGCTCGACCATGGCGTGGTCTTCGCCGCCGGCCGCTACGGGCAGGAAGCGGACTACCTGAACTGCCCACTCGACGAGTCCCGGTACGACGCCTTCCTCGCCGCCGTTCGCGTGGCGGACACATACGACGGGCACGACTGGGACTCGGTCCCCTACTTCGAAGGGTGTCTGCCCATCGAGGTCATGGCGGAGCGGGGTCATGACACTCTCCGCTTCGGGCCGATGAAGCCGGTGGGTCTGCAGGACCCGCGGACAGGCAGGCGCCCCCACGCGGTCGTCCAACTCAGGCGCGAGGACCGGGCCGGGCAGATGTGGAATCTGGTCGGCTTTCAGACCCGCCTGAGGACAGGCGAGCAGCGGCGAGTGTTTTCCATGATTCCCGGGCTGGAGAATGCGGAGTTCCTGCGGTGGGGCTCCATTCACCGCAACACCTACCTGAACTTTCCTCGCTGCCTCACCGCTGTCGGCTCATCGCGCCGCCGCGAGGACCTGTTCTTCGCCGGACAGCTCACGGGGGTGGAGGGGTACACGGAATCGGCCGCTTCGGGCATCCTGGCGGGGATCAACCTGGACCGGGTCATGAAGGGCGGCGAGCCCGTCGTGCCCCCGAGCGTCACCATGCTGGGAGGGCTGTACCGTTACCTTCGGGAAGCGGACCCCGACTCCTTTCAACCCATGAACTCGAACTGGGGACTGGTGGACCCGATGCCCGGCGCACCGAGGAAGAAGGCGCTGCGCCGCGAGGCGCTGGCCGATCGCGCGGACCGCCGCTTGCGCGGCTGGATCGCCGAACACGACCTCCTCCCCGTTCCGGTGGAGTCCCGGCCATGACCCCCCAGGTCGCGCACTTCCTCGCCCACCTCGAGACCGGCCGCAACCTGTCCGCGCACACGATCGCCGCCTACCGGCGCGACCTGCGCGACCTCGAAGCCTTCCTCGGCGGCTACCTCGGCCGCGCAGACTACCATTGGCGCGACATCACCCGGGGAGATCTCCGCGCCTTCCTCGGCGAGGCCACCCGGCGCGGTCTCGCGCCGCGCACCGTCGCGCGCAAGCTGTCCGCGGTCCGCGCCCTCTTCCGCCACCTTCACCGCGAAGGCGGGATCCCGGCCGATCCGGCGCGCCTCGTACGCGGCCCGAAGCTCGACCGCACCCTCCCGGGCCACGTGCGCAGCGACGAGATGCAGGGGCTGCTGCGCCGGGCGGAAGACGCCGCCGCCGAGCGGGACGACCTCACCACGACCCGGTTGCTCGCCGTTCTGGAACTCCTCTACGGCAGCGGCCTGCGCCTCTCCGAACTGACCTCCCTCGACACCCGGTCGCTGGACCTGGAGCAGGGCCAGGTGCGCGTGTTCGGCAAGGGCCGCAAGGAACGCATCGTTCCGGTGACATCGGCGTCCGCCGGTGCCGTCCGGCGCTACCTGCGCCACCGAGCCGAGGTCGCACGGCCCGGCTGCGATGCGCTCTTCGTCGGGCGGCACGGGCGGCGCCTCTCCGGCCGGTACGTCCAGCGCACGGTCCGCGGTGTCCTGGACGAGTGCGCCTCGGCCAGCGGGCTGTCCGTTCACTCGTTCCGCCACACCTTTGCGACCCACCTCCTCGACGCGGGTGCCGACCTCATGGCCGTCAAGGAACTGCTCGGCCACGCCTCGCTCGGAACCACGCAGATCTACGCACACACCTCCCGCGAACGCCTCCGCCGCGTATACGAGGGCGCCCACCCCCGCGCGTAGCCCGGACCCCGCCCAGGCTGCGCCGCCCGTCGCCGCGAGCCGCGCTCACCAGGGTCCACCCG
>VXLT01000223.1 GCA_009841475.1 Gemmatimonadota bacterium
CCTCTTGTCTGGGGGGCTCGGAGTTGTTTATATTACACAGGCGGCGGGGGGGCCGCGAGGGCGGCCGCCGAGAGCGCGAGGATGGTCGCCGTGGGCGCCCCCACCGTGGACCCTCTTGTGGCAAACCGTTTTCTCATTCTGTCATCCTCTCTCGGGATTCGTTGTTGCGAAGCGCCGGGAGCCGCCTGCGCATCCTTCCGCGTGGACTCGGGCGGAGCAAGACCGCGCCGGACGCTTCGCCGGGGCCGCTACTGCCCCGCAGGCGAGTCTACGAAACGGCCCTCGATTCCGAAACGGTCCGTCAGGATTTCGGCGATCCTCGCCACCCCGAAGGTCTCCGTTTCGTAGTGGCCGCCGAGAAGCACGGTGACCCCCAATTCGGCAGCGTCGATCGCGTGATGGTGCTGTGCCTCGCCGGTCACCAGAACGTCCACCCCCGCTTCGGCAGCTTCCTCCAGCGTCGACGCACCGGCGCCGGTGACGACGGCCGCCGACCGGACCACCGCGGGACCCCCGGGCAGGGTCGCGACTTCGCGCCCGAGCACCTCCGCCAGCTTTGCCCTGAAGTCTCCCAGGGCCTTCTCTGCCCGGCGGACGGTGCCCTTCCAACCGACGTGGATTCCCTGGTAGTCGCCGAATGGCTCCAGGTCGGCCAGGCGAAGTCTCCTGGCCAGAATGACGGCATTCCCCGCCTCGGGATGCCTGTCCAGGGGAAGATGCGAGCTGTACAGCGCGGTCCCACCTTCGATCAGCGCCCTGATGCGGCGGAACCGCGGGCCGGTGAGGGGGCGAAGTCCCCCCCAGAAGAGGCCATGGTGGACAATCAGGAGATCGGCCGACCCGCTCACGGCCTCGATCACGGCTTCGCTGGCGTCCACCGCCACGGCGAACCGCGTCACTGCTTCGGGTCCCGCCACCTGCAGGCCGTTCAGGGCGCCGGGGTAGTCAGGCGTCCCCGCGGCATCGAGGTAGTCGTCGAGAAAGCGGACGATCTCCGCGAGGGGTACGGCCGGCATTTTGGCCAAATCGGCTACGCGCTGGCCTTGCGCTTCTCGCCGGACCCGAAGAGCGAGCCGTTCTTGCCGGGCTTCTTCGCTTCCGAAGCGCGTTGGGCAGGCGCGGCCGCGGGAACGGGATCCTGGCGTCCCACGGCGACGGTCCCGTTCACGATCGCACCCTCGTCGAGCTTCATCCGCGCGGTCTTGATTTCGCCGTCCACGACCGCGCTGGCCTCGAGTTCGAGCCGCGACGTGATCATGAGCGCTCCCTTGACCGACCCCGCGATCTTGGCATCCGCGGTGTGGATGTCACCGGTCACGCGCCCGCCCTTGCCGATCACCACCCCCTTCTTGGCGCGGACCGTCCCCTCCACCGTACCCTCGATTCGGACGGTGTGGGCAGAATCGCAATCGCCCATGATTCGCATGCCGGCGCCGATGATCGATATCACGTTTTCGGTGGGAGGTGGCAAGTTCCGCGTCTTGGCCATGGTCTCCATGCCTTTGCTGGTTGGATGTCGTTTCGTGGTCCGGGCGGTCTCCTACCGGGCCCCTGGTGGTGAAACCATCGATAGCGGGTCGATCGGTCTGCCGTTTCTCAATATCTCAAAATGCAGATGCGGTGCGGTAGACCTGCCGGTCGAACCGGTCAGAGCAATCACCTCGCCCTGCCGCACCACCTGGCCGCGTTCGACGGCCAGGTAGGATGCGTGACCGTAGCGTGTTTGATGGCTGTCGCCATGGTCGATAAGGATGAAAAGGCCGTACACGGGATGCCGGGCAGCCTCGATCACTTCCCCCCCTCCGGCAGCCCTGATGTAGGAGCCGCTCGACACCGCGATGTCCACACCGGGATGGTCCCCCCGGGCCCCGTCCAGGAGCGACTGCGTAACGAACCCGCTTTCGGTGAGCGGCCACATCGTCGGCGAGGTCACCGTGTCGGCGGCGGTCGGACCGCGAACCCTGCGCCCGGCGCCGCCCGGACGCGGGAGCCAGAGCCTGGAGTCGTCAAACTCATTCGAGCCGAACAAACGGCGAACGCGATCCTGTCTCGCTTCCAGCTCCGCGAGCACCCCGACGAAGTCCTCGATGCTGTCGTTGCGGGCGCGAAGAGCGGCCACCTCCCGCTCGAGATCATCGGCGGTCGCTGCGCGGTGGGCAAGTGCGCCCCAACTCGCCACCATGGCGATCAGTGCGAGCCCGAACCCCAGCGCCAGGATCTGGTACGCCAGGACGCGTTTGGCGGACAGGAAGATCAAGCGGGGCTCGACATCGCCCTTCCGGCGGATCCTGATCGCCAGCCAGCGCCCCCTGCCCCGCTTCCGACCGCTCATCCCACCACCTCGCCAGCCTCGCGCCCGGTCACGGCGGCGAAGACTCGCTCCAGATCGCGAGCTCCCCGGAAGGGGATTCTGATGGCCCCTTTTCCGCGGCCTTTCCACTGGATCCTGACCCGTGTCCCCAGATGGTCCCCCAACGCTTCCTCCAGCGCGCCGACGGCCGGATCCTGCGTTGGCGGATCTTCGGGCTCGGGGTCGCCGTCGCGCGTTGCGGGGTTCAGGAGGTTTCGCACTCGCTTCTCGGTCTCTCTCACCGACCAGTCACCCGCAACCGCCTCACGCGCCAGGTCGGCCGCCTTGATCGGGTCATCGATCGCCAGGATTGCGCGACCGTGGCCCATGGAGAGCGCCCCCTCATCGATGAGGCGGCGAACCGAGGGGGGCAGGGAAGCGAGGCGCATCACGTTGGCAACCGTTGACCGGTTCTTCCCCACCGCGTCCGCGATTTCCTGCTGGGTATAACCGAACGTATCCCGAAGTGTCTGATATCCGTCGCACTCCTCCAGGGGACCCAGTTCCTCGCGCTGCAGGTTCTCCACGAGGGCGAGCACGAGAAGGGATCGGTCGTCGACATCCCTCACCTGGGCAGGAATATCGGTCCATCCGAGTTGCTGCGCGGCCCGCAGCCTTCGTTCTCCGGCCACCAGCTCATAGCTGCGCCGGGAGGCGGTAAGGCGAACCACGATCGGCTGGAGGAGGCCGTTGGCCTTGAGGGACGCGGCCAGCTGGGTGAGTTCCTCCGTCCGGAATGTGCGGCGCGGCTGGAAGGGGTTGGGGGCGATGGCGCGAACCGCGATCCTCGCCGGGCCGGCAACCTCGCCACGCTGAGGGACGGCGCCTTCCTGGATGTAGTCCCCCAGTAGTGCTTCAAGGCCTCGGCCGAGGCGATCACGTCCGCTCATGGCAGTTCACTCCCGTGTGGGATGGTGGGCATCCGGGGCGGCGGGGGTTCGGTTCCGTCTTCAGGCCCCGTTTTGCTCATTATCTCTCGTGCCAGGGCCGCATAGCGGCGTGCTCCAACTGAAGTGGGGCTATAGTCCGCTACCGAAAGGCCGAAACCCGGGGCTTCGGCGATGCTGACGTTCCTGGGGATGACGGTATCGAAGACGCTGCGACCGAAGTACCGCTTGGCTTCCGCCGCAACCTGGCGTGACAGGCTCAGGCGCTGATCGAACATGGTCAGCAGGACGCCTTCGATCTCCAAGCCCGGGTTGAGGCCGCGCTGAACGAGCCGGATGGTGTTAAGGAGCTGGCTCAGACCCTCCAGTGCATAGTATTCGCATTGGATCGGGATCAGAACCGAGTCGGCCGCGGCCAGGGTGTTGAGGGTGAGGAGTCCCAGTGACGGCGGGCAGTCGATTAGAACGTAGCGGTAGTCCTCGGTGACCGGCGCGAGGGATTCTCGCAGAAGCGTCTCACGGTCCTGCACGCCAACCAGCTCCACTTCGGCTCCGACCAGGTCGCGATTGGCCGGGACGAGACTGAGCGTTGCATACCCCTCGGGTCGGTGGATCGCCCGGAATGCGGGGAGGCCGCGAACGAGTACATCGTAGACCGTCGAGACGTTGGCGCGATCCACGACCCCCAGGCCGCTCGACGCGTTCCCCTGCGGGTCCATGTCCACGATGAGCACCTGAAGGCCTTCCCGGGCGAGCGCGCCTCCGAGGTTGACCGCGGTGGTCGTTTTTCCAACGCCACCCTTCTGGTTTGCCAGCGCGATAATGCGTGTCAATGGACGCCTGAAAGTCGATTGCGAGGGGGGGATCCGTATTCGGCTTGGCCCTCTCGAATATAGCACAGTCTCGGTCATCGACATTGTTCCACGTGGAACAATCCGATGATGACTCTCGCGCTGACAATGATCCCTGGAACGTTCCACGTGGAACAATCGGGTTAAGGTGACCTGCGGGCGCCCCATCGGAACGCGCGCCCAGGTTGGTGCGTAACGGCACGCTCTGTGGCGAGCGTCGCGGACCGGGTAAACCGGGACCCGCTCTGCGGACATCGTCGCGAGGATCGACGCCATGCTCGCGTGATCGAAACGCGCGCCCAAGGTTTGTGCGCTGCGCTGCGCCGGTGATTCGATAGCGGTACCGGGGGGCCGAGAGGGTCTAACTTGCGCCGGTTGTCCAAGGTGACCCGAGACCGCCAGGTGGTGCTGCCGGGCGCGGATCTTGTTCCCCCGGGCCCGGCTCTCAGGCGCTCGCTTCCGCCGCTCCCCCCCACGACCGCTTACGAAGCTCCATCACCAGATTCTGGAGGTCCGCCGGAGACACGCCAGGAATCCTGCTCGCCTGGGCCAGATTCGCGGGCCGGATGCGGTTGAGCTTCTGGCGCGCCTCGTAGGAGAGTGTCGCGAATTCGTCGAAGGGCGCATCGGCCGGGATTTCGAATTCGGCCTGCGCCCTCAGCTTTTCGGCACGATCGCGCTCCCGGCGCACATACCCCTCGTATTTGGTGTCGATCTCGACCGTCGCGAGCACGTCCTGGCAGAACACGGGAGCGTCTTCGGCCACGGCCAGGAGGGCTCGCGCGGTGACCCCGGGCCGCCGCACCAGCTCCCTCGCCCGCACCGGCCGCTCGATCGGGGACGTTCGCGCCGCCCCCAGTACGGGATTCGCCGCTTCCGGGGGGATCGCGTGGTCGCGGAACCATGCCATCGCGCTGGATTCCTCGCGCAGGCGTCTATCCAGGGCTCGCTCCTGGGCGGCCGTGAGCAGCCCGATCGAGCGGGCCAGGGTCCCGAGGCGTCCGGGGGCGTTGTCCTGCCGGAGCAGCAACCGGAATTCGGCGCGGGACGTGAACAGCCGATAAGGCTCATCCACCCCCTTGGTCACGAGGTCGTCGACCAGCACCCCGATGTACCCCTGGTCCCGCTCCACGACAAACGGCCGCCGTCCCTGCACCGCCAACGCCGCGTTCACTCCCGCGACGAGACCCTGCCCCGCGGCCTCTTCGTAGCCGGTGGTGCCGTTGATCTGCCCCGCGAAGTAGAGTCCCGGTAGCGTCTTTACCTCGAGGGTGTGATGCAACTGCGCCGGCGGGAAGTAGTCGTACTCGATCGCGTACCCCGGTTTGGTCATCTTCGCCTCCTCAAGACCCGGGATCGACCGCAGGAAATCGGCCTGTACATCGGCCGGGAGTGACGTGGAGAGGCCGTTGACATACAGCTCGGTAGTGTCGAGGCCCTCGGGTTCGAGAAAGACCTGGTGGCGCGGCGCATCGGGAAACCGCATGACCTTGTCTTCGATGGACGGACAATATCGGGGCCCCCGCCCCGAGATTTCACCGCCGTAAAGCGCGCTGCGGGCCAGATTCCGGGTGACGATATCCTTCAGCCCCGCTCCCGACCAGGTGATCCAGCACGCCCGCTGCTCCAGAAAGGCCTCATCCGCGTAGTACGAGAACCGGAACGGCTCCTCGTCGCCGTCCTGGCGCTCACAGCGGGAGAAATCGACCGATCTTCCGTCTATGCGCGGCGGCGTGCCCGTCTTGAAGCGGCAAACCTCCAGCCCGCGCGCCTCCAGCGCCTCCGCGAGCGCGATCGAGGGCCCCTCACCCGCCCGC
>VXLT01000131.1 GCA_009841475.1 Gemmatimonadota bacterium
GCGCCCGGGGCGGTTGCCGCGCCGGGGTCGTCGGCCGCGCCCGGGGCGGTTGCCGCGCCGGGGTCGTCGTCCGCGCCGGGGTGGTCGTCCACGCCGGGGTCGTCGGCCGCGCCGGGGTCGCCGCGGACGGGGCCCGCTTCAGCCGGGGCCCCGGCACGGCGCGGCTGCACGATCTCGCCGCCCGATGCCGGCACGACCAGCACCCCACCCCCCTGCTCCTCGGACTGGAACGCCTCGAACTCCCGCCTCAGGTCCTCGATGTCCACCTTCATCTCCATCATGGTGCGGAAGATGAACTCGAGCTGTGGCCTGAGCGCCTGTACGGTGTCGCCGCTCCCCCGCGCAGGGGCCGTCCCGGCCGGCACAAGGGCACGGGACCGCTCGCCGGAACGCACGTCCGCGGGGATGTCCGCGGCCTGGATCTCGCGGCCCGGAGCGAGGACCACCATGCTCTCGATCAGGTTTCGCAGCTCGCGCACGTTCCCAGGCCACCGGTGGCGCAGCAGGATCTCCATGGCTTCGGCGGAGATCCCGCGGAAGGGGCCCCGGTCGTGCCGCTCGGCGGCTTCGCGCACGAAAGAGTCGACCAGGCGCGGGATGTCGTCGCGCCGGTCGCGCAGCGGCGGCAGCGAGATGGTCAGGATGTTCAGGCGGTAGTAGAGGTCCTTGCGGAAGTCCCCGGTGAGGACCAGCTGCTCCAGCCGCTGGTTGGTCGCGGCGAGAATGCGCACATTCACCTGGATCAGCTTCTGTCCGCCCACACGGTGGAATTCCTGCTGTTCGAGGATGCGGAGGAGTTTGGTCTGGGTCTGGGGGGGCATCTCGCCGATCTCGTCCAGGAAGATGGTGCCCCCGTTGGCGAGTTCGAAGAGCCCCTTGCGCGTGTCGATCGCCCCCGTGAATGCGCCCTTCTCGTGCCCGAATAGTTCGCTCTCCAGGAGCGTCTCGGAGAGCGCGGCCACGTTGACGGGGATGAAGGCGCGGTGCCGGCGGCGCGACAGCGCGTGGAGTCCGCGGGCCACCAGCTCCTTTCCGGTCCCCGATTCCCCGGTGATGAGCACCGTGGCATCCACCGGAGCAATCTGCACGATGCGCTCCAGCACCTCGACCATGGCGTCGGTCTCGCCGACGATCCCCGTCGCCCGGCGCAGCCGCCCGCGCTCGATCGCGCGCGTCCCCATCAGCACGATCTCTTCCGCGTCGGCGGGCGCCGGGAAGGCCGTGGTCACCACCGGCAGCGCAGACTCCCGCCCGTCCCGACCGATCACCGCAAAGACCGGCAACCCGAGCCCCGCCGCCCGTCCGGCCTGGCGCATCCCCGCTTCGCTGCGGGCGCCTCCGGTCAGGATGAACAGCACCGGTTCCTCGCTCTCCGCGGGATCCTCGCCGGAGGTAAAGAGCTCGACGCGGTAGCCGGCGTGGCGGAACCCCTCCCTGAGTTCCCCGGCCATGGGGAGGTCGTGCGTGGTCACGAGAACGGTCTCGCCGGTGCGCGGTGTCCTGGCCACGCTGCTACGCCGCCCGGCGGAGGGCTGCGGGAAGTGCGCTCACGGGTCGCCTACCTCCGGATCGAGCCGCCGGTGTAGAACGGAGGACGCTGCGTGATCGCCGGGATGACGCGGTTGCGGATCCGCACTCCGACCTCGGTGCCGGGACCGGCGGCTTCGGCCGGGAGGTAGCCCAGCGCGATGCCCTCGCCGAGCGAGGGACTCGCCACGCCGGACGTGACCGTACCGACATCCTCGCCGGCGTGCACGATGGGGTAGCCGGGCCGGGGGAAGCCGCGCGCCGTCAGGCGGATCCCGGTGAGGCGGCGGCGGACGCCCCGCGCCTTCTCGGCCGCCAGGGCGTCGCGGCCGATGAAGTCGCCGGCCTGCAGCTTGACGATCCACCCCAGGCCGGACTCCAGCGCGGTGTGTTCCTCGTCGAGATCGTTGCCGTAGAGCGCGTAGCCCATCTCCAGCCGAAGCGAGTCGCGCGCGCCCAGTCCGGCCGGCTGGAGTTCGAAGGCCTCTCCGGCGTCCGAGACCGCCTTCCAGACGGCCTCCGCCTCCGCCGCCCGGACATAGAGCTCGAATCCGTCCTCGCCGGTGTAGCCGGTCCTGCTGATCACCCCGCTCGCGCCGCCGACGGTCCCCTCGGCGAAGCGGTAGTACCCCACCGCGCCCAGGTCGATGTCGGTGACCGGGTCCAGAATCGCCTCGGTGGCGGGTCCCTGCACGGCGATCAGCGCGACGCCGTCCGAGTCGTCCGACAGCTCCGCGTCGAAGTGCGCGGCATGTTCGGTCACCCAGCTCCAGTCCTTCGCCCTGTTGCCGGCGTTCACCACCAGCATGAAACGGTCCTCGAACCGGTAGATGAGCAGGTCGTCCAGGATACGGCCCTCCTCGTTGCAGAACGCCGAGTACTGCGCCTGTCCGACGGCCACGCTCGAGACATCGTTCACCGTCAGGTATTGCACGAACTCCGCAGCCTGGGGGCCCCGCACCGTGAACTCGCCCATGTGGGAGACATCGAAGAGGCCGGCGGACGAGCGCACGGCCGCATGCTCCGCACGGATCCCGGCCGGGTACTGGATCGGCATTGCGTAGCCGGCGAAGGGCACCATTCTGGCGCCAAGCGCGGCGTGGGTGTCGTAGAGCGGCGTCCTGATCGGTTCAGCTTCCATGTTGGTTCATCAGCTCCAGCAGAATGGCCTTGATCACGTGCAGGCGGTTCTCGGCCTCCCGGTATACGCGCGAGCGATGCCCATCGATCACGGCGGCGGTGACCTCTTCGCCCCGGTGCGCGGGCAGACAGTGGAGGAAGATTCCCGAGGGATGGGCCCGCGCCATCACGGCCTCGTCCACGCAGTAGCCCGCGAAGGCCTTCTCCCGTGCGGCCTGTTCGTCCTCCTGTCCCATCGAGGCCCAGACGTCGGTCGTGACGACCAGCGCGCCCTCGGCCGCGTCGGCGGGGGTCTCCACCATCTCCACATCGCCGGCGGCGCGCGCCCGGGCCAGGATCAGTGGGTCGGGACCGTAGCCCGGCGGGCAGGCCAGCCGGAGCGGGAACCCCAGGCGGGACGCGGCGTTGAGCCAGGAATGAGCCATGTTGTTCCCGTCGCCGATCCAGGCCACCCGCAGCGCGCCGAGATCGTCTCCGAACTCCTCGATCGCGGTGAACAGGTCGGCCATGACCTGGCAGGGGTGAAGCAGGTCGGTGAGTCCGTTGATGACCGGAACCGAGGCCTCACGCGCGAGTTCGACCACCTCGTCGTGGCCGAAGGTGCGGATGAGGATCGCGTCGACGTACCGGCTCAGGACGCGGGCGGTGTCGCGTACGCTCTCGCCGCGTCCCATCTGGGAGTCGCGGTCCGAGATCATGAGGGCGTGTCCGCCCAGCTGCGCCATCCCCACCTCGGTGCTCACCCGGGTGCGCGTCGAGCTCTTACGAAAGATCATCGCGAGGCAGCGGCCCTCCAGGGGACGCCCGGCGAGCTCGCCCGACTTCAGGCGCCCGGTCAGCGCCAGAACGTGGCGCAGCCGGGCGCCGTCGTGCTCGGCGAGATCGATGAAGTCCTTCGTCACCCGGGATGTCATGCCGCCCCGGGGTCAGAGGATGTAGCGGCTGAGGTCGTCGTCCGAGGCGATCTTGTCAAGCCGCTCGCGCACGAATTCGGCGGTGACCACCACCTTCTCCCCGGTGCCCTGGTCCGGCAGGCCGAAGAGGAGCTCCTCCAGAAGCGTCGTCAGTACGGTCCTGAGCCTCCGTGCCCCTATGTTCTCCATCCGGTCGTTCAGATCGGCCGCGATCCGGGCGATCTCCTCGATCCCGCCATCGGTGAACTCCAGCCCGGCGCCCTCCGTCTCGACCAGCGCGCGGTACTGCAGCACCAGGGCGTTGCGGGGCTCGCGCAGGATCCGGACGAATTCCGGCGCGCTGAGGCTGCCCAGCTCGACGCGAATGGGGAAGCGGCCCTGCAGCTCCGGGATCAGGTCGGCCGGCTTGGCGACGTGGAAGGCGCCGGCCGCGATGAAGAGGACGTGGTCGGTGCGGACGAAGCCGTACTTGGTCTGGACATTGCACCCCTCCACGATCGGGAGCAGGTCGCGCTGCACCCCCTCGCGGCTGACGTCCGGCCCCGCCCCACCCTGCCGGCCCGCCACCTTGTCGAGCTCGTCGAGGAAGATGATCCCGGTCTCCTCCGCACGGTCCAGCGCTTCGTTCACCACCTCGTCCATGTCCACGAGGCGGTCCAGCTCCTCCTGGACCAGGATGCGGCGCGCCTCGGCAACCGTGACCGTGCGCCGCCTGGAGCGCTTCGGCAGCATGTCCTGGAGCATCTCGGTGAAGTTCATGTCCATCCCCTCCATCCCGCCAACCGGGAGCATCATGCCGCTGATGGAGGGGCCCTGCTGCACATCCAGGTCGACCGTGCGGTCTTCCAGGTGCCCGTCCACGAGGAGCTTGCGCAGCTTCTCGCGCGTGCGGGCACGGCGCTGCGCGAGGGCGGCGTCGCCGTTGGGATCGAGGCGCTCGGCCTGGGGCGAGGCGCCCGGCGGGCCGGCAACGAAGACCTGGGGCTCGGTGGCGATGCCGCCGTTTTCGTCCCGTCCGGCACCGGGTTCATCGGATGGTTCCGGCGACCGCGTGCGGGCCGGGCGCGGCTTCGATTCAGGGAGGAGCAGGTCCAGGATGCGCTCCTCGGCACGGTTCGCGGCCTCCACCTCGACCTCGTCCTCGCGCGCCGTCCTCACCATGGCGACCGCGGTGTCGACCAGGTCGCGCACCATCGACTCGACGTCGCGGCCCACATACCCCACCTCGGTGAACTTCGAAGCCTCGACCTTCACGAAGGGCGAGCCGGCGAGCCGGGCCAGGCGGCGCGCAATCTCGGTCTTCCCCACCCCGGTGGGGCCGATCATGATCAGGTTGTTGGGCAGGATCTCTTCGCGCAGCTCGTCGTCCACCTGCTGGCGGCGCCAGCGGTTGCGGAGCGCGATCGCCACCGCCTTCTTGGCGTCGGACTGCCCGATGATGTACTTGTCCAGCTCCGCGACGATCTCGCGCGGGGTGAGCTGGTCGAGCCAGTGGGGCGTCTCCTCTTCCGGCGGGCGCCGGTCGGGAGCGGCGGGGGGCGCGGGGGCGTGGGCAGGTGGTGATGTCATGCGGGTTCCAGCTCCAGCACGGTGATTTCCCGGTTCGTGAAGACGCAGATGCCGGCGGCGATCTCCAGGGCGCGCAGCGCGATCGTGGGCGCGTCCATGCCGGTGTGCTCGTACAGCGCGTTGGCCGCCGCGAGGGCGTAGGCGCCGCCCGAACCGATGGCCACGATGGGCCTGTCGGGCTCGATCACGTTGCCGTCGCCGCCAACCAGGAAGAGGTGATTGCGGTCCGCTACCGCGAGGAGGGCCTCGAGGCGGCGAAGGTAGCGGTCCGTGCGCCACTCCTTGGCCAGCTCCACGCAGGCGCGGGGAAGGTTGGACGGCCAGCGCTCCAGCTTCCCCTCCAGCTTGGAGAAGAGCGTGAAGGCGTCGGCCACCGCTCCCGCGAAGCCGGCCAGGATGTTGCCGTCGCGAAGGAGCCGCACCTTGCGGGCGGCGCCCTTCACCACCGTCTCGCCCATGGTCACCTGGCCGTCGCCGGCCATCGCCACGCGGCCGTCGCGGGCGATCGCGATGACGGTGGTGGCGCGGACGGGGCTGCCCGGTTCCAGGGACGAAGCGGGGGACGAGTGCTCGAAGAAAGAGTTCGGTTGGGCCATTCTGGCAGTCCGTATGAATCCGCCCGCATCGCCGCTCGAAATGCCGGGGGGACTTTGTCCACGGGCTGCTCGGAGCTGCTGGGGCCGGCAAGGCTTGCAGTAAACAAAGGTAGGCACGAGGGGGGATGGCGGGTAGGGGTGGCAGTGGCG
>VXLT01000345.1 GCA_009841475.1 Gemmatimonadota bacterium
CCCCCCCCCCCCCCGCCCCCCCCCCCCCCCCCCCCCCCCCCCCCCCCCCCGCCGCTTGAGCCAGCCTGTCCGCCGGTGACCGGTCCGGCTACCGGTCCCGGGTCATCGGTTCGACACCGGAGGCACCTTCGAGCCCGGGAACGGGAAGACGATGGTCGGAGGCCCGCCTCCGCCCGCGGGCGCCACGTTGTTGGCCGGGTCCAGCATCGTCTCGATGCGGATCACCGCATCCATGAAGTGCAGCCTGGTGGCCTCGTGCCGGTTGTTCTCGGCCGCGGCCGCCACCTCGCCCATCAGCGTCATCAGCTGGCCGCGCGCGAACGGCGCCACGTCCGAGGCCATCGCGTTGTCGTCCATCATCAGGTCCTTCATGCGGTCCAGGTAGGCGCGCTGCAGGTTGCGCCGGTAGGCGTCGGTGGCGCGGCCGTTCATCGCCTCGCGCCAGACGGCCTCGCGCAGGTCGTCGAGCATCTCGCCCAGGGTGTAGGCCCGGTTGCCGTGGAACTCCTCCTGCTCCACGAGGCGCTTCATGCGCGTCACGTTGAGCACCTGGTTGAGCGCGCTCGACTGCCGGGATCCAACCTGGTCCACCGTGCCCGTGCCCTGGAAGCGGTCCAGGATATCGCTTTCCAGCATCCAGGTGGGCGTCGAGAAGACCTGACGGTCGAGGTATTCCATCGCCCGCCTCTGCTTTTCCTCCGGAATCATCTCGAAGGGCACACCGCGCTGGCCCTGCCGCTTCCGGATCTGCGCCACGCCCCCGATGTTGGTCACGACGTGTCCGGTGTAGCGCGACCACTGCGACACGACATTGTTGTAGAGCTCCTCGAGGTTTGAGTAGTCCTCGCCGTCCTCGCGGGTCCAGTCGAGCAGCCGGTCGGTGATGCGCTTCAGGTTCTCGACGCCGTAGTCGGAGGCGCGCATCGCGTCGTCGCCGATGGCCTCGGTCAGCACCGTCGGATCGGCGCCGGTGGGGCTGGAGAAGCGGTACATCGCGTCTCTCTGCTTGTCGACCACCATTGCGCGCAGCGGCTCCATCTCGGAGTAGCGGTCGTTGCCCGGCAAGTGCCGGTAGCCCCACTCGATGGCGAACTTGTCGTACGGACCCACGACCGGGTACACGCACGTGTCGTCGCCCGGCTGCGCCACGTAGTTGAAGCGCGCGTAGTCCATGATCGAGGACGACACCCCGTTTTCGCAGACGAAGCGGGTGCGCAGACGCTCCACCGGATAGGCCGAGTGCCCCTGGAAGTTGTGCTGCAGCCCGATCGTGTGACCCACCTCGTGGGCCGAGACGAAGCGAATGAGCTCGCCCATCACCTCGTCGTCGAACTCGACCCCGCGCGCGTCCTCGTTGACGGCGGCCGTCTGCACGAAGAACCAGTTGCGCAGGAGGTTCATGACGTTGTGGTACCACTGGATGTCGCTCTCGAGGATCTCGCCGGTGCGCGGGTCGTGCACGTGCGGCCCAGATGCGTTCTGCACATCGGATGCCAGGTAGCGAATCACCGAATAGCGCGCGTCCTCGGGGCTCCAGTCCGGATCGTCCTTCGGTGCCTCGCGGCCCACGATCGCGTTGCTGAAGCCGGCCTGCTCGAAGGCGACCTGCCAGTCGTTCACCCCCTGAATGAGGTAGGGGACCCACTTGGGCGGCGTCGCGGGGTCGACGTAGTAGACGATCGGGTTGACCGGATCGACCAGTTCGCCGCGCGCGTATGCCTCCGGATCGCTGGGCTCCAGGCGCCAGCGCGTGATGAAGCAGCGGGTCTCGGCGCGCTGCACGTCCAGGCTGAAGTCCGTGCGCGTGTTGCTGAAAAAGCCCACCCGCTCGTCGCAGAGGCGCGGCTCCATCGGGTCGTCGGGGAGCAGCAGCATCGAATGGGCCATCTCCATCGACAGCGTGTTGCCCGCAGAGTTGGTCGGCGCCTGAGTGGCGTCGTAGGTCACGACCCGGCGCACCTCGACGTTCCGCGGATACGCATTCGCGCGCACGATGTAGGTCCGGTCTCCGTCAAGCCTCCGCACCCCGTACGCGTTTCGCTGAAACGACGCGAGCCCCAGCATCGGCAGATCGCCGGTGAAGAGGCTGGTGACCTCGATCACGGTCGCCGTGGAGTCCTCGGACATGACCTCGATGTCGAACGCGTCCAGGATGGGTTCGAAGTTCGAGTTGCGGACCGCCCCCGCGATCGCCGTGGTGTCGTCGGCCACGTTCTGATGGCTGACGAGCCTCAGCATGATCCGGTCGTTCCGCTTCTCCCAGCGCACCGTCGAGGTGTTGGTCTTCGTTCCCCCGTATCCGACGCCGGTGGCCGTGCGTGCGATCCGGGTCAGGAGGAGCATCTCGCGGCCCAGCATGTCGTTGGGAATCTCGTAGTAGAGCTTGTCCTCGATCATGTGGGTCTTGAAGAGCCCCTCGGTCGTGATCGCGTCCTCGGTGATCACGTCCGTGTACTTGGTGGTGGTGTCCGGTTCCTCTTCTTCCTGCTCTTCGGCTTCGGTGGTGTCCTGCTCCTCCTCCTGGACGAGCAGGAGTCCCGAGGACGAGGCGGCCGCAAGGCGGTCCGGGGCCGGCAGGGAGAGGATGCCGGCGAGCAGCATGAGGAGGAGTGGGGTGATGAGTCTGCGCATGGTTTTCCTTCCGGGTTGGGGTACTGACGGGTCTGCCAAACTAATGTAGCCGTAGGCCCCGCCGCTACCAGCGAAAACCGGCCGCAACCCGTTCCGGCCCCTCCGCAGCCACCGGGTCAGGCGGCGCGAAGCTGTATTCCGGCGCTACCGCCGACCTCCATGTCGCCGAAAACGCGCACGAAAGCGCGTCCAGGTCCCCGGATCGAGGCGCACGCCGGCGGGCTCTGTGGCGACCGGGATCATGAAGCGGTGCGATGGTCCGTCGATCTCTACGGTCGTGACGTGGACCGCGGCGACCAAACCTGCATGCCGCTGGCGCCGGGGGGGCGCATGGTGCCTCCGGTGCGTGGTTGGCTGCCGCAAGATGCCTTGATTCGGCGTAGCGGTTCAGCCAACCCGCACCGGAGGCTGGTATGGCGGATCCCTGCTAGCGCAGCGGGATTCCGTCCTTGTTCCGCCCGACATCCTCCGCGGGCACATCGTAGTACAGCGTCGCCACGTGGCGCCGATCGACCACCAGGGTCACCTCCGCGCCGGGAGGCAGGTGGAGCGCGGAGGTCGCCACGCAGGCGCGCAGCCCCTCGCCGCGGCACTCCTCGACGTGATAGCTCAAGTGGTTCTGCCCCGGACTGAGTGTCTCGGTGCCCGTCGCGATCCGCTCCGCTCCTTCGAGCCACAGCATCTGGTGGGCAAGGCGGGACGATATCCATGGAACGGTCAGTGTTCGGCTGGACTTGCCGTTCACCAGACCGACGCGCCGGGTAACCGGCCGCTCGCCCCGGCTTGTCAGGGTTTGGAAGCTGCCGCCCTTGTAGCTGCCACTGACGGCCACGATGCGGTCCACGGTGATTACCCGGCTGGTCAGGTTTTCGACGCGAACGGTGATCGGCTCTTGGCCGGCCTCCAAAGCGCCCTCCGGGGTGGTCGCGCAAGCGTTGTTGGCGATCACCATGACCGCTGCCGCGAATCCGGTCAGCCCCATTCTGATCTTCGGTGGTGAGTACGTTGTCATCTTCTCTTCCCCAATCGGCATGCAGTTGTGCTTTTCATGCTGTAAAGACGTTGCCTGCGGCGGAATGAGTTGCCTGCAACATACCCTACGATATGACGGCAACATCTCTTCACGCGCCTGGGCGGCGGCGGACCGAGACGCTCGCGGCAGCCCCGCGGCGGCGGACCGAGACGCTCGCGGCAGCCCTGCGGCGGCAGTCACCGGGGGCTGCTCCGACCACCTGGCCCCACTTGCCCCGGGTTCGGCGCCCGGTTAGAGATCCACCATGAGTTCCCCCCGTTGGCCGTGCTCTGCGAGCGCCCCGTTTGCCGGGCCTGTTGTGCTCGGCTGCCTGGCCGTCGCCTCCTGCGGCGGTGATCCGCCGGTCACTCCGGTCGATCCGCAACCGGAGCCCGACCGGCCCGCCGCGCTGACCATCCATGCCGGAGACGGCCAGAGTGCCACGGCCGGTACTTCCGTCGCCGATCCCGTCTTCGTGAGGGTAACCGGCCGGACAGGAGCGGCCCTCGCCGGCGTGGGGGTGGGCTTCGCGGTCACCGCCGGGGGCGGCAGGGTCCAGTTTGCAACGGCCACCACGGGTACGGACGGCCTCGCCTCACCCGGCCGGTGGACCCTCGGCGCCGCGGGGACACAGGAACTGCGCGCAACCGTTGACGGATTGCCGCCGGTCACCTTCACTGCCACCGCGATCGCGATTCCGGCCAGGATCGAGGCCGTCGCGGGACGGGACCAGCAGGGCTTTGTGGCGTCGGAGGTCGCGGTGGCGCCCGAAGTGCGGGTGACAGCCGCGGACGGCTCGCCCGTGCCGGGGGTCCGGGTCTCATTCATCACCGACCCCGCAGCGGTGATCGCCGGAGCGGATTCGGCCACCAGCGCCGACGGGCGCGCGAGCGCGGGGAGCTGGACGCTGGGCCCGACCCCGGCGGTCTATTGGCTGGAGGCGACGGTGGAGGGCGAAGGCATCACCGGCAATCCGGTCCGCTTCGAGGCGCTGGCCGTAGCAGGGCCGGCGGCCGAGGTGCTGCTGGTCGCAGGAGATGGGCAGGAGTCCGAAGTCAGGTTCCCGGTGCCGGTCACGCCCAGGGTCCGCGTGCTGGATCCCCACGGGAACGTCATCGCCGGAGACACGGTCCTGTTCGAGGCCGACGGGGGAAGTGCCGTGATCCCGAGCCTGGCGGAGACGGACTCACTGGGGTTCGCCAGCGTGGAAAAGTGGGTGCTCGGGGCCGACCCGGGCGTCTACACGCTGACCGCCGGCGTGCTCGAAGGCGATGAGACGCTGGCGTCCGCGACCTTCAGGGCTCATGCGACGCCGGCCGTCTACGACATCGAGATCGTCTTCCGAAAGCCCGGGGAACTCGCGGAACGCCACCGGACCGCCTTCGAGAACGCCGAGCGGCTGTGGGAACGGGCCATCACCGGCAACCTGCCCTGGGCCACGCTGCGCGAGAGCGAGCTGAAGGAGTGCCTGTCGCGTGGAGGGATCGACCTCGAGCCCGGCGGCGACCGGATCGTCAACGACATGCTGATCTACGCCAGCCTTGAGCTGATCGACGGCGGGGGCGGAATCCTGGCAGCGGCGGGACCCTGTCAACTGCGCGATGGCTCCTATTTGCCGATCGTGGGAACGATGCGCATCGACCTGGCCGACGCGGATGGGGAACACCTCGAGGAGACGATCGTGCACGAAATGGCCCATGTGTTGGGGTTCGGCACGCTGTGGGGCCGTCTGGGACTGCTCCGGGACTCGGTCGTGAACCGCCGTGGAAACCCCCACTTCACCGGTGACTCCGCGGTCGCCGCGTTCGCGCGGGCCGGTGGCGCGAGGTACACGGCCAGCACCCTCGTGCCCGTGCAGCACCTCGGCGGCGTCGGGGTCTGGAACGGGCACTGGCGCGACTTCGTCCTCTGCAACGAACTGATGACGGCGTTCGTGGACAAGGGAAAGAACCCGCTCAGCATCGTCACAATCGCGTCGATGACCGACCTGGGGTACGAGGGGGTGGACATCGCGGTTGCCGACGAATTCACCGTGCCGGCAGACTGCACCTCCTCGGACCGGGGCCGCGCCGGGCCGCGCAGAGCCCCGGGGGAGGCGGAAACGGGAGCCGAGATACTGCTGGCACCGATCGGCGTGGTGGGCACCCGCGGGAGTGAGATCCCGCACGGCCAGGTCAACAATCCCGGCTATCCACCACCCCCCCGGCCCCCTCGCCGATCGTCC
>VXLT01000018.1 GCA_009841475.1 Gemmatimonadota bacterium
GTAAGCGTCAGATGTGTATACTACCCCCCACCTCTCCAGCGCCTCACGCGGCAAGAACCGGCCCACCGTCGCCAGATACGACGCGCAGCCCGCGGCCGCGGCCAACCCCGACGCGCACCCCGCGGCGTCGGCAACGAAACGGCGTCGACTGATGCTCATCGTGACTCGATCCAGTGCAGGTACAGGTTCGACAGGAATCGCCCGCCCATGAAGGCGGCGAACACGGCCGTCGCGCCGATCCAGTCCAGGCCCCACGCCAGCACGGCGAAGATCGCCACGATGCCGGCCACCCCGAGCGACGTGGCCATCGTGATGGCCTTGGTCCGGCGCCTCATCACCATAATCGCGCTCTGGTACGCAAGCCAGACCGAGAGCGCCGGCAGCGGGATGATCAGCACGGTGGGAATCCTCGCGTACTCCTGCAGCTCCGGCGTGAGCGCCGACACCGTGCCGAACCAGAAGTCGAAGAGCGGTGTGACCGCGAAGAGCGCGTAGCCCGCGGAAGTGGCGATCGCCAGGACGACCGCGTACCGCGCGACCGTGCGGCGCTGTTCGAACTCGCGGCCCATGAGCGCGATGGCGGCCTCCTGGTAGCTGAGCCCGATGGCGCGGAAGAGGAAGGACAGCGAGTGGATGACCGGGAGCACCGCCAGCGATTCGAGCGGCGCCCGCGCCCGGCCGACCAGGAAGGTGAGCACGGGGTGGGTTGCCAGCGCGACCATGGAAGTCAGGGCGAGCGGATAGTAGAACGACACCATGCCGGACCAGGTGAGGGGTGGGGTCCCGCTCTCGGCTGTGCTCGTGGCGAGGGTGCGGCGGATCGCGCCGGTGGCCATTAGCCGCGCGGCCACTGCCTCTATGCAGACGCCCACGGTGAGGCCCGCGGCGGCCACCCAAGCTCCCGGCAGCTCCGTGAACGAGGCGAGTGCGAAGGCCGTGCCCGCCATCGCCGCCAGCCGGAAGACGGTGCCCACCGCGACCTGGCGTGTCTTGCCGGAGATGATCATCACGCCGTGGATGAACCGGCGGTAGCCGATCGCCGCGGCCCACGGCAGGTAGATCCAGAGCGACCCGTAGACGATGTCCGCCACCTCGTGTGGCAGTGCCAGTACCCGCAGGAAGAGCGGGTCGAAGACGGCGGGGATGAGGAGCACGCAGAGGAGCAGCGTTGCGAGGCCGTTGAGGCCGTGCGCGAAGAGGCGGAGCCTGCGGTAGCTGTCCGCATCCCGGACCAGCGCCGTGGCCGCGGTCATGAGCATGATGACCGGGCCCTCGACGAGGATGGCGATTGCGAAGGCCACGCCGTGGGCCGCCAGGTTGATCTTGGCGTCGGGGAGGCGCGCGATGGTGGCGGCGAGGACCGGACCCTCGACGGCCATCATGACCCAGGTCGCGGCCAGAGGCGACCAGAAACGGGTGATGTATTCGGCGGAGAGCGTCCCGCCGGGAAGGGGATTCATATAGGATTCAGTCTCCGTGCCGTTGCAAACAGGAACGATAACTTCGGTGCCAAGGGGGGTGGGACCGGATGCGATGCCGCTCGAACGCCGTGGAGGCCTTTGCCACGGACCCGTGGGGGGCATACCGGCCCCGTGGATGGGGCGGTTTCTGGCTGATGGTCGCGCGGGCGATGCCGGGGGGATGGCCTTGGAACCGCTTCGCCCTCCTCGCGCGCAGGGTCGCGCGGGGGAGGCTGACCGGACCGGTCGACACGCGGGTTTGGGGGCAGAGGCTCCGGCTGTTTCCGGACCGATCGGTCTCCGAGGCCAGGATTCTGTTTCTGCCGCGCTCCTGGGATCGCGAGGAGCGGCGGTTGTTGGGGGAATGGGCGCTGGCACCCGGGTTCACCTTCATGGACATCGGCGCCAACGTGGGGGGCTATTCCTTCTGGGTCGCGTCGCGGATGGCAGTCGGCGGGCGGGTCGTTGCGGTCGAACCGAACCCGTCGCTCGCCCGGCAGTTGCGCTACAACGTGCGCGCCAACGGCGCGGGCGACCGCATGTGTGTGGTGGAGGCGGCGGTTGGGGCGGAAAGCGGCACCGGGGCGCTCACGCTGGGGGCGCGCAACTCGGGGGAGAATCGTCTGCTGGGCGACGGCGAGAGTACAGGCGAAGCGACCGTCCCGGTGCGCGTGGCCACCCTCGCCGACCTGGTGGACGAAGCCGGAATCGACCGCATCGATTGCCTGAAGGTCGATGTGGAGGGGGGCGAGGCCGAGGTCATCCAGCCGTTTCTGACCGACGCTCCGCGCACCGCGTGGCCGAAGCATCTGATCGTCGAGCTCAAGCGGCCGTCCGGGGGCGGGGCCTCCCGCCGAGCGGCCGATGGGCCTGCCGTCGAGGCCGGCACCGCGAACCAGCGCCCCGGACAGGTGAGTGCAGAGGCGCTCGAGGAATGGCTGGCCGACAGGGGATACGTGCGGGTGCTGCGCACGAAGCTCAACGGGCTGTTTCGTCTGGCATGAGGTGAGTGGCGGCCATGGAGATCGTGATCGTGCGCCACCGGGGCCCGCGCGCTTTCCTTGAACGCGCCGAGTCTTGGCTCCTCCGGCGCGAAGCCGAGAACAACCTCGTTCTGGGAGTGGCCGCGTCTCTGGTTGGAGCCCGTCGAAGGCCGGCTCCTGCATCCCCTGCCTACTTCGCGACGATCGAACGGGACGGCGAAGTCGCCGGGTGCGCCTTCCGCACGCCGCCCTACAAACTCGGCCTGACGCGCTTGCCATTGGAAGCGGTCCCGCTCCTGGCCCGGCACGTGGCCGAGGTGTACGACGAGTTGCCCGCCGTCCTCGGGCCGGATTCGGTTGCCCGCGCCTTCGGCGACGCCTGGGGCCGACTCAAGGGGGTAGGGGTGACGCCCGGCGCCCGGCAACGGATCCACACCCTGGAGCGTGTGGTGCCACCTTCGCGGATGGCCCCGGGGACAATGCGCCGCGCCGGACCCGCGGATATCCCGCTCGTCACCCGGTGGCTGGGCTCGTTCGTGCGGGAGAGTGGTCTATGGGACCCGGGAGATACCACGGAGCGGGCCCGCCGACTGTGTGGCGTCGAGGGTGGAAACCGGCTGCTGGCCCTATGGGTGGATGGAGAGCCGGTGTCCATGGCCGGATTCCCCGCGCACACTCGCCACGGGGTGCGGATCGGCTATGTCTACACCCCCGAGGCGGGTCGCCGGAGAGGCTATGCGACCACGCTGGTAGCCGCGCTGAGCAGCCATGCGCTCGATCTGGGGTTCAGCCACTGCGTGCTCTACACCGACCTCGCGAATCCCGTTTCCAACCGGATCTACCGCAGTGTGGGGTATCGCCCGCTGCAGGATGTCATGGACGTCGAGTTCGGCTAATG
Source organism: Gemmatimonadota bacterium (assembly GCA_009841475.1). Taxonomy (GTDB): domain Bacteria; phylum Gemmatimonadota; class Gemmatimonadetes; order Longimicrobiales; family Gaopeijiaceae; genus Bin94. Next base: position 3,342 of record VXLT01000018.1, read on the forward strand.
TTGACGGTACTGACCTGACACTTCGTCCTCCACTCCCTGCCCCGGATTCCAATCGCACATGATCGATCTCCGCAGCGACACCGTCACCCGGCCCACCCCGGCCATGCGCGAGGCGATGGCCCAGGCCACCGTCGGCGACGACGTCTACGGGGACGACCCGACCGTGAAGCGTCTCGAGGCACGAACAGCGGAGCTCCTCGGCAAGGAGGACGCCGTCTACATGCCGACCGGGTCGATGACGAACCAGGTTGCGATCCGCGCCCACACCGAGCCCGGCGACCGGGTCATCATGGACATCGGGTCGCACGTCGTCCGCTCGGAGGGCGGAGGACCGGCGGCACTCTCCGGAGTCACCGTCCAGCCGCTCATGGGGGACCGTGGCATCTTCACGGCCACCCAGCTGCGCGACGCCCTCGGGGTCGCGCACCCGGGATCGCCCACCACCCTGACGCCGCCCGCGACGCTGCTCACCGTGGAGAACACCCACAACGGCGGCGGTGGGAGCATCTGGCCGCTGGAACTCATCGACGAAGTGGTCGCCATTGGCCGCGCGGCCGGGCTGGGCTGCCACCTCGACGGCGCCCGCGTCTGGAACGCGTCGGTGGCGACCGGCATCCCGCCCTCCCGTTACGCTCGCGACTTCGACACCGTCTCGGTCTGCTTCTCGAAGGCGCTCGGCGCTCCGGTGGGCTCGGCCCTGGCCGGTTCGGCCGACTTCGTGGCGCGTGCCCGGCGCTTCAAGCAACAGTTCGGCGGCGGTTTTCGCCAGGCGGGAATCATCGCCGCCGGCGCGTTGCACGCGCTGGAGAACCACCGCGGCGACCTGGCGCACGATCATGAGAAGGCGGGCGATCTCGCCGATGTGCTGGTGAGCATCCCGGGGGTGGAGCTCGTGCGGGAGCATGTCGAGACCAACATCCTGCGCTTCGACGTGCCGGGCACGGCGGCGGGGTTCGTGGACGCGTGCCTGGAGCGGGGCGTTGCCATGCTGGTTTCGGGCGCGCACAGCGTCCGCGCGGTTGCGCATCGGGACGTGTCGATGGCTGATGTCAGGCGGGCGGGCGAGGTGATCCGGGAAGTGCTCGCGGCGGTTGCGCGATAGGCCGGCCTACAATCTCGCCGGCGCTGTCAAAACGCCTGGTTCCGTAATGTACCAACCGGCGCCGTGACGCCATCGCCTCAGCCGGGGCCCCCGCAGCAGGGCGGTTTGTCCACGACGCCACGACCGATTGTAAAGTCTACATTACATTTTGTAATATCTACGTTACAATCCTCGCTGGTTTTCGTCCGATTCCGCAGCCTCCAGCCACTCCTCGATCTCCGCGATCCGCTCCTCCGCCTCGGGGAAGCCGGTCAGTTGGGCGCCCAGGGGGGCGACGAGCTTGAAGAGCACGGCCGCTTTCGCGAGCGATGACCTCGCCAGTTCGGGTTGGCCCCGTTGCAGACGGTTCACGCCGTCCGTCATCAAAGCCTCGGCGAGGACCCAGCACCGGGCCGGTTCGACCTCGCCCGTCGGCGCGACCATGTTGGCAAGGGCGTCGACCGCGACCACGCGGGCCAGCTCCAGCTCCATGCCTGCCGCACTGGTCGCTCGCCTCAGCGTGGATTCCACCTCCCCCGGCGGCGCCCCACCCCTCAGGATGGCGTTGCGCAGCGCGATCAGGACGGCCCCCATCTCCTCGATCAGGCGAAGTATGTAGTCGCGTTGCGCCATCTGGCAGTCCGTGGTTGGTTTCGGCGTGGCATGAGGGCGGCGGGGCGCCAGATCCGAGCCGGCTGTTCGGTGCCACCTCCCGACATTGTGCCGCGGGAGACCGCAAGCAAGGTTGTCCCGCGAGATGAGAACGTTAATCACACCGCGAAGCTGGGCCGTTTTCGTGGCCCGCGTCATCCTCGGCCTGGTCTTCTTCGCGGCCGGGTTCTGGAAGGTGTTCAGGCTTGGTGCGGTCGAGCACGCGCGCGACCTGTTCGTGGGGCCGTACGAAGGGGGGCCGCTTCCTGAATGGTCGCTCTGGTTCACCGGCGTCGCGGTCCCCTATGTGGAACTGCTCGGCGGCGCCCTGATGCTGGCCGGGTGGAAGCGTCTCGCGGCGGCGGTGGGACTCGGCGCCGTATTGATGCTGGTCACCTTCGGGCACTTGCTGGCCGAGCCGCTGTACGCCTTCAACACACATGTCGTGCCGCGCGCCGTCTTGCTGGTATTGGTGCTGGCCCTCTTTGAGGAGGACCGGCTGAGCCTGGATGCGTGGCTCTCCTGGAGGCGGGAGGCGATGTCGGGGACGTCGTGATCCGGCGGCTCGCTGGATCCGCGCGACGGTCCTCGGTACGACGGGTCGCCCCCGTTTCTCAAATCCACCCGCAACCGTAGCTTGACCGTCCGCGCCCACCCCGACCCGAGGATCCCGATGAAGCCGTCCACCAGTCACGTATACACATAAACGAGCCCACGATACCATCCGCGATCGCCAATGGCGGGATTAGAATGAAAAAAAA
>VXLT01000313.1 GCA_009841475.1 Gemmatimonadota bacterium
CCACCCCGGCGATGGAGCCGCCCCCCGCCCCGATCTCCACCATCTCGATCACGGGAATGCGCACGGGCAGCCCGCTGCCCTGCTTGAAGCGGTAGCTGCGCGCCACCTCGAAGGTGCGCGAGTGGAGCGGCTCGCCGCCATCGATCACGCACAGCTTGGCGGTGGTGCCCCCCATGTCGAAGGAGAGCACATCGCCCAGCTCGAGGTCCCGCGCAAGTTGGCTGGCCAGGATCGCGCCGCCCGCTGGACCGGATTCCACCAGCCGGATCGGGGCCGTGACGGCGGTGTCGAGGGTGGTCAGTCCGCCGCCGGAGGTCATCAGGAGGAAGGGACAGGCGAGGCCCTCGTCGCGCAGCGAGGCCGCGAGGCCGGTCAGGTAGCGCGCCATCAGCGGCCGCACGTACGCGTTGGCGCAGGCCGTGGAGAGGCGCTCGTATTCGCGGATCTCGGGGCAGACGTCCGACGCGAGGGTCACGGACAGGCCGGGCCTCTCGGCGGCGAGGATCTCGGCGATGCGGCGCTCGTGGGCGGGGTTGGCGTAACCGTGGATGAGGCCGACGGCGACGGACTCCACGCCGTGCTCGTCGAGGGTGGGAAGGACGGCCCGCACGGAGTCCTCGTCGAGGGGAATGAGGACGCGGCCGCGGCGGTCGGCCCGCTCGGTCACCGGCAGGCGCAGGTGGCGCGGCACCAGCGGCGGCGGCCGGTCGACGCCGATGTCGTACTGCTCGAAGCGGTTCTCCTGGGCCATCTCGAGAGCGTCGCGGTGCCCCTCGGTCACGATCAGCGCGGTCTTCGCGCCCTTGCGTTCGATGATCGCGTTGGTGGCGAGGGTGGTGCCGTGGATGACGAGCCGCACCGACGACGGAGCCACCGCGCCCATCTGCAGGACCTTGCGAACGCCCTCCAGGACGGCCAGCTCCGGGGCCGCCTGCGTGGTGAGGACCTTGGTGGTGACGAGACGGCCGCCGACTTCCAGCGCGACATCGGTGAACGTCCCGCCGATGTCAACGGCGAGGCGTGCGCCGTCACCTCGGGCGCGCCGGAATCCGGACTGCTCGGGGTCCGGGTCCGTCCCGCCGGTCCCCGCGCCGTCAGCCATCTTCCCTGAGCGGAACGGTGTAGTTCAGCGCCAGCCGGCCCCCGTCCGGGAAGATCGTCTCCCCGGTGAGGTAGGACGCGTAGTCCGAAGCCAGGAAGACTGCGACGGTCGCCACTTCCGACGGGTCTCCGGGCCGCCCGAGCGGCGTGCGCGACATGATCGTGCGGCGCGCCGCCTCGTCGTTCATCGTCACCTTGGCCATCTCGGTGAGGATCGTCCCCGGGCCGATCGCGTTGACGCGGATGTCGTGGGAGGCCAGCGCCATCGCCATCACCCGGGTGAGCTGCTGGATCCCCCCCTTCGAGACCGCGTACGGCAACTGGTCCGGAATGGCGACCACCGAATTCGTCGAGGACATGTGGATGATGGTCCCCTTGATGCCCTCGTCCACCATGTGCCGCGCGACCAGCCGGCTCAGCAGGAACGGGCCGCGCAGGTTGACGGCCAGCACGCGGTCGAAGTCCTCCACGGTGCCGTCGAGGATCGAGCCCGGCGCGATGACTCCTGCATTGTTGAGGAGGATGTCGCAGGCGCCGAATCGGTTCACGCACGCTTCCAGCAGCGCGGCGCAGTCCTCCTCCCGGCTGACGTCGGCGCGTAATGCGACGGTGGCCTTTCCGGTGTCCTCCGCAATCCGCCGGGCGGTGCCGGAGCACTCTTCGTGCCGCACGTCGGCGAGCACGACCCGTGCGCCATGCTCGGCAAAGGCGCGGGCGCACGCCGCCCCGATCCCCCGCGCCGCCCCGGTAACGATGGCGGTCCTTCCGGCCAGCGAGATCATCAGCTGTAGGGCATCTTCGGCGTCTTGCCCATCAGCCGCGCATACACCGTGAGCGCGCCTCTATGGTGCGCGGAATGGTCCGAAATGCCGTTCACGATCGCGTACCGCGGCGCTCCCCCCATGATGCGCTTGTCCGGAATGGAGGCGAGCAGCTCCTCCTCGGTCGCCGACTCGACCGCGGCGACCGCGGCTTCGTAGGCCCGCTCCAGCCAGGCGTTGGCCTCGGCCAGCGACGTAACGGCCCTCACCGCGGCGATCATGCCCTCGAAGTCCATGTTCCAGCCCTTGCCGAAGGCGCCTTCCACGAACCAGTCGACCGAGTCCGCCGCGTGCGCGACGTGGCCTGCCACCGTGTAGAGTTCAGGCTGGGGTGCGTACCCCGAGTCCTCCTCGGTGAAGGTGGACGCCGTGGCCTGGAAGTACTTGAGCGAAGAGCGAAGTTGAGAAACAAGAGTTTCGTGAATCGTCACGGAGTTCTCCTGGGTGGGGGCGATGCGGGGTTCCGCTGGGGGTTGACAGGCCGTAGACTGAATTGGGGATGGGCCCCAAGTCTAGCCCCGTGCAGCGTACACCTCCACCCCGGCAAGCAATGTTGTCTGCAATCCGCGCCAAGATGACCTCCCGGCTCCGTGCGGCGCTCGCGATCCGCGCCTTGCGTCTCCGCGCGTCCGCCGCGGCCATCGGCTCGCGATTCCGGCCGAGCGTCAGGTGCGCGGTGGCCGTCGCCTCGCGATTCCGGTCGGACGTCGCGTGCCCGGAGGCCGCCACCTGGCGATTCCGGCCATGCCTGCCGTTCGCGCTGGTCATTCTCCTTGTCCGGATCGGGGCCGTCGCCGCAACCGCCCAGGAACTCCCGCGCGCCGATCCCGTCGCCGCCGGCTTCATCCCCGAGCGTCTCGACCGCATCGGCGCCTTTCTCGATGACTACACGTCGAACGGCAGCCTCCCCGGCGCGGTAGTCACAATCCTGCGCGACGGGGCGGTCGTCTACGAAAAGGCGGCCGGGCACCGCGACATGGAGTCCGGCGACGGGATGCGCACCAACGCGATCTTCCGCATCGCATCGCAGACGAAGGCGGTGGTAAGCGTGGCCGTGATGATCCTCCAGGAGGACGGCGCGCTCCTGATCTCCGACCCCGTCGCCCGGTACCTCCCGGCCTTCGCGCGCACCACCGTCGCCGTGCCCAGAACCGACACGGCCGGGTACGATGTCGTCGGCGCGAACCGGCGCATCACGATCCGCCACCTCCTCACCCATACCGCGGGCGTCGCCTACGGGGGCGGGCCCGGCGGCGACCAGTGGCAGGAAGCGGATATCACCGGGTGGTACTTCGCGCACCGCGACGAGCCGGTCCGGGCGACCGTCGACCGCATGGCGGAATTGCCCTTCCAGGCCCAGCCGGGGTCGCGCTTCGTCTACGGCTACTCCACCGACATCCTCGGCGCCCTCGTCGAGGAGGTGTCGGGGATGAACCTGGACGAGTTCCTCTATCGCCGGATCTTCGAACCCCTTGGCATGGAGGACACGTTCTTCTACCTGCCCCCCGACAGGACCCGGCGGCTGGCCACGGTCTACGGCCACGATGGCGAGGGCAACCTGGTTCGCTCACCGGACGGTCCCGGGATGAACACGCAGGGGCAATACACCTCGGGTCCGCGGATCAGCTTCTCCGGCGGCGCGGGGCTGCTCTCGACCGCCCGCGACTACGCCCGCTTCCTGCAGATGATGCTGAACGGCGGCTCGCTGGGCGACGCCCGCATCCTGTCACCCGCAACTGTCGCCTTGATGACCTCCAACCACGTCGGCGACAAGATGGGCAACGGAGTCGGATTCGGGCTTGGCTTCCAGGTACGGCTGGACCTCGGCGCGGCCGGGGCACCCGGCTCCATCGGCGACTTCGGCTGGGGCGGGGCGTATCACACCACCTTCTGGGTGGATCCCGCCGAGCGGCTGGTCGTCGTCTATTTCACCCAGCTCAGGAGCTTTCGGCCCGTCGACGACCACGGGAAGCTCCGGGCCCTGGTATACGGAGCACTGGCGGGGCAATGATACTCATCGACCGGCACACGCAGTCGGGCGAGGGCCCGTTCCACGCCACGCTGCGGATCAAGCCCGCGGCGCGGATCCAGCTCACCGACGTGCGCGGCGAACTGCTCGACGAATTCGGCGACGATTTCACGAAGTACACCCGGTCGTTCTACATCTCGAGCCATACCACCGCCGGATACCTCGACCAGCGGCTGGCCGAACTCCTGGAACACGACGGCCGGGGGATTCAGGGCTACCTGCAGCTCTTCCGGGAACTCTTTCCGCCCGACGCAGGCTATGTGCATGACAAGATGCACCTGCGGACCGAACTGTCGGAGGAGCAGCGGGCAAGCGAGCCGCTCAACGCCGACTCCCACCTCACCTTCATCGGCGCCGGGCTCCGCAACTCGGCTTCATACGAACTCGGGGGTACGGAGCCGGTCTGGTTCGTGGAGCTCGACGGCGTGCACCTGGGAGGAACCCGCCACCGGCGCACCTCGGTGATCGCCTACAATGACGAGGAGGAAGTCGCGCGGAAGGTCATCCCCGTCCATTCGTCACCGCACGCGATCGACGCGCTGAACCTGCGCGATCCGGCCCTCGGGTTCATCGGCACGCTGGAGCAGATGGTGGCCCGCCACAATGTGGCTTTCGGCCGCTTCGATGTCTCGCTTCCGGAAGACGAGCAGGACGCGGGCCTCACGGTCAACGAGTACGAACCGCTGCTGATGAACTACGATCTGCGCAACGCACTCCGGAACCCCTTCCGGTTCATGGCGCAGACCGGAAAGGACGTGCGGGACGTGCTGCGCGACCCCCGCACGATCCCCGCCAAGGCGATCAACTTCGCGCAGTTCGACGCGGTTCAGGTCCTGAACCAGGTGCTCGACCGGATCGGGCTCCGCGACTCGGTGGTGGAGCGCGTGGTCAACAAGGCGGTGGCGCTGCCCGTCTCACACTTCCTGCGCATGAAGCGGGCGTTCAGCCTGCCGGTGCTGGACCGCCGCGGCGATGGGGCCGGCGAGATCGGCTGGGGCACCTACCAGAGCCCGATCCTGGTGCAGTGGAAGGGGGCTGCGGGGAAGACGCGCGCGCTGGAAGTGAGGCTGGTGCGGTTCGTCTGAGGGGGGGCCTACCCCGCCTGCGCCCCCTGGATCAGCGCCTTCAGTTCCCTGAACCCTTCCTCCATCCTGTGGCTCAGGCGCCCAATCGTCCCATCCAGGCGCGCCTCCACCCGATCGATTCGCGCAGTCATCCGCTCCTCCACCCGTCCTATCCGGTCGTCCATCTGTTCCAAACGAACCTCGATGTGCTTGAAATCGTTGTCCTTCAGCCGATCGTACAGGGCATCGACGGCTGCCCTCGCCGCCCTGGCACTCCACCAGGTTGCGCCAACCGCCGCCACCACCGTTGCGACCACCACCCCGGCAATCGCGCCGAAAGCCTGCCACCACTGAGCACTCAACGTCGTCTCTCCCCTCCGGGACCCGTCACGTCTCGCACTTGCGCCATGATACAAATTCAACTTCAATGGGCCAATAATAGTGGATTGCAGTGTGAATGGCAATGATCAGTGACTTGCATTGTCGTGTTGACATTACATTATGACATGTAGACATGACATTTCGTACTGGCGGACAGATTCCGCTGGACGTCCCGGGTCCTCCACAGCCGCCGGCGGCCGTTACACCAGCGACCGCCCCTGCGCCCCGTCCGCCGCGATGCACGCCCCCGTGATCAGGCTCGCCCGCTCGGATGCCAGAAACGCCACCACGTCCCCCACCGTCGCCCCCCCCCCCTCGCGCTCCCCCGAGTCCGGCTGACCGCACCCCCGCGCCCGCACCTCACAGGGGCTGCAGGCGCAGGGGGACA
>VXLT01000174.1 GCA_009841475.1 Gemmatimonadota bacterium
CCCGCTCCCCCGGGCCGGTCCCGCGCGACCCGGCCCCGCACGCGCAGCCGGCCCCGGTTGACGCCCGCCGGGACGGCGCCCCGGGCCGGGGCCGACATGTCGAGGGCCTCGCGCCAGAGCCCCGACGCGTGCGCGTGCCGGATCCGGGTCACGTGAAGGAGCCGGACCTGGGGCGCGAGCTCCACCGCGCGGGCGAAGTCGCCGGCGGGGTCGCGGCCCTCGACGGCGTGGAGGAGGTGGCCCCGCGCCGCGTAGAAGGGTCCGTATCCGGGCTCGTCACCGAGCCGGGCGAAGATGGGGGCTGCCTCCTCGTCGCGGTCGAGCGCCCACAGGTTGAGCGCAAGCAGGTAGTCCCATCCCCAGTGCTCACCCTGCTCGGCGGCCCAGCGCAGCACCGGCAGCGTCTCGGCGCGGAACGGGAAAGTGAAGTCGAGGTCGTCCCCGCCGAGCTCCGTGAGTGAGGAGGGGGCCGATGCCAGGAAGGCCGACCACGCGCGGACCAGGGGGGCGGTCGGGGTTGGGGCCGCGGCCGCCGCAGCCGCGCCACCCAACGGATTCGCCGACACCGTGATCAGCTTCATCATCAGGATGGCTTCGTGGCCCCGGCCCCGGTTGGCGTAGCTCACCGCCAGCTCCAGGAGCGACTGACCCGGGTACTCGCTGCGCAGCGCTCCGTTCAGGGTGGGGGAGGTAGCCGTCGCGCCGGCCAGCCACCGCTCCACCTGCACGAAATGGTGCAGCGGGTCGATCTCCAGCAGCCTTCCGCGCGCCCACTCCGCACCCGCCTCGTCCCCCGTGACGCGCCCGTTGATCGCCAGCAGTTGCAGGGCCGGGATGCTGTTGCGGTCGAAGTCGAGCGCCAGCCGGGCATACCGTCCCGCCTCGCCCCACTCCCCCGCCGCCGTCATGATCTCCGCCAGCTGGATGTAGGCCGCCGCCCGGAAGCCCACCGAGCGCGCCGCCCACCCGAAGGCGTCGCGTGCATCGGCGGTCCGCCCGAGCGCGCGGTACAGATTCCCGGCCAGGAAGTTGGCCTCGGCATCGTAGGCGTCGAGCTGGAGCGCCCGGTTCGCGTGCCGCAGCCCCTCCTCGTAACGCGCCGAGCGCAGGTCGAGAGCCGCCAGGCCGAGCCGCGCCTCCCGGTTCCACGGTTCGCTCTCGGCGGCGGCTTCGAACAGCACCCGGGCCTCCCGGTACCGGCGTCCCTTCGCCAGCTCCCGCGCCTCAAAGACCTGCACGTCCGCCTCGGGCAGGCTGGGACGCGCCGCTGGATCCGTCTCGAAGGGCCGCGAGAGCATCCGGCTCGCCGGATCGGACTCGTAGTCCAGGTCCAATCCGTCCAGCGCGACCCGGAAGGGCTCCTCCGCATCCACCTCGAATTCCTCCCGGTGTGCCGCCAGCGCCTCCAGCGTGACCGGCCGCGTCGCGACGAGTTCGTCCCCCGACCAGACCCGCATCGTGTCGGCCATGTCGCGAAACGCGTTCACCGTGACGCTCAGCCGTTCGCCCTCCCGCTCCACGTGCATCGCCCCCTCGCGCGACGCGTCCGTCAGCCCCCCCGTCCCCTCCAGCGGGAACCATGTCTCCGTCCAGCTGCTCGATGAGAGCGGGTCGAAGGCCGCCTGCGTGACCGGGTTTACGTGGTTCCCGGGCGAGTACTGCACGAAGAGCCGGCCGGCTTGGAACTCGACGTACTGGCCGTCGGTGTCCGTGAGCAGGTCCTCCCACACACCGCCCGCGCGCGACAGCGCCCAGAGCCACATCTTTTGCCCCGGCATGTCCTCGTAGCGGGCCCAGTGCCCCCAGCCGTAGCCGTCGTCGTGGAAGTAGCCGCCGAAGAAGTCGTTCAGCTCGCCGACGACGTGGTACGACTTGTTGCCCCCGAAGGCGTTGTTGCGGTAAAGCGGCAGGAAGCGGCCCTGCTCATCGACCGGCCAGGGTCGTTCGCGGCCCGAATGCTCCAGGTAGGAGCCGCCGGGCACGAAGATTTCAAGGTCGTCCTGCGCGAACGCGGCCGCGGTCATCCAGTTGTAGTAGGGCTGCTCGTGGGGCGTGGGGTTGTACCACAGCGCGTTGGTCTCGAAGTAGGCGCGGCCCGGCTCCAGGCGGATCTCGACCCGCCAGTGGGTGCGCGACGGCAGGTCCATCGCGCCGACGAACGTGCTCACGCTGCCGTCCCCGTTCTCGCGCAGCAGGTAGTCGACGGGGGTGGCGGTGGCCGGAGTGTGCCCGATGACGCCGAAGTTGAATTCGATGCCGCCCGAGGTCCACGGGCCGCGCAGCGAGATGTCGCGGAATTTCATCACCTCGTTGCGATAGATGAACTCGTGGCCCGTCTCCTTGACCACCGCGCCCCACACCTTCCCCCCGACCTCCGGCAGCACGTACACCTCGATCAGGTCGTTCTCCATCTTGACGACCTTCCACTCGCGCGGCTCGGAGGTGGGCGAGTACCCCTCGAAGGCGTGATAGGGGTACAGCCTTCGGTCGCGGGCCAGGATGGGAACCGGATCGGGGTCCGAGAAGGGGTAGGTCTCGAGGACGCGAACCTCCTCGGAGATGCGCGCAGGGGCCGGCGCCGCAGTGGCGAGCTGCACGGCCGGCCGGTCCTGGAGGGTGCGGGTGGATTCCAGAGCCGTCGCGCCGCCAGGCCCGGCGAGACCACCCGGGATCAGCGTAGCGAAGGCGGCCGCGAGCCCTGCGGCGAACGCCTGCGGCAGCGCCCGGGAGGCCGCCCGCCACTCCGAGAGCCACCCGCGACCGGGGACTTTCCTGCCGCGTGGACAGTGATGGACGCGCACACGTCCGAAATCCAATATACTATCGTATATATTCGTCTTCCGAATATTCATGAAACGATATATTTCCTTGTCGATTGTCCCCGTCCAGAGTATTCCCCTGCACTCGGCTGCCAGCTGCCGGACGCGGGCCACCCGCTGGTTGCCATTGCCTCGCTACGTTGTATTCTGGCGACCCGTGGCCGATTTCGCACCCCGGGGCGAGGGCCAACGGCAGGCCTTCGCCCCGTGACGCTGCGTCACGCGGCGACCGGGCGCGACCTTGTCTCCCCCCTCTCTGGCACCTCCGGCGCCACCTGTCTTACCTTTCCCCCTGAAACAGCGCGTCCCCGCACCATCCCGCGCGGGACCCCGAAAACAATCGAACGAGGCGAACCGAAACCATGCTGCGCCAGAATTCTTCCGTCCTGCTCCTCGCTGCGGCCCTGCTTGCCGCCGCGTCCCCGGCCAGCGGCCAGTCCGACGCGGTGCAGACCGCGCTCCACGACTACCGGGTCGTCACCGTGGCCGACGGCTTCGAAATTCCCTGGTCGATCGCCTTCCTTCCCGGCGGCGACATTCTTGTCACGGAAAAGGTCGGACGGCTGCGGATCATCCGTGACGGCAAGCTCCTCCCCGATCCGGTCCCCGGCATCCCCGAAGTCCTTGTCAGAGGTCAGGGCGGACTGATGGACGTGGTCCCCCATCCGGACTTCGCCAACAACCGCATCATGTACCTCAGCTATTCGAAGTCCGTGCAGGGCCTCCGAGCGGGCACGACGGTCGTGGCGCGGGGCACCTTCGAGAACGACCGCTTCACCCTCATGGACGAGATCTTCACGGCCGTTTCCGATGGCAGCAGTCACTACGGCTGCCGTATCGCGTTCGACTCGGAAGGCTACCTCTTCCTCTCGGTCGGCGACCGCCAGGCTCGCACGATCGGAGACCTGACGGCGCACCCGGCCCAGGACATCTCCCTACACCAGGGCGTCATCGTACGGCTGCACGACGACGGCAGCGTCCCCGACGACAACCCCTTTGTCGGCCAGGCGGGCGCGCGGCCCGAGATCTGGAGCTACGGCCACAGGAACCCGCAGGGCCTTGTCATCCATCCGGAAACGGACGCCGTCTGGCTCACCGAACACGGGCCGCAGGGCGGCGACGAGGTCAACGTCTCCACCGCCGGCGCCAACTACGGCTGGCCGGTGATCGGATACGGGGTGAACTACGGCTCGGGCACCGCGATTCATGGAGGGACACACGCCGAAGGGATGGAGCAACCCCTCCACTTCTGGGTGCCCTCCATCGGCGTGTCGGGGCTGGCCTTCTACCACGGCGACAAGTTCCCCGAGTGGCGGGGCAGCCTCTTCGCGGGCGGGCTCTCCGGCGGGCGGGTCGACCGGCTGACCATCGAGGGCGGCCGCGTGACCGGGCGCGAGACGGTCTTCGAGGGCAGAGGCCGGGTGCGAGACGTGCGTGAAGGACCGGACGGCTACATCTACATCGCGCTCGAGCAGCGGGGGCGGCGGGGCGGCGGGGCGACGCCGACGACGCCGATCGTCAGGCTGGAGCCGGTGGGGTAGGAGCTACCCCGCCTCCCTCCAGCGCACCACCGCAATCGAGTCGGCCTCGTCGCAGGGGCCCTCGATGCTGATCGTCCCCTCGACGACCACCTCGTCGCCGGGTTTCAGCCCCTCCAGATCCCCGGTGAGCGCGTACATGTACTCGTCCTGGTCGCGCAACGTCACGCACCCCAGGCCTTCGTCGGTGATCCGGCCGGTCCGCTGAACCATCCCGTCATCGTTGGTGACGTGGAATGGGTCCGAGATTCCGATCGGACTGAAGATTCCGTTGAAGATGATGAAGACGAGCGGCCGCTCCCAGCTGGCGTAGCCGGGGACGCGCACGGTCGCGGAGACTTCTCCCCACATCTGCTGCTCGCCTTCGCCGAGCGCCTCGAATCCGGCGCGCATGGCGCCGATGCCCACGTGAATCTTCGCCTGCGGGGGAAGGTTCTCGGTGTAGATCTCGACCCTGGTGCCCGGCGGGCCCAGACGCGGCTCCACCGACTGGATGTGGCGCAGCGAGTCGATGGTGGCGTACACCATCGGGCGCTGGGCGGCGGCCTCGCGGGCGGGCGCCAGCAGGAGGAGAAGTGCGGCGGGCACGAGGAGGGCCAGGCGGATCTGGCAGGACGCCCGGGCGACGCCGGTCAGGCGGGCATCGCAGGACGTGCGGGCGACGCCGGTCACTTGCGCCAGGCGGACTGGAAGGGCGGAGAGAAGGGACATCTGGGGCCTCCGGCAGGGTAGGTCGGGTCCGAGTCTCGTCACTGTGCCTGCTTCAAAGTGTGGGCAACAGGACGGCTGCGGCAACCAGCCGCTTCATGAACCGCACTCCGAATGGATCCCGGACCCCGGTTCGAACGGCATGATCGCGCCGGGCAGGTTGCGGCTCGGCCTCGAAACAACCCGTTGCCCGGCGGCGCCAACCTGCCTAGTCTCAGCAACATGAGCGAGCATCCACTGAGCAGAAGAGACGCGCTTGCCGCGATGGCCGCCGGCGCGGGCGTGGTCCTTTCGGGCTGCGGCCCCGGTGGAGACGGAGCCGGCACGGAAGGAGCGGCCGGCGGCGCCGGTTCGGTGCCGGGCGGCGCCGCAGACGCGGCCACCGCGGCCCCCGCGGCCTGGGTCAAGGATGCGTCCCCCTTCGTCCAGCATGGCACGAACCTGGAGACCCGCCTCGCCGATCTGGACGGCCTGCTCACCCCGAACGACCTGTTCTTCGTGCGCAACCACGCGCCCACGCCGATGATCGATCCCGCGTCGTACCGGCTGGCGGTGGGCGGGCCGGGCGCGGAGAGGCAGGTCGAGCTGTCGCTGGACGAGCTGAGGGCGCTGCCCAGCCACACGCTCATCTCGTACATCGAGTGTGCCGGGAACTGGCGAGGGTTCTTCCAGCGCGTGACCGGGCGGGCGGCGTCGGGGAGCCAGTGGGGCAC
>VXLT01000286.1 GCA_009841475.1 Gemmatimonadota bacterium
CCCTCAAATCCCCCAGAGCACCCACGCCGCCCAAGCGCTCGCGGCCAGCGCGCCCCCGTAGCACGGCAGCTTCAGCGCACCCGAGAACCGGCGCAGCCCCACGTCCATCAGCAGGTGACGGATCCGGTGCGCGCAGTGGAACAGCGACAGCACGATCACGCCGAGAAGCGCGATCTTCACCGGCCACCATCCCACCGCCTGCGCGAAGGTCGCCGCCCGCGCCACGGAGACCGCCTCGTCCCCAGCGGGCAGCAGGAACCCCGTCACGATCACGAACGCGGGCACGAAAAGCGCCGCCATCACGCCGCCAGCCGAAAACAGCGCCCACCAGAAGGCCTCGCCGGAAGGACGCCCGGCGGCCTGCCCGCCCTTGGACCCGCTGCCCCCGCCGCCGCTCACCGGAGCACCCACCACAGGATGACCGCCGTCACGGTCAGCCACGGCCCGTACCCCATCACGATCATCGCAACCGGCGCCGGCAATCGCTTCTCGCCCAGGAAGATCGGCATCGCCTGCGGCACGGCGCCGAAGAACGTGACGGCATGCCACACGGCGGCGGCCAGCGCGACCGCGTGGGCCGCCATCCAGCCCGGGCTGCGCATTTCGGCGATCCATTCGGCGAAGGGGTGGGGACTGCCGAAGAGCACATCCTCAATGGTCCCGGGAGTCGCGCCCGCGAGGGCCTCACCCGCCCCCACCTTCGCCAACGTCAGCACGAACACCACCAGGTACCCCGCCATGAAGACGCTGGTCAGCTCCCGGATCATGAAGCGCATGTAACCGGGCCGCTCCGTCCACCATGCCCAGCGGTGCGGTCGGTGGTACTGGCCGCTCATGGGCGCGCCTCCCTCATACCCCCGCCCCTTTCCGGAGCTCGCGACGAGGCCCCGCTGCATTCGAGCGCCGATGCATCCCGGCTGGACGCTTATGCTCTGCGTTGCTTCCTCGGTCGAATAGCGCTGTGGCTATTCTCCCTCGTCGCGCCTTGCCATCCGGGCGCCTCGGCACTCTCGGTGCTACGCGGAGCCTCATCACGAACTCCTCGGCATCACGAAGCTCTTGAAGTATTCCTGCGCGCCGGCCGCCTTCGCCTGCTGGATCGCGCCCGCCGGATCCACGTGCTTCGGGCACACCACCGAGCACTCGCCGACGAAGGTGCAGCCCCACATCGCCTCGTTCGACAGCATGACCTCCATGCGCTCGGACTGGCCCTGGTCGCGGGAGTCCTTGTTGTAGCGGTGGCCGAGCGCGAGCGCCGCGGGGCCGAGGAACTCCTCCTCGTGGCCGACGACGGGGCAGGCGCTGTAGCACAGCATGCAGTTGATGCACATCGAGAACTGCTTGTAGCGCGCCAGCTCGGCGGGGGACTGCCGGTATTCGCCCTCGGAGGTGTCGTTCACGTCGTCGCGGATGATGTACGGCTTGACCGCCTCGAGCTTCTCCATGAAGCCGTCCATCGAGATGAGCAGGTCCCGTTCCACGGGGAAGTTGACGAGCGGATCGACCCTCACCGCGCCCGGATAGTAGTCCTTCAGGAACGCGGCGCAGGTGAGCTTGGGCTCGCCGTTCACCATCATCCCGCAGCTCCCGCACACTCCCATGCGACAGCTCCAGCGGTAGGTGACCGAGCCGTCCATGTGGTCCTTGATCCAGTTGATCGCGTCGAGGACCACCCAGTCCTCGTTGTAGGGCACTTCGTACGACTGGTAGCGCGGCTCCGCGTCGGTCTCCGGGTGGTAGCGGAAGATCTCCAGCGTCATTTTGCCGTTGTTTGACATGGTCTTGCCCCGCTATGAGGGTTCGCCGGGTTCGCCGGGTTCGCCGGCCTCGCCGGGCTCGTCCGCAGGCCGCTTCAGCCCCGAGTCCGCGCCGTAGGTGCGCTCGCCGGGAGGCCACTTGGTGATCGTCACGGGGCGGTACTCGATCCTGGGCGCGCCGCCGCCATCGGCCCGGAAGGCCAGCGTGTGGGCGAGGAAGTCGTCGTCGTTGCGGTCGGGGTGGTCGAGCCGCTGGTGCGAACCGCGCGACTCGGTGCGCTCCCGGGCCGAATGCGCCATGGCCTCGGCCACGTCCAGCAGGGAGGAGAGCTCGAGCGCGGCGGTCAGTTCGGTGTTGAAGCTGTTGGTGTGGTCGTCGAGGACGACCTTGCGGTAGCGGTCGCGCAGTTCGGCGATCTTCTCGCACGCCGCGTCCAGCGAGTCCGCATCCCGGTAGATGCCGGCGCCGTCCTCCATGGCGTCGTGGAGCTCGTTGCGCAGAACCGCGATCCGCTCGCTGCCGGACCGTGTGCGCGTGCGGAACCAGGTGCGCCGGATCCGCTCGCCCTCGTCGGCCGCCTGCGCCTCCAGTCCCGACACGTCGTAGTCGGGCTTGTCCATGGCGAAACGGGCCGCGTGCGTGCCCGCCTGGGCACCGAAGACCAGCAGCTCGGTGAGCGAATTCGACCCCAGCCGGTTCGCGCCGTTGATCGAGACGCAGGCGCACTCGCCGGCCGCGTAGAGCCCGGGGATGTTCGTCGCGGAATTGCTGTCGACGTCGATCCCGCCCATCACGTAGTGGACGACCGGCCGCACCGGGATCGGCTGGTGCACCGGGTCGATCCCCGCGTAGCTGCGCGCGAGCTCGCGAACGAAGGGGATGCGCTTGTCGATCTTCGCCGCGCCGAGGTGGCGCAGGTCGAGGTGGACCGCGTCGCCGTCCTTGGTCTTGATCGTGCGGCCCGCATTCTTCTCCTTGATGAAGCACTGGCTGAGCTTGTCGCGGGGCCCGAGTTCCATCGCCCGCTTCTGGGGGTGCCGCGGATCGCTGACGTCCAGCGCCTCGCCGAGGTCGTAGTCCTGCAGGTAGCGGTATCCGTCCTTGTTGACCAGGATCCCGCCCTCGCCCCGTGACGCCTCCGTGATCAGGATGCCAGTGCCTGGGAGCCCCGTCGGATGGTACTGGATGAACTCCATGTCCTTCAGCGCCACGCCCGCGTGGTAGGCCATCGCCATCCCGTCACCGGTCTTGATCGCGCCGTTGGTGGTGAACGGGAACGCCTTGCCCGCCCCGCCGGTGCAGATGATCACCGACTTGCCCAGGATGGCCCGCACCGTGCCGGTCCGCAGTTCGATCGCCGCGCACCCCCGGCACCGCCCCTCGTCGTCGAGGAGCAGTTTCGAGGCGAAGTGCTCGTCGTAGCGGACGATGTTGCCGTACTTGAGAGTGGTCTGGAAGAGCGAATGCAGCATGTGGAAGCCGGTCTTGTCGGCCGCGAACCACGTGCGCTCGATCTTCATGCCGCCGAAGGGGCGGACGGCGACGGATCCGTCGGCCATCCGGCTCCAGGGGCAGCCCCAGTGCTCCAGCTGAATCATCTCGCTCGGGGCGCGGTTGACGAAGTACTCGACCGCGTCCTGGTCGGCGAGCCAGTCGGCACCGCTGATCGTGTCGTAGATGTGGTCTTCCAGGCTGTCGTTCGGCTTGATGACCGCCGCGGCGCCCCCCTCGGCCGTCACCGTGTGGCTCCGCATCGGGTAGACCTTGGACACGCACGCCACCGAGAAGGAAGGGTTCTCCTCCGCGATCGCGATGGCGGCGCGGAGCCCCGCCCCGCCTCCGCCGATGATGACTACATCGTGCTGGTGGGTCGTCGCGTGGCTCATGCTTCAGGCGGGCGCAGAGCGGGCATGGCGAGAGGGGGCGGGAGGCGGCGGGTGGAACACCTGGTGGGAGGTGCGTGAGATCGAGTGGTCACGGTGGAAAGTTAAGGAAGGCGGCGAAGGGGGATCAAGGGGAGGCGACCGGTCCTGCGGCGCCAACCATCACCACAGCACGTCCACCTCGTATTCCCCGATCGCCTGATCGCGGGTCAGAAGTGTCATGCCCTCCGAGATCGCCTGAGCGATCAGCATTCGGTCGAACGGGTCGCGGTGATGCCAGGGCAGATCGGCGACCTCGTGGCAGTGCCAGGGCTTCACGAACAACCACTGCGCCCGCAGCGCGCGTCTCCCCGACTCCATGAGATCACGCCAGTCGGCACCGAGGGCGATTCTCCCGGCGCTGATCTTGATGGCGATCTCCCACAGGCTCACGGTACTGAGCCAGATGCGGTTTCGGCGATCGGTCAGCGTTCTCTGCGCGCGGCGGCTCAGTTTGTCCGGGGTGTCAAGCGCCCAAAGCAGGGCGTGAGTGTCGACCAGTATCGTCACTCACGCTCACCCAACGGTTCGTAGGGCGCGAATTCGGGGAGTGGATCGTCGAAGTCGTCGTCCATCCGGATAACCAGGCCTCGGGCGCCGCCAAGCCTGGGTTTCTCATCTTCCCCTCCAATCACCTCCAGCCGAACCAGTGGCTTCCGGCGTTTGGCGATTATGACTTCCTCACCGGCCAGGGCGCGTCTGATGAGACGCGACAGGTGGGTCTTGGCTTCATGGATGTTGACCTGCATCGAATTCCTCCAAAACGAAACATGGTCAACCAAGTTAGTCATGTTTCCGCGTTTTGTCCACGGGCTGTCAGCCAGCTGCAGCCACCCGCACCAGTTCCTTGATGTCGTCCCCCTCCACCTCCCGCAGGTCGTGCCGGTCCTTTACCAGGCACCCCAGCGTCTCGGCGACGGTCTCGGCGTCCAGCGCGTCCCTGTGGAGCGTCACCAGCGCGTGCGCCCAGTCCAGCGTTTCCGCCACGCCGGGCGGCTTCATCAGAGCGCGCCGGCGCAGTGACTGCACGAAGTGGGTGATCTCGGCGGCGAGCCGGTCGGCGATCCCGGGCACGCGCGCGCGAACGATCTCGACCTCCTTCTCGAACGGCGGGTGCTCGATGTAGAGGTAGAGACAGCGCCGCCGCAGCGCGTCGCCGATCTCGCGCGTCCGGTTCGAGGTGAGGATGACCACCGGGCGGTGCTCGGCGCGGATCGTGCCCAGCTCGGGGATCGTGACCTGGAAGTCGGAGAGCACCTCCAGCAGGAAGGCCTCGAAGCCCTCGTCGGCACGGTCGATCTCGTCGATGAGCAGCACGGGCGGCGCGTCCGGCCGCGTGATCGCGCGCAGCAGGGGCCGCTCCAGCAGGTAGCGGCGCCCGAAGATGATGTCCTCGAGGCTGTCGTCGGCGTGGTGGCCGGGCTGGCCGTCCGGGTTCCGCTCGTCCGCCGCGATCCGCAGCCGCAGCAGCTGCTTCTGGTAGTTCCACTCGTAGAGCGCCGTATTGACGTCGAGTCCCTCGTAGCACTGCAGCCGGATCAGTTCCGCCCCGAGAATCCCCGCCATCACCTTCGCGACCTCGGTCTTGCCGACCCCCGCGTCGCCCTCGATCAGCAGCGGCTTCTCCATCGCGCGGGCCAGGTGGACGGCGGTGACGATCGAGCGTTCGGCGATGTACCCCTGCTCGCGCATCGAGGCCTGAAGGTCGCGGATCTCGGGCCTCATCGGCCGACTCGCGTCCGCGGTCGCCTTCGGCACCGGCCCACGCGGCCGGCAGGCCTGCTACACATACGCCGCCGGATCGGCTTCGAAGCGGGCGCGACAGCCGGGGCAGCAGAAGTGCAGGGTTTGGTCTTTGTAGGTGAAGGACGGCGACCCTTCCACGGCGACGGTCATGCCGCAGACCGGGTCCGTTGCGGTTGCAGGTGCGCCTGCGGGATGCGCGGCGGCCGCTTCGGCCTCCTCCCCGGCGCAACACGTGGCTACCGCCGGGTCGGCTCCCTCTTCGGCGCCCGGTTCGGACCCCGCCGCCCCGGCCC
>VXLT01000060.1 GCA_009841475.1 Gemmatimonadota bacterium
CTCACCGCCTCCGCCAGTCCTTCCACCTCCCCCGGCCGACACCGGAAGCAGCATCTCCTCCTGCACCCCCTCCTTCTCGGCGAGGTAGTGTTCCAGCGCCTGCGCGATCGCGTCCGGGGCCGACAGCACCTTCTGCGGGCCCACGCCGACGGCCCGGTCGCAGGAGATGCCCCGCAGCTGCCCCTTGATGGCCGTGATCGGGATTCCGGACCTGAGCCCCAGCGAGATCAGGCGCCCGATCGCCTCCGAATCGGCCATGGCGGCGCCCCCCGCCTTGCCCACGGTGCAGAAGACCTCGAAGGGGCGGCCGTTTTCGTCCTCGTTGACCGTGACGTAGAGGTCGCCGAGGGGGCAGTCCATCTTGATCGTGTGCCCCCTGAGGATCGACGGGCGCTGGCGCTTGTGACGCGACGCCGCAGCCTCCCTGTCGTGCTCCTCCAGCTGGCTCTTCAACTCCTCGACAGCGCCCTCCAGGGTGTGGGCCCGCTCCCGCGCATCGGCGAGCTGCTGGGCCAGGCCCTCGAGTTCGGCCGGCTGGACCGGCACCCCCGCTTCGCCGGACCCCGCCGGCGCGTCCGCCGCGCCCTCTTCCCCCTGCCCCGTCTTCCCCGTCGACAGCACCTGCATCGGGCGCGAACCGTCCCGGTACACCGTCACGCCCTTGCACTCCGTCTCAAAGGCCAGTTCGTAGATCTTGCGCACGTCGGTGCGGGTGGCCTCATGGGCGAAGTTGGTCGTCTTGGAGATGGCCGAGTCCACGTGCTCCTGGAACGCTGCCTGCATGCGCACGTGCCACACCGGGGAGATGTCGTGGGAGGTGCGGAAGGTGTCCTGAACCTCGGTGGGCACCTCGTCGAAGTGGATGTGGCCCTCTTCGGCGATCTTCTCCATGAGGTCGTCGGTGTGCCATCCCTCGCGCTTCGCCCGCTCGACGAAGTCGGGGTTCACGTCCGGCATCATCACGCCGGCCTGGTTGCGCATGAAGGCGACCGCGAAGAGCGGCTCGATCCCGCCGCTGCATCCCGCGATGATCGAGATCGTGCCCGTCGGCGCCACCGTCGTGAGGTTGCAGTTGCGCAGCCGGCGCTGCGGGCGGACGCGCTCCCCGTCCGCGCCCCGCGCACATTTCCCGTCCGGCCCCCAGATCGACTCCTCCCACGCCGGGAAGACGCCGCGCAGCTCCGCGAGCCGCTCCGAGGCGATCCTCGTCTCCTCCTCGATGAACCCCATCACGGTCCGCGCCAGCGCCACGCCCTCGTCGGAGTCGTAGCGCACGCCCAGCCGCACCAGCAGATCCGCCCACCCCATGATCCCGAGGCCCACCCGGCGGATCTCCTGGGCCAGATCGTGGATCTCGGGCAGCGGGTAGCGGTTGGCGTCGATGACGTTGTCGAGGAAGTGGATGGAGAGGTGCACGACCCGCCTGAGCCCGTCCCAGTCGATTCCCCGCTCCGGCTCGCCGGTGTGCCCGGACTTCGCGAACACACCCACGTTGATGCTGCCCAGGTTGCAGACGTCGTAGGGCAGCAGCGGCTGCTCGCCACAGGGATTCGTGGCCTCGTAGGATCCGAGCGCCGGCACCGGGTTGTACTCGTTGGCGCGGTCGATGAAGAAGACGCCCGGCTCGCCCGTCTTCCAGGCCCCCTCCACGATCATGTCGAAGATCTCGCGGGCGTTTTCGCGGCCGGCCACCTCGCCGGTGCGGGGGGTGACCAGGTCGTACTCCTCGTTGTTCGCCACCGCCTCCATGAAGGCGTCGGTGATCGCGACCGAGATGTTGAAGTTCGTGATCTGCGACGTGTCGTTCTTGCAGCGGATGAAGGAGCGGATGTCGGGGTGGTCCACGCGCAGGATCCCCATGTTGGCGCCGCGCCGCGTGCCGCCCTGCTTCACCACCTCGGTGGACGCATCGTAGAGGCGCATGAAGGACACGGGGCCCGACGCCACCCCCATCGTGGAGCGGACGGTGTCGCCCTCGGGCCGGAGCTGCGAGAAGGAGAAGCCCGTGCCCCCGCCCGACTGGTGCACCAGCGCCATCGAGCGCAGCGTGTCGTAGATGCCGCTCTTTTCGTTGGAGAGCGCGTCCTCGACGGGGAGCACGAAGCAGGCCGACAGCTGCCCCAGCGGGCGCCCCGCGTTCATGAGCGTCGGGGAGTTGGGCTCGAAGCGGCCGGTGGTCATGAGGTCGTAGAAGCTGCGCGCCACCTCCTCGACGGCCGCGCCCGAGACCCCGTACTTGCGGTCCTCCTCCGCGATCACCCGGGCGACCCGCCAGAACATGGTCTCCGGATCCTCCGTCGGTTCACCGGCCTCGTTTTTCTTCAGGTACCGGCGCGCAAGCACGATGCGCGCGTTCTCCGAAAGCTGGGCGGGGGGCAGATCGGCCGGAGGCTGGTCCGTGAAGACACCTGTGGCATCGGATCGTGAGGTCATGGCAGGCGAGTCCCGTGTCCTAGAGCGTGGAAACTGTGGAAAAAGCGGCCCGAAGCGCTGTTCGCGGTGTTGAAAGATGCTTGAAGTCCATGTCTTTCAAGGGCCTGAGTTTGTGGATTTCCTCTCGCGGCCACCAGATATAGTGGGACAATGAAGGTACACACCCTACAGCTTGTGGTCAAGGGGTGGATGCCTAGAACGCGTTGCCGATCCGCAGGTAGAAGACCGGCCCGTCCCCCTCCACCAGCGGGAACCCTGCACCGACGCGGAGGCTGGTCCCCCGCAGATAGAGCGGGGCCACGATCATCGACGCCTCCACGCCCGTGCTCCAGAGTGCAGGCTGTTGGGGGTTGTCGTAGCGGGACTCGCCCAGCGTGGGTCCCCAGGCGTTGCCGCCGTCGAGGAAGACCGATCCATGGAGCCGGTCCAGGAAGAGGGGCCAGGCGCCGAAGCCGCGGTCCAGGATGGCGACGGGGAAGCGGTACTCGGCGCTCCAGCTCCAGGCGAACTTGCCCGAGCGGTAGCCCGACGGGTAGCCCCGGATGGGGAAGAGGCGGCGCGCGCCCCCGAACAACCCGAATCCCGAGAACGTCTCCGGCTGCCCCTCGGCGTCGCCGACATCGAAGTGGAACTGGTCCGCCCCCGGACCCGAAGCCGCACCCGCCGACAGCCGGGTCGCCAGCACGTGGTTCGCGAAGCCGAAGCGGCCGAGCGCCTTGAACGCGGACAAGTCGCCGGTGAATTCGGCGTACCCCCGGTCCTGGCCGATGGCACCGCGGGCGTCGGAGTCCAGGCCCTGCTCCAGGCGCTGGCGCCAGCTCACGTAGCCGCGCACCCCTTCCTCCCGCGAGAACGACAGCGCCCGCCGCTGGGTGTTCGAAAACGACAGGGTCGCGCGCAGGTCGGTGAAGTTGGTGCGGGGGTTGACCAGCGCCGGCCCGTCCCTGCCGTCCGGGTGCTGCACGGACAGGTGTTCGGCGACGACGCCCGCGCTGAGCGTCAGCGCCGTGGTGTGGCGGTAGCGCAGCCGCACGAAACTGGAAGAGAGCGACAGGCTGCGTTCCTGCTCCACAAGGAAGAATTCGTGACGGTCTCCCCTCTGGTCCGGCACCCCGATCGTGCGCGAGGTGGCATCGTATCTCTGCGCCGCGGACACCCCCAGCACCGGGTTGCCGAGCCCGGCGTAGTTGTAGCTGAGGCTCCCGGCGAAGCGGCTGGCGTCGATGGTCCAGCGCGTGGCGAGGGCGTAGGAGTGCCGGCCCACCAGATCGCTCCCCCCGGTAAGGATGCCCACGAACGGCTGGAAGACGGTGCGCGTGCCTCCCGCCATGTCGGTGCCCTTCTCCGCGCTCTGGTAGAGGGGTGACCAGTAGTAGGGGCGCAGCGTGGAGAACGGGCGGTAGCGGCGGGGGGTAAACCCGGCGGAATCCGGGGTCGCGGCCGGTTGGGGCGCCGTGGCGGGCCCGGACACGAACCTGGGGTTCATCGGCTGGGGCGCGAACCAGTCGGCCGGGGCGAAGGGGATTCGCTCGAGGTGCCACCCGTCCGCGTGGTAGGAGGCGTAGTGGATCCAGCGGCCCCGCGGGTCGACGGAGGGGTGGGTCGCGCCGCCGAGCACGTTGGTGACCTGGCGGATTTCGGGGTTGGCGCCGCCACCGAGCGTGGCCGCGTAGAGATTGGGGATTCCCGTGCGGTCGGAAGACCACAGGACGGTGGTCCCGTCGGGCGTCCAGGAGGGGGCGGTGTCGACCGCGCGGTCGCGGGTGACTTCGGTGACGACCTCGCCCGCGGCGTCCAGGATCACGATGTCCATCATCGCCGCGCGAACCCACCGCACCACCGCGATCCGGGTCCCGTCGGGCGACCAGCGCGGGAAGGCCCAGTGACGGCCCGGCCCGGCATCCACGAGCGGGGTGACCTCGCCCGACGGCAGCGCCACCAGCACGAGGGCGTTGCTCCCGCCCCCCTCCCGCACCGCCACCGCGCGGCTCCCGTCCGGAGCCACGTCCGCGTAGCTGATGCGCTGGCCGCGCGTCACCCGCTCCACCGATCCGTCGCGGCCCGCCCGGTACAGGTCGCTCGTCACCCGGTAGCGGTCGGAGAAGTCGAGCTGCGTGAAGAGGAGCGCCCCGTCGCCCGCCCAGGACAGTGTTCCGCCCGTCCCGTTTACGCGCGCCAGCCTGCGGGCGCGGCCCCCGTCCAGCTCCACGGCCCGAATCTGGGGCTGGCTCACTCCGTCGGAGCGCAGAAACACCAGCGTGCCCCCGTCCGGCGACACGACAGGCTGCCCGGCCAGGCGCCCCGACCCGTCCACCGTCTCCCCCATCGTCAGGGGCACCACGTCATCCAGTTCTTCCGCCAATGCGCGGTAACGCTCCGTCGTCTCGTTGGCCCACGCCTCCCAGCTCGCCCCCACGCTCACGCCGAAAGCGCCTCTCGCGGCGGCGTCCATCCGGTACGGCACCCACAGCCCCGCTACCGTTCGCGCGAATTCGGCGAGCGACTCCTCGCCGTGCACCTCGGCCATGTGCCGCATGTAGCGCGCGCCGTACACATACGGCCGGTTCCCTGCTGGCCACACCGGCGAATCGCCCGTCACCTGCCCGAGCCCGGGCAGCGACCCCTCCAGCGCCGAGGCCCGCATCACCATCTCCTGCCAGGTCCCCTTGACGCGGCCCGCGCCGGTGAGCTCCGACTCGTAGTAGGTGGCGAGCCCCTCGAGCATCCAGGTGGGCGCGGCGGCCGAAGGGAAAACGGGCCATAGCGCGGGGGGGCGCCCGAACAGGCCCCGGATCACCTTCCCGATCGCGCCGGTCATGTCGAGGTGGAAGGTGTGGACGATCTCGTGGGTGATGACCAGTTCCAGCCAGTCGTCGTAGTACCCGAGGCTCCCGCCGTCCATCGGCGGCCGGGCGAAGACCGTGATCTGGTTGAATGGGCGCGGAGTGGCGTAGCCGTTGGAGATGTCGGCGTGGTCGGTCAGCAGGAGCTGGACTCGGCCGCGGGGGGCGTCGACGAAGCGCTCCTCGAGGAGGCCGAAGGCGCGCTCGGCGGCGGCACCGGCGTGCCGGGCGAGCGCGGCCATCCGCTCCGGGTAGGTGACGGTGAAGTGCTCGGTGTCGAATTGCCGCCAGGCCGCGTTGGGCGGGGGCTGCTGGGGGG
>VXLT01000141.1 GCA_009841475.1 Gemmatimonadota bacterium
TTGCCCCGCAGGTGCAGTTCATCAAGGGTCGACAGTTTGCCGAGTTCGGGCGGAATCGGGCCGCTGAGCCTGTTGTCGGCCAGCACGAGCCTGCGCACCGCGGTAAGGT
Source organism: Gemmatimonadota bacterium (assembly GCA_009841475.1). GTDB lineage: Bacteria > Gemmatimonadota > Gemmatimonadetes > Longimicrobiales > Gaopeijiaceae > Bin94. The sequence continues at coordinate 110 of VXLT01000141.1, forward strand.
CGCCGAGTTCGCCGGGAATGCGTCCGGACAGCTTGTTGTCGAAGAGGGCGAGATAGGTCACGGACTTGAGATTGCCGAGTTCCGGGGGTATGGGTCCGGTGAGACTGTTTCCTCCGAAGTGAAGTTCCTTCAATGCGGACAGCTGGCCCAGTTCGGGCGGGATCGGTCCGGTGAGACGATTCCTGCTGATCCCCAGTCTCTCGAGCTTGGAAAGGTTGCCCAGCTCGGCAGGTATCGGCCCGCTCAACTCGTTCCCGAAGATCCACATCAATTCCAGGTTCGACAACTTGCCCAGCTCGGGCGGAATGGCGCCGGACAGGGCATTCCTCTGCAGCAACAATTCCTCCAGTGAGGTAATGTTCCCGAGTTCGGGGGGGATCGGTCCGGTCAGCTGATTGTCACCGAGCTCGAGCTGCTTCAAGGCCTGAAGCTTGCCGAGTTCGCGCGGGATCCCGCCTGTTATCGCGTTCCTCGAGAGGCTGAGGACCTCGAGCGACGTCATGTCTCCCAACTCAGGCGGAAGCTGGCCATCAATCTTGTTGTCGACCAGCCACATGGATCTCAGCTTCTTGAGGTTGCCGAATTCCGCCGGCAGCGGGCCGCTCAATTCGTTGTCGAAGAGCGCCAGATGCAAGAGGTTCTCGAGCTTGCCGATCTCCGGAGGAATCGGCCCCGACAGCTCGTTCCCGGAAAGGTAGATGGTGTCCGCGCGGACCATGCCGCCGAGTTCGGGCGGGATCGGTCCCTCCAGCTCGTTGGATGAGAAAGAAAACCTCCGGACGTTCGCCAGCTTGCCGAGTTCCGGCGGAATGCGTCGCGTCAGCTTGTTGCCATACAGGGCAAGCCTTTCGAGGCGGGCGAGGTCGCCCAGTTCGGGCGGAATGCTGCCCGTAATCCTGTTCCACGGGAGGAAGATCTCCGTGACGTAGCCCTCCTGGTCAGTGGTGACGCCCTGCCAGGTGTTCAGGCTCCTCTCCGTCATCCAGTTCCTGCTCTTCCTCCACTTTGGCCCGCCGGTCTTGTGATACAGCGTCGTGAGCGCCTTCCGGTCCTTCGTCTCCGGTATGCACGGCAGGGGATCGCGGTTCCCGAGCATCTCGTACCATGCCGCCAGGGAGCGCGGTACGCACAGGCCGGTTCCCGCATGGTAGAAGCGGCTGATGTTGAGGTTGGAGAAGGTCGCGGGCAGGGGGCCGGACAGGTTGGTGTAACTGAGGCTCAGGTATCTCAGCCTTGTCAGGCTGCCCATCTCGGAGGGCACGGGGCCATCCACGCGGGTGTCGCGAAGGTTCAGGTCCCGGAGATGTCGCAGCCGTCCGATCGCCGGCGGAATCGGTCCGACAACGGCGTTGTTGTTGCCCAGGTCGAGCATGTAGACGTTTTCCAGCAGGCCGATGGCGGCGGGGATCTGGCCGTCAAGGTCGTTGTCGAACAGATCGAGGCGGTCGACCCGGCCGTTGCCTACGCTGACCCCGTGCCATTTCTCGAGTGGCTCGTCGCTGAGCCAGTTGGTGTTGTCCTTCCAGTCGTCGCCGCCGGTGGCGCGGTACAGCGCCTCGAGCGCGGCCCGGTCGCTGCCGGAAAGCTTGACCGCCACATCGGCTGTCCCCGCGGTCGTCGAATCGTATCTGGCCGTCACCGCCGCGATCCCGCTGGCGCGCGCCGTCACGAGCCCCGTCGCGTCGACCCGGGCGACCGTTCGATCGCCGCTCTCCCAGGAGACTGCCGCCGACTCCACGACTCTCCCGTCGGCTCCCACGACAGCAACCGACAGCCGGGCGGTGTCGCCGGCGGCGCTGAAGGTGAGAGAAGAGGGCTGGATCGATACCGTTGCGACGCATTGGGGCGGGTCGTCCGTCCCGCGGATCGACTCGATCCACGCGGCAAGCGACGGAGGCGTGCACAATTGGGTGCCGCCCACCCGGAAACTGTCCAGTTCGAGGTTGGCGAAATACGCCGGTATCAAGCCGGACAGGCTTGTCACGGCCACGTGGAGGGTCCGGAGGCCCTCCAGATTCCCCAGTTGCCATGGCAGACTCCCGGAGAACCCGTTTACGCCGAGAACGAGTTCCCGAAGCTGGTGGAGGTTCCCCAGCTCGGCCGGAAGCGGCCCGGTGATCCAGTTGCGGCTCAGGTCGAGCGTGACCAGCCGGTCCAGCTGGCCGATGGACGAATGCAACCGCCCCCGGAGGTTGTTGTCGGGAAGCGACAGGCCGACCACGCGGCCGTGCTCGTCGGTCTCGACCCCTGCCCATTCGGAGAGCGGAGCGTCGGTCAGCCAGTTGGCCCCGTCCGTCCACCCCTTTCCGATTGTCCTGTCGTATAGAATCTCCAGAACGTCCGTGTCGTTCTGCGGCAAGGCCACCTCGACCTCGACCGAAGCTGTCACGGACCGGTAGGTCGCCGTTACCTCCGTCGTCCCGCTGCCGACCGCGGTGACCGTTCCGGACGCGTGCACCGAGGCAACTGCGGCATTGCCGCTGGACCAGGCGACCGGCGCCTCGGCAATGGTGTCGCCTTCGGCGTCCGTGTAGGCGGCGGCGAGCCTGGCTGTCTCGCCGGTCGCGTAGAAGGTCAGCGAGGGCAGATCGACGACGTCGATGCTGATGGAGGCGACGCAGCGGGCGGCATCGTCGGTCTGCTCGATGGCTGCGAACCACTCGTCCAGGGAGGGAGGCAAGCACACACCCGAGCTCCCCGCGTAGAGCGTATCCAGCGCGAGGTTGGCGAAGGTCCGCGGAACCACTCCGCTCAGTTTGTTGTCGACTATGTTGAGATACCGGAGCCCGGCCATGTTTCCCAGACCCGGGGGCAGAAGGCCCTCCAGCGCATTGCCGTCGAGGACCAGATCCCGAAGCTGCTGCAGTTCGTTCAACGCGCCTGGAATGTTTCCGGTGAGGTCATTCCCGCTCAGGTCGAGGGTGACCAGATCTTCCAGGTCGGCCACGAGGCCCGGAATCGATCCGGTGAGGCCGTTGCTGTCGAGCAACAGGCCGGCGACCTTCCCGGCTGCGTTGGTTTCGACCCCGTACCACTCGGAGAGCGGCTCGCTGCTCAGCCAGTTGGTGGTGTCCGTCCAGTTCTTGCCCCCGTTCAGCTGAAAAATGCTGTCGAGGACCTGCCGGTCGGAGAGCGTGAATACGATCTCCACCTCGGCCGTGGCGGTGAGCGAATCGGAGGTTGCCGTGACCCGCGTGGTGCCGTAGTCGACCGCAGTCACCAGCCCCGTGGAATCGACCGTGGCGATGGCGGTGTCCTCGCTGGCCCAGACAATCGTCGCGCCGTACACCGTGTCCCTCTCGGCGTTGAACACCGCGGCCTGCAATCTGGCCGTGTCGCCGAGGGGCGGCGCCTCGAAGTAGAGCATCGACGGGTCGATGTTGATGCTGGCGGAGCAGACCGAATACCTGTGTACCGTTTGCGGAACCGCCGTCAGCCAAGCTTCCAGGTCAGAGGGGATGCACAGGCGGTCCGTGTCGAAGTAGAACTGCTGCAATTCCAGGTTCGCGAAGGTACGCGGAACGAGACCGCTAAGGTTTGTGCCGCCGACGCCGAGATACTCCAGTCCGCCCGTGAACCCCAACTCCGGGGGCAGGCGGCCGCTGATCCCGGCGTTGCCGCTCAGGAACAAGTCGCGAAGTCTCCTGAATTTCGAAAGCTCCGGGGGGATCGGGCCCGAAAGCCGGTTCTCGCCCAGGTAGAGGATCCGCAACTCGTCCAGTCCCCCCAGCTCGGGCGGAATCGTGCCGGCCAGATTGTTCTCCCGGAGACTCAGACTGCTCACCTTGCCCCGGTAGGCACGCACCCCATGCCACTGCGACAGATCCGCGTCCGTCAGCCAATTCGTGTTGTTGGTCCAGTTGTCGCCGTCCGTCGCCCTGTAGAGGATCTCGAGGATCTCGCGGTCGGCGAGCGGCCGCGCGACCTCCACGGTGACCTCCGCGGTCGCGGAATTGTACGTCGCGCTGACCTTTGTCGAGCCGAATGCGACCGAGGTGACTACGCCCGTCGCGTGGATCGTTGCGATCGCGGTATCGGCGCTCGCCCAGGTGACCGTCGCGTCATCGATCGCGTCTCCATCGGCGTCGAGTACCGTGGCGGTCAGCGCGCCGGTCACCCCGATCGTGTCAAGTGTTAGCCAGTGGGGCTCGATCACGATCTGCAGCCCCACCCCGGTCGTCCCCATCAAGGCCTTGGCAAAGGCATCCGGGTCTTCGACGATGGTCGGGACGTCGTCGGTGCATGCTTCCAGAAAAGTCATGGTGAGAAAAGCCCCACAGACGACGATCCAACGGAATGACTTGCACAGCTGGACAACGGAGGTGCAGCGCCCGCGCACCATCCGGACTACTCGGTCGGCGGCCGGCTCTCGCGGGGCATCGTGACCGGACGGGAGACGGCGCCGCTGACAGATCAGTTGACTCATCCGCCCTCTGCGTCTTGAACGAGATCACTAGATCACTGTATACCATAGTATAGTGATATTATCACGATTCTATGACTATATTGCCTGACGCTATCACGATACGACGGATGGAGCAAGAAGAATCGACACCGGATTCCGAACCCACCGCTCCTAACTCTCGCCGCCAGGCCCTGGGATTGCACCTCAGGCGGACGCAGTCCTCAAGGGCGTTACTCGGTCGAGTCGTCAGTCTGGCGGAGTCCACCCCTTCCGGCGAGCTTAGGAAGCCGCCGAGCAGTCACCGCCAATCGGGTCTCCCATGAAGACACTCCCCGGGTCAGCCGCCTCCGCGCTACTCCTCCTCGCCGCCATCAATCCCCTGTCCGCCCAGAACGCGGATCCGGGCACGTCGAACGCCGGGAACGGGGGCACCGCGGCCACCACCGCCACCGCAATCGAGGTGACGGAATCGCCCACGGTGGACGGCCGCCTGGACGAGGCCGTGTGGGCCCGGGCCGCGGCCATGACCGGCTTCACGCAGCGTGTCCCCTTCGACGGGCAGCCCGCCAGCGAGCGCACCGAGGTCCGCGTAATCTTCGACGACGACGCACTCTACGTCGGCGTCTGGGCCTTCGACAGCCGGGCCGACGCCATCACCTACGGCGAGCGGATCCGCGACTACGAAGTGAACCAGAGCGACGCCGTTGTCTTCGTCCTCGACACCTGGAACGACGACCAGAACGGCTTCGTCTTCGGGACCACGCCCACCGGAATCGAGTACGACGGCCAGGTCGCCAACGAGGGCCGCGGCGGCGGACGCTTCCAGGGCGGCGGCTTCAACACGCGGCAGCGCTTCCAATCGGGATCGGGCGGCGGCTTCAACAAGAACTGGGACGGGAGCTGGACCGTCGCCACCACCGTCGACGACGAGGGCTGGTACGCCGAGTTCCGCATCCCCTTCACCACCCTGCGCTACGGCAACGACGCCCGGAGATGGGGCTTCAACGTCTCCCGGCGCGTCCGGCGCCTGAACGAGGAGTCGTTCTGGACCCCGGTTCCGCGGGAGTTCA
>VXLT01000082.1 GCA_009841475.1 Gemmatimonadota bacterium
GGGCGGGCCGGGGGGGCCGCGCCAGGGGTGAGGACGGCACCGGCGGGCGTTGGCGCGCGGCGAGGACTGATTGCGGCGCTGATCCTGGTGCCGGCGGCACTCGGCGCGGTGGCTTGCGGGTCGGCGCCGGACACGATCTCGCGCGAGGAGTTCGTCGATGCCTACCTGGCGCTGCGGATGGCCGAGCTGGAAAGGGCAGGCAACGTCATTTCGGAAGCGGCCCGTGACAGCGTGCTTGCCGCCAGCGGGGTGACCGAGGAGGACCTCGACGCGTTCGTGGAGGCGCACGGCACCGATGTCGTTCTCATGTCGGGCATCTGGACCGAGGTCGACAGCATGATGGACGCGCGGAGCGGCGGGACGGAGCCGGAGCGGTAGGGCGGCGGGAGCCGCGCCTCCCTCTACTCCCACTCTATGGTGGCGGGAGGCTTTGAACTGACGTCGTAGGTGACGCGGTTCACGCCCTTGACCTCGTTGATGATGCGGGTCGAGACGCGGGCCAGGAACGCGGCTTCGAAGGGGTACCAGTCGGCGGTCATGCCGTCGCGGGAGGTGACGGCGCGCAGCGCGACGACATGCTCGTAGGTGCGGCTGTCCCCCATCACGCCGACGGACCGTACCGGGAGCAGCACGGCGAAGGCCTGCCAGATGTCGTCGTACAGCCCCGCGGCCTCGATCTCCTCCAGGTAGATGGCGTCGGTGAGGCGCAGAATGCGCACGCGCTCGGGGGACACCGGGCCGATGACGCGGATGCCGAGGCCCGGTCCCGGAAAGGGATGGCGGCGGATGAAGGCGTTGTCGAGGCCGAGTGTGCGGCCGACGCCCCGCACCTCGTCCTTGAACAGCTCGCGCAGCGGCTCGATGAGCTCGAAGGACATGTCGTCGGGGAGGCCGCCGACGTTGTGGTGGGTCTTGATGGTCGCGGCGGGACCGTGGACGGCGAGCGATTCGATCACGTCCGGGTAGAGCGTCCCCTGCACCAGGAAGCGGGCGTGCGTGCCCAGCTCGCGGGTGGTGCGCTCGAAGACGCGGATGAAGGTCTCGCCGATGATCCTGCGCTTGTGCTCGGGGTCGGTGACGCCCTCGAGGGGGGTGAGGAACTCCGCCTCGGCCTCGACCACCTCCAGCCGGATCCCCATGTGCTCGCGGAAGGTGCGTTCCACGTTCTCCCGCTCGTTCATCCGCATCAGGCCGGTGTCCACGAAGACGCAGGTGAGCTGGTCTCCTACCGCGCGGTGCACCAGCGCCGCCGCCACCGACGAGTCGACCCCCCCGGAGAGGCCGCAGAGGACCTGCTCGCCGCCCACCGTGCGCCGGATGCGCTCCACGGATTCGGCCACGAATGCGACGGGCGTCCAGTCGGCGGCGCAGCCGCAGATGCGGAAGAGAAAGTTCTCGACGATCTCCTGTCCGCGCGGCGTGTGGGCCACCTCGGGGTGGAACTGGACCCCGTAGAACGGCTCGGTGCGCGAGCGGAAGGCGGCCACGGGGAGGTCTTCGGTGGCGGCGACGGTGACGAAACCGGGCGGGGGCTCGTCGACGTGGTCGCCGTGGGAGCACCAGACGGTGACCTCCTCGCCGGGCTCGAAGCCGTCGAAGAGGCCGCCGTGGGTGTCGGCGGCGGCGATTCGCAGCCCGGCGCGGCCGTACTCTCGCCTGCCCGGGACCACCCGGCCGCCGCCGTGCTGCGCGAGGAGCTGCATCCCGTAGCAGATCCCGAGGACCGGGACGCCGAGGGAGAGGAGGCCGGGATCGAGGCCGGGTCCGCCGTCGCCGTACACCGACGATGGCCCCCCCGAGAGGACCACGCCCCCGGGCGACCACTCCCGCACCCAGCCCGGCGCCCGCGTGGGGGGGTGGATCTCGCAGTAGACCCCGGCCTCCCGGATCCGGCGCGCGATGAGCTGGGTGAACTGCGAGCCGTAGTCGATGACGAGGATGCGGCTGTGGGGGGGGTCAGTCATGGCGTTGGCCGCGGATGAGGTCGCTGTACCGCTCGCGCCGCCGGACGAGCGTGGCGCGGCCGCCGTGCACCAGCACCTCGGCGGGGCGGGGCCGCGAGTTGTAGTTCGACGCCATCGTGAAGCCGTAGGCGCCCGCCTGATGGACGCACAGGAGCGCGCCGGGGGACGGCACGGGGAGGAGCCGGTCCCGGGCGAGGAAGTCGCCCTGCTCGCAAACGGGCCCGACGACGTCCACGATTTCCTCGTCGCCGTGGCCGTCTTCGCACACGGGCGTCACGGCGTGCACGCCGCCGTAGTGACTGGGCCGGATGAGCTCGGTCATGCCCGCGTCGGTGACCACGAAGGTCTTGCCGCCGCTGCGCTTCACGTAGAGGACGCGCGTGACGAGCACGCCCGCGTCGCCGACCAGGAACCTGCCCGGTTCGACGATCAGTTCCAGACCGCGGCCCCGGAGCCTTGCGGCGACCTCGCGGCCGAGCGCCCGCACATCCAGCTCGCCGGCCTCCGCGTCCGCGATGCCGAAGCCGCCGCCGAGGTCCGCGTAGCGGAGCGCGATCCCCACCTCGTTGCGCACACGGTCCGCGACCTCGAGCATCACGTCGAGGGCACGCAGGTAGGGATCGCCTTCGCGCAGCTGCGAACCGATATGCACATCCACCCCCGCGGCACGCAGCCGGGGATGTTCGGCGACGCGCCGGTATAGCTCGATGGCCTCGTCCGGGGGCACGCCAAACTTTGCGGCCGCGTGCCCCGTGCGCGTGAACTCGTGAGTGGGGCTCCGCACATCCGGGTTCACGCGGATGGCTACGGGTGCCTCGCGCCCGAGCTGGGTGGCCACGCGGGCGCACGCCTCGAGTTCCTGAGCACTCTCGACGTGGAAGGCGCGGATGCCGGCCCTGAGTCCGTCCCTCATCTCGGCGGTCGTCTTGCCGACGCCGGCAAAGACGATGCGGCCCGGAGGAAACCCCGCGTGCAAAGCGCAGTACAGTTCACCGCCGCTGACGATGTCGGCGCCGGCGCCGGCGCGTGCGAAGAGCCGCAGCAGGGCGAGGTTGGGGTTGGCCTTGACGGAGTATGCGACGAGGAGGTCCCTGGGAGAGGAGGCGAAGGCTTCCTGGAGGGTGCGCAGGCGTTCCAGGGCCCGGTCGGCATCGTAGACGTACAGCGGGGTCCCGTGTCTTTCCGCGAGGTCGTCCAGCGCGTGGGAGCCGCAGCGAAGGACTCCGCCGACGCGCGGAAATGGTGGCCGCGTGGGGGTCAGTACGCCCTGGCCCATACCACTTCCATGCGAGCCTCGCCGCCTCCGATGCAGCGTGAGGGGGGGGTGGCCGAGCGGAATTCCTCGCCGGGGATGACCCGGATGGTGGCCTTCGTGGCGTCCTTGGCACGCTCCTCGACCCCGGGATCGCCGCTCCACCCCGAATACACGAATCCGGCTCCCCCGTCCAAAAGGTCGCCCAGCTCCTCGACCGAAGTGACCTCGCCCCGGAAGGTCATCCCTTCGCGGTGGTCCCGCGCCGCCTCGAGGAGTTGCGCCTGCAGCGCCTCCAGCCGATCCCCGATGCCGCCCACGGCGTCGCCCTCCGGCACGGCCTCCTTGCGGGCGCCCGACACGCCGGCCACGCGCGGCACCACCACGACCTCCCCCCGCTCCACGTCCCGCGGGCCGATCTCGATGCGCAGCGGCACGCCCTTGCGCTCCCACTCGAAGAACTTGGCGCCCGGCGACAGATGGCGCCGGCGATCGACATCGGCCCGCACCCCCCTGCGCTGCAGCGCCTGCACGATTCCGTCCGCCTTCTCCATCACCACGGCCGCCTGTTCGTCGCTGCGCGCAATCGGAGTCACGATCACCTGGGTCGGGGCCAGCCTGGGCGGGACAACCACGCCCACATCGTCCCCATGTGTCATGACGAGTCCGCCCACCAGCCTCGTGGACACGCCCCACGACGTGTTCCACGCGTACTCCTCCCTTCCCTCCTCGCTCTGGAAGGTCAGGCCGAACTGCCGCGCGAAGTTCTGCCCCAGCATGTGCGAGGTGCCGGCCTGCAGCGCCTTGCCGTCCTGCATGAGCGCCTCGCACGCATAGCTGCGGTCGGCCCCGGCGAAGGTCTCGGACCTGCTCTTGAGACCGGTCAGCGGAGGCATCGCCATCCAGTCCTCCATGAAGGTGCGGTAGATCCCCAGGATCAGCCGGGCCTCCTGTTCGGCCTCGGCCTCGGTTGCATGCGCGGTGTGTCCCTCCTGCCAGAGGAATTCGGCCGTACGGAGGAAGAGCCGGGTGCGGAGCTCCCAGCGCATGACGTTCGCCCACTGGTTGAGGAGCACGGGAAGGTCGCGGTAGCTCTGCACCCACTTGGCGTACATGGAGTAGATGATCGTCTCGGAGGTGGGGCGCACCACATAGGGCTCCTCCAGCTCCTTCCCGCCCGCGTGGGTAACGACCGCAAGTTCGGGCTTGAAGCCCTCGATGTGCTCCTTCTCGCGCTCGATGAAGCTCATGGGGATGAGCAGCGGGAAGTACGCGTTCTGATGTCCGGATGCCTTGAACATGTCGTCCAGGGCGCGCTGCATGTTCTCCCAGATCCCGTACCCCCACGGCCGGATCACCATGCTGCCCCGGACCGGGGAGTAGTCGGCCAGCTCGGCTTCCTGGACGACCTCGTTGTACCAGGCGCTGAAGTCCTCCGACCTCGGCGTCAGTCCCTTCCTTCGCCTCTTCCTTGTGTTCATTCAGCCTTCGTGGCCTCCCTGGCAGTCCGTGGCATAAGTCCCCGCTGCATTCGCGCAGCGATGCATCCGGGCTGAACCGCGGTGCCCTCGCATTGCAATGTCAAGACAACTTTACACTTTGTCATGTTTACTTTACTTTCCGCGCTTCTGAAGCACCGCTGTCGCGCGCCTCGCGGCGCCTGCGCCGCTCCATCGTCCAAGCCACGACGGCCGGGACGATGAACAACAGTAACGAAAGAACCATCCAGGTAGTCCTCAGCGGCAGGCCGAAGGCGCTGCGCGCCAGGAGGGCGCCCAGCCAGCCGCCCAGGAGCGCGACGACCGCCGCCGCGCCCATGATCAGCGTCTCCAGCAGGTTGAGGCGCCGTATGGCACGGGACACGACCTCCCGGGCCGCCTGAATGTCCTCCGGGGTGGAGCTGCGGCGGACGGGTCTCGTGCCGGCCGGTATCCCGCGGGCCCTGGACTTCCGGGCCGAGCGCTTCTTCGCGCTCACAGGCCTGCCCCGTCCCCGCGCAGGATCAGCTCCACCGGGACGGCGTCCTGCCGGCCCGACGCGAGATCCCGCACGGTCACGGTCCCGCTCGCTGCCTCGTCCGGCCCGATGATCAGCGCGCGGGCAGCTCCCAGGCGGGCCGCCGTGCGCAGCTGCTTCCCGACGCCCCGGGGAGCGAGGCCGTAAAGGACCGCGCGGCCGTGGCGCCGCAGGGCGCGGGCCACCTTCATCGCCTGGGATCGTTGGGCCGGCTCCACCCAGATCAGGTAGTCGTCGCATGCAGGGACCGCGTCCGGAAGGGCGCCCCGATCCCTCAGCAGCTCGCCCAGCACGACGTCTCCCATGCCGAAGCCCACCGCCGGGAGCGGCTCGCCCCCGACCAGTTCGAGCAGCCGGTCATAGCGGCCACCCCCGCAGATCGCGCGCATCTCGCCCGCGCGGTCGAACAGTTCGAAGACGATCCCGGTGTAGTACGCAAGCCCCCGCACCACCGTGAAATCGAAGGACAGGTAGCCGCCGAGCCCCATGGCCTCCAGAATCTCCCGGTACTCTTCGAGAGGCTGCATTGCGGCCAGCACCGGGCCGCTGGACCGGAACCGGTCGCGCAGGTGGTCCCACGAGCCGTCCGCGACCAGCTCGGCGAGCGCCCGGGCCGCCGCTTCACCCACCCCCAGCGCGGCCAGCCCCGCGCGCGTCCCGGCCGGCCCCGCCCGGCCCGCCTTGTCGATCACGGCGAGAACCCCCGCGCGGTGGCCCTCCGCCACCCCGGCCTCGTCGAGCACGGCGGTCACCAGGCGCCGGTCGTTCACCCGCGCGACGAAGTCCCTCTCGCCCAGCCCCAGCGCGCTCACCGCGTCGATCGCAACCGCCACGACCTCGGCGTCGGCACCGACCCCCGCCTCGCCCACGATGTCGGCGTTGAGCTGGAAGTGTTCCCGGAGCCGGCCCCGCTGGCTGCGCTCGTAGCGGAAGAGCTGCGGGATGGAGAACCATCGGATCGGCTTGGCCATCCCCCGGCTGCGCTGCGCCAGGATGCGCGCCAGCGACGGGGTCATCTCGGGGCGAAGCGCCACCTCGCGTCCGCCCTTGTCCGCGAAGTTGTAGAGCTGCTCGACGATCTCGGGACCGCTCTTCTCGACGTACAGCCCGAGCGGCTCCAGCGGCGGACCATCGTACTCCATGAATCCGTAGCGCCGGCAGACGCGGCGCCAGGCCTCGAAGATGTGAGTGCGGAGAGCGAGTTCCGCGGGCACGAAGTCCCGAAACCCCGGGAGCTTCGCGAAAGACTTGTCTGAGGGCATGGCCGCGAATCTAATGTGGAAGGGTGGGTTGGCAATCCCGGTCGGCGGAGAAGGGGCTTAGCCCCATCATGAGGAGGACATCGCCAACGGTGTGGCACGAACCCGTGACCACCACCGTCCCCGCCGGGCAGAGTTCGGTGGCGCGGGCGAGGGCCGCACCCACGTCGGCAACGACCTCCACCGGCGTGCCGCGTTCCACGCGCGCTGCGACCTCGGCGGGGTTCCAGCTCCGGCCGGCCGGCGCGGAGGCGGGAGTCGTGAATACGGCCCGGTCGGCGAGGTCCACCAGGGGCGGCAGCATGCGCAACCAGTCCTTGTCGCCCAGAATGCCGGTCAGGAGCACGAGCGGCCGGGGGGGCGCGAGAGCCGCGAGGACCCTCACCAGCGCCTCCACCCCGGCGGTGTTGTGCGCCACGTCGAAGACGAAGAGCCGTTCCCCGGCCCGCCGGATCTGCCCCCGTCCCGGCCACCGAACCGCGGCCACCCCCTCGCGCACGGCGGCGGGAGCGGGGGGAGGGCGCAGCAGCTCCAGAGCGCGCACCGCGAGTGCGGTGTTGGTGGCCTGGTGGGCGCCCGGCAGCGGGGTCTCGAGCTGCAAGGCGCCGCCGGACGCGGAGCGCAAGCAGAATTGTGTGCCGTGCGGGTCCAGTCGCAGGCGGGAGATGTCCCGCCACGGCTCGACGCGGTGGAGGGGGGCTCCGACGGCCGCCGCGCGGGCCTCCAGCACCGCGAGGGCCGCGGGTCGCCCCTCGGCGGTGACGATGGGCACGCCCGGCTTGATGATCCCCGCCTTCTCCCGCGCGATGTCCTCGAGGGTGTCGCCGAGGTACTCCTGGTGGTCCAGCGCCACGTTGGTGATCGCGGTGACCTCGGGTGTGATTACGTTGGTGGCGTCGAGGCGCCCGCCGAGCCCGACCTCGACGCACGCGCACTCCACCCCCTCCTCGGCGAAGACGTGCAGGGCGAGGAGGGTGGTCGCCTCGAAGAACGACATGCGCAGGCCCTCGGCGAGGGGGCGCAGCCGGGCGGCGGCGGCGGCGAGGCGGGAGGCCGCGACGGGGCGGCCGTCGATCATGATGCGTTCCCGGAAGGAACAGAGGTGGGGTGAGGTGTAGAGTCCGGTGCGGTGGCCGTGCCGGGTGAGGACGGACGCCCAGGTCGACGCGACGGAGCCCTTGCCGTTCGTGCCGCCGACGTGGAGGGTGCGGTAGCGGCGCTGCGGGTTCTCCAGCTCCTCCAACGCCGCCTCCATCCGCTCCAGGCCCCAGTCGACCACGGCGGGAGCGCCCGGAAAGAGGGCCTCCATCAACGGATCGGGACCGGGAGCGCGCCCCTTCAGCCCCAGGGTCTCCAGCCTTCCCGGGAGTGGCGCAGCAGCTGCGCGATGGCACCCTTCAGTTCCCGCCGGTCGACGACCCTGTCCACCATCCCGTGCTCCTCCAGGAACTCGGCGCTCTGGAAGCCGGGCGGCAGCTCCTGCTTGATCGTCTCGCCGATCACGCGCGGACCCGCGAAGCCGATCAGGGCGCCCGGTTCGGCGAGGTTTACGTCGCCGAGCATCGCGTACGACGCGGTGACGCCCCCCGTCGTGGGATCGGTGAGCACCGAGATGTACGGGAGGCCTCGCTCGTGCAGGCGGGCCAGCACCGCGGACGTCTTGGCCATCTGCATGAGCGAGAAGATCCCCTCCATCATCCTGGCTCCTCCCGACGCGCTCAACACGATCAGGGGAAGCTCGCCGGCCAGCGCATCCCTGCCCGCGCGTGCAATCTTCTCACCCACCACGGACCCCATGGAGCCGCCGATGAAGCTGAAGTCCATGACCGCCAGCACCACCGGGATGCCCTCGATCCGGGCCCTGCCGGTGACGACGGCCTCGTTGCGGCCGGTTCGGCGGCGCGCCGCCTGAAGGCGATCACCGTATTCCTTCAGGTCCGTGAACCCGAGCGGGTCGCCGCTCTCCATCTCCGCATCGCGCTCCTCGAACGAATCCGGATCGGCCAGGATCTCCAGGTAGCGGGCGGCCGAAATCCGGAAGTGGTTCCCGCATTCGGGACACACTCCAAGGTTGCGTGCAAGGCGCTCCCTGTAGAGGATCTCGCCGCACGCGCCGCACTTCTCGAAGACATCGCGCGGCAGATCGCGCCTGTCCTCCGAAGTGAGCCTCTTCTTCTGTTTTCGAAACCAGGTCAATTCAACGCCCGTTTCCCCGGGTCAGGACTTGTCGCTCGCCATCGCCACCACGATCGCGGCGGCCAGCCACGAGGTCAGGAGGAAGGATCCCCCGTAGCTGATGAACGGAAGCGGGATCCCGGTGATGGGAACGACGCCGACCGTCATGCCGATGTTGACGACCACGTGCGTCAGCCAGACCCCCATGATACCGAACACGAAGAGCCCGGCAAAGAGGTTTTGGGACTCCTCCGCCATCTGAATCATCTTGAAGAAGAGGTAGCCGAAGAGCAGCAGGGTCAGCGAAGTGCCCACGAATCCGAGTTCTTCGCCCACGACGCTGAAGATGAAGTCGGTATGTTGTTCCGGCAGGAAATCCAGCCGCTTCTGCGTGCCTTCGGTGAACCCCTTGCCGAGAATGCCGCCGCTCCCCACGGCCACCTTCGACTGGATCAGATGCCACCCGTCGCCGCGCGGGTCCAATTCGGGATCCAGGAAGACCAGCAGGCGGTTCCTCTGGTAGTCGTGGAGCGAGTTCCAGAGGGGCTGAGCAAGGGCTCCCGCCGCCAGATTGGCCACCACCACACTCAGCGACTCGACCAGATAGAGCCGGTAGCGGTAGAGGTAGAGGCCGACGAGCACGAGAATGAACCCTATGGACCAGGCGATGGTGTTGAAGGAGAGGATGAGCGCAACGCCGGGGGAGGCCGCGAAGACGATGAGCGGCCACGGTGTCCCCGCCCAGTAGATCACCGCGAAGAAGATCCCCACGAACGCCATCGCCGTGCCGATGTCCGGCTGACCGAGCACGAGAACCAGCGGCAACCCGACCAGGAGCCCCGGGACCAACAGATCCCGCAGGTACTGTGGGGGGGAATCGCGCCTGGCCAGCAGCCTGGCAACGACGAGCACGGTAGCCAGTTTGGCGGCTTCGGCCGGCTGAAAGCGAAAGCCCGGAATGGCCAGGAAGCTCCGCACCCCTTCGGCGGTCCCGGCGCCCGTGCCGATCACAAGCGTCGCCGCCAGGACCCCTACCGCCACGATGTAGACAGGCATGGCGGTCCAGTCGAACCATCGGACCGGAACCCTGGACACCGCGAACAGAATCACGATGGAGCCGCCGAGAACGATGCTCTGGCGGAGCCACAGGCCCTGCGTGACCGGACTGGGGATATTCAGCACTCCCGCAGAGTAGATCATCGCAACGCCAAAGAGCGACAGCATGAGGACCGGGGCCAGGAAAGGGAGGTGCCCCAGCCAGGGAAGGAGCGACTTCTTCACCGGCCCTCGCGAATGACCCAGGGCTGTGTGCTGCGTCCCGCGTTGTAGTATTCGAGGAGCGTCTGTATGGTGTCCCTCGGGATTCCGTACTCGCCGCGAAGGAAGTAGTCGGCGGTCTTGGTGGCGAGGGGGGCCGCGACCGTCGAACCGCTTCCGCCGTATTCCACGAGCGCCACGACGACGATATCGGGTGCTTCGCCGAACCGCCCCGCCATACCCGTGAACCAGGCGTGGGTCTCCCGTCCGGGCACGCTCTGTGCGGTACCGGTCTTTCCGAGTACTTCGAAGTGTTCCAGCGACGACAAGTGGGCCGTGCCGCCGGGTCCCATGACCCGCCGCAGGCCCTCGCGAATCGCATCCAGGCTCTCCTCGGAGATCTCGAGGCGCCAGGCCTCCTCGGCGGGAGCCGACCGATACAGCGTGGGCGACGGCGCGGAGCCGTCACGGGCAAGCGCGACGACGAACTGGGCCATCTTGAGCGGCGACTGGTCGTTCGGCCCCTGCCCGATCGCGAGGTTCAGCACTTCGCCCTCGGTCGCCCTCGCGCCGAACCGCTCCTCCCAGAACGACACGTCTGCGGGAAAGGTGCCGGTCGCCTGGTTGGGCAGGTCGATCCCGCACCGGTCACCGAAGCCCATCCGGTTCGCGCGTTCCAGCAGCTGTTCCAGCCCGACTTCGAGGCCCGCCTGATAGAAGAAGACGTTGCAGGAATGCTGGATGGCCCCAGCGAGAGTCAGGGACCCGTGTCCCTCTTCATCCCAGCAGCGAGCGACGCGGTTGCCGTAACGAAAACTGCCCGTGCAGGGCACCGGCATCCGCTCGGTGGGGGTGATCGCGCCCGTCTCCAGGGCGATGGCGGCGGTCGCCAGCTTCCAGGGCGAGCCCGGGGGGTACGTCCCCATCACTGCCCGGTGGTACAGCGGTGTTACCGGATCCCTTTCGAGGCGGGCCCATTCGGCGGGATCGACCACACCCGCGAAGACGTTCGGATCGTAGGCGGGAGCCGAATAGAGGGCCAGCACCCCCCCGGTCTCGACATCGAGCACGACAACCGAACCACCCAGGCTGTCCGGAAAGATATGGTGAATCCACTCCATCAGTTCCAGATCCACATTGAGATCGATGTCCGACCCCGGCTCTTCCGTGAGCGTGCGGATGCCCCCGAACGATCCCACGATCCGCCCCGACGCATCCACCTCCACATAGCGGAGCCCGGGCGTACCCTGAAGCAGCGCGTCGTACTGCGCTTCGAGCCCGGACCGCCCGACAATCCGCCCGGGCTCCACGCCTTCGTATTCCTCCGAGCTCAGCTCTTCCTCGTTGATTTCGCCGACGCTCCCGACGATATGCGCCCCGACCCGGCCCGCCGGATAGCGCCTCTTGGGACGCGTCTCGATCAGGAGCTGGGGGAATGCCGTCCGGCGCTCCTCCATCGCCGCAACCTCGTCGAAGGAGGCATCCATGGAGACGATCAGGGGCCTCGTACCCCGCGCGCGCACCTGCTCTTCCAGCCTTTGGAACCGCTCCTCGCCGATCTCCATGTGTTCGCGCAACCGATTCAGTGTTGCGAGCATCGAGTCGACCTGCGCCGGCAGGATCGAGACCGAGTATCCCGGGATGTTGTCGGCCATCGGTCGTCCGGTTCGGTCCCGGATGATCCCCCGCGGGGCGGGCAGCGTCAACGAGCGCAGCCGGTTCGACTCCGATCGCAGCAGCCAGTCCGATGAACGGGACACCTGCGCCCGGAAGAACGCCGCGACGAGCAGTCCCAACAGTGCGAAGACAACCACGCGGGCGCGCTTGGCCAGAGCCTTCTGCCTTTGCTGATCGTAGCCTTTCATTCTCGAGCGGAATCCTTTAGGAACAGGTAGCGGACGGACAGCCCGGCAGCGGCGACGTACAGCGCTGCCACGGGCGACTCGATGAGTACATGATCGACGAAAACGTCGCGGCTGTCAGGGTTGGATACGAGCCAGGCCAGCAAGTCACGCACCCATTTTGCCAGGAAGAAATATGTGGACTGGAAGAAGATCGAGCGGCCCACGAACATGTGGCGGACCTGCGCCCCCATGGTCCCCACCAGCGTCAGCGCGAATACACTCGCCCCGAACGAAAGCATCGAGAAGGCGTCCTCCAGCAGCCCAAGACAGAATCCGACGAGGGCCCCGCCCCCGAGGCTGAGCGAGCGGCTCGCCAGCAGGAGGGCCAGCAGCATGAGGTCCGGAGCCGCGTTCTGCAGGCCGAAACCGATCCGCAGAAGGAGGTGGGCGACGATCAGACCCGCAACGACGGTCGCTTCGCGGACGTTCACCTGAAAGCGTCGGCTACAGCCACGGAATCGGCGGTGTTCGCCACCGCCTGCAGAGTGTCTGCCGGCATCACGACGTGTACGGACGCGTAGGTCGCAGCACCGGGATAGACGGCGGGATCGATGTAGTAGCTGATGTCCCAGCCGGCCGACGCGCCGGCGACCTCTCCGACCCATCCGATGAGGATGCCGCGGGGGAAAACACCCCCCCGGCCCGAGGTCAGGACCCTTGCCCCGGGCTCCAGGTCCGACAGAAACGCGGTCCCGCGGAGCACGAGTCGGTCCTGCTCGCGAAACTGTCCCCGCTCGGCCTCGACCAGCCCGTGCGCCTGACCCTCGTTGGTCACGATCATCGCAGACACGCGAAAGTCCGGGTGGGACCAGTCGTAGCCCATTGAACTGCCCGGACCCACCTCCTGAACCTGGCCCAGGAGGCCCTGCGCGGTGACAACCGCATCGAAGGACCGGATTCCGTCGCCGGCTCCGGCGTCCAGCCGGAAGACGCTCGATGAACCGGAGGTGCCCGATCGGATCACCGAGGCCGCCACAAGCCGGCTCGGGGACCTTTCATGGAGGTCCAGCAGATCCCTGATCTGCCGGTTCTCCTCGGCGAGAGTCGCCGCGGAGGCGACGAAGGTCAGCGCGGAGTCCAGCTGGGCCCGCACCGTAAGGTAGTCACGCGCCCGCGCCCGCGTGCGTGCAACCATCAGCTGTACCTCGATAAAGGGTCTCAGCACAGACTCCCGGAGCGCGTTTCCTATCTCGCGCTGGGCTTCGAACGGGAGATTGATGGTGATGAGAGAGAGCAGGAGAAGGCCCAGTACGATGTGGAAGTCCCGTCGCCGGTGCTTCCGGCCTCCGCTCGCCTGGCCCACCATCTCCGCTCACCCCCTGTGCTGCCCCGTTCGGTCCCGGTCTGCTCCCCGCCCCGGCTTCCCGGGCTCACGCCGTCAGGACCGTCCGGTACTTGTTGAAGTCCTGCAAGATAGTGTTGGCGCCGCGAACGACGCACGTCATCGGTTCCTCGTCGACGCGGATCGGCAGGTTCGTCTCGAGTTCGAGCAACCTGTCCAGCCCGCGAATCAGCGACCCGCCTCCGGTCATGACGATTCCGAAATCGAAGATGTCCGAGGCCAGCTCGGGGGGAGTGATCTCGAGAGCCGAACGCACGGCTTCGACGATCGAACGGATCGGCTCCTGGATGCAGTCCCTGATCTCCTGCGAGTGTATGAGCACCAGCTTGGGGATGCCCGAGACCAGATCCCGGCCCTTGACCTCCATCTCGCGTTCGTCGTCGGTCTCGATCGCCGACCCGATCTGCATCTTGATCGCCTCCGCGGTCGGGTCGCCGATGAGCAGGTTGTAGTTCTTGCGCAGGAAGGCGGCGATGCACTGGTCGAGCTCGTCGCCACCGATCCGGGTCGAGGTGTCGGACACGATTCCCGAAAGCGAGATTACGGCGATCTCGGTGGTTCCGCCCCCGATGTCGATCACCATGCTGCCCCGCGGCGTTTCGATCGGCAGACCGACCCCGATGGCGGCCGCCATCGGCTCGGCGACCATGTAGACATCGTTGGCACCGGCCGCCTGGGCCGAGGACCGCACGGCCCTGCGTTCCAGCTCCGTGATCCCCGACGGCACCCCTACCACCACCCGCGGCTTGATGCGGAAGATCCGCTTCGACATGACCTGCTTGAGGAAATGGCGAAGCATCAGCTCCGTGATGTCGACGTCGGCGATCACACCGTCCTTGAGCGGCCGGACCGCCTCGATCCCCTCCGGGGTGCGGCCCAGCATCCGCTTCGCCTCGAGCCCTACGCTCATGATTCGCCGGGTGCCTCGTTCCACAGCCACGACGGACGGCTCGTTGAGGACGACGCCCTCGCCCCGGACGCAGATGAGGGTGTTGGCAGTTCCAAGGTCAACGCCGATGTCACTCGTAGGCACGAGGCGTCGTGAACTGAACCAGCTGGAGAGTGGAGCCAAAGTCAGTGCCCGAGTTGTCGCAACTCGTGTGTGGGATCGTGGGATCGACGGTTGGTCACAAGGTAACCTACCGAAAAAGGCCGCTCAATTCATGCCCTTGCGGCGGACTGCGCGGAGCAACTCCCATGGCGCGGGCGAATCAGCGCGAAGCGCCGGGACAGCGTGCGCCCGGCCGGGGCAGGAGCGCGGGGGATCGGACGAGGCGTTCCGACATCACTCGACGCCCGTGCTTCCAAAACCTCCGGAGCCCCTCTCGGTCGGCGAAACGCTGGACGCGTCCTCCAGATGCGGAGCCACGTAGCGGCTGAACACGAGTTGCGCGACCCGGTCGCCACGGCGGATTTCGACCGTTTCCGGACCCAGATTCTGCACCAGGATCCTGAGTTCGCCGCGGTAGTCCGGGTCGATGGTGCCGGGGCTGTTCGGCAGGGTGACCCCGTGCCGGTAGGCCAGTCCGGACCTCGGCCGAACCTGGCACTCCATCCCGTCGGGAAGCTCCATCACCAACCCGGTGGCAATCGCCTGGATACCCCCCGGCGGGAGCTCGACATCCTCGCAGCTGCGAATGTCGTGGCCGGCCGCACCGGGCGTCGCGCGCCCGGGCAGTGGAAGATCGGGATTCGAGGCCAAACGCTGGAACCGCACCGTCTCCGGCGGGCCCGCCTCGCGGTCGAAAAGCCGCGGATCGAGCGGGACGCAATCGATCCCGAACGCCTCCGCCACACCGGGATGCGTCACGGTGCCGCCGGCGACGTTGATTCCCCGCGCCAGGTCGGCGTCCGCCGCGCAGGCCTTCCGCCATCCGAGCCCGGCCAGCTGCAGACCGTACGGCAGCGTCGCATTGGTGAGGGCCAGCGTCGAGGTTCGGGGCACCGCGCCCGGGATGTTCGCCACGCCGTAGTGGACAATGCCGTCGACCTCGTACACGGGGTCGCTGTGGGTCGTGGGCCTGCTCGTCTCGACGCAGCCTCCCTGGTCGACGGCCACGTCCACGATGACGGAGCCGGGCCGCATGAATGCCAGGTCGTCGCGCGCCACGAGCTTCGGCGCTCTGCCGCCGGGCACCAGGACGGCCCCGATCACCAGGTCGGCGTCCCGGAGCTGCTTGCGCACCGCGTACCGGGTGGAGTAGAGCAGGTTGACGTTCGCGGGCATGAATTCCGCCAGCTCTCTCAGACGCGCAAGCGAGATATCCATCACGGCGACGCGCGCACCGAGTCCGGCGGCCATCCGCGCCGCGTGAGTTCCAACCACGCCGCCACCGAGGACGAGGACCTTGGCGGGGAGCACCCCCGGGACGCCTCCAAGGAGGATGCCGGACCCGCCGCAAGGCCGCTCCAGGTACTTGGCGCCCTGCTGCACCGCCATCCGCCCGGCGACCTCGCTCATCGGCATCAGGAGCGGAAGCTCCCCGTCTTCCGGTCCCACCGTCTCATAGGCGATGGCCACCGCGCCGCTCGCCATCACGGCCCGCGTGAGACGTTCTGAGGCGGCGAAGTGGAAGTACGTAAACAGGAGCTGCCCCTCCCGGATGAGGGGCCACTCGCTCGGGACGGGCTCCTTCACCTTCATGATCATCCCGGCCCGGGCCCACACCTCCTCGGCCGTCTGCGCAATCCTTGCCCCGGCGTTCTCGTAGAAGTCGTCGGTGAAGCCGCTGTCCCGTCCCGCCCCCGCCTGCACGAGCACCTCGTGCCCGCCCCGGGTGAACGCCTCGGCGCCCGCCGGGGTGAGCGCGACCCGGTATTCGCTGTCCTTGAGCTCCGCGGGAATCCCTACGAGCACGCCGCCCTACCTCCAGTCCTGATGATCCGCCTGCGCCGCTTCCGCGCCTTCCGGGCCCAGGCAGAGGATGTATTGGCGCTCCGGATCCATCACTTCGCCGGCCAGGCGCAGGATGTCGTCCTCGGAGACGCGGTCAATCCTGCGAGTCAGTTCGTCCACGGGCACGAAGGTTTCGCCGACGAGCGCGAAACCGGCAAGGCGGTGCAGCCTCGCTGCAGGGGACTCCAGGGACAGCACGATCTCGCCCTTGACCTGGTCCTTCGTCCTGCGGAGTTCCCCGCCCGCCAGGCCCTCCCGGGCAAGATCGCCATAGACCTCCCGCACCGCGTCGAGCGCGGCGGATCCAGACCCGGGGCGCGTGCCGAGATAGGTTCCACAGACTCCGGCCCGGCGATAGAACGATTGGTAGGAGTAGACCGCGTAGGCGAGGGCAAGCTCTTCGCGGATCCGCTGGAAGAGCCTTGAGCTCATCCCTCCCCCCAGGGCCGCCGACAACAGGAGCAGCGGATACCGATCAGGGTGGGATTGTCCCGGCGTGGGGTGGCCAAGCACGACGTGAACCTGGGCCGACCCCCGCGAAACCGCGGTGGTGCCCCGGGCCGGCCGGGGCGGCGGGTTGACAGCCGCAACCTCTTCGCCCGGCTCCATGTCCCCGAAACCCCGGACCACCAGCTCCGTGAACTCGTCGTGCTCGACGGCTCCGGCAGCGGCCAACACAAGATTCGCTCCCGTGTACGCGCGACCGTGGAGCTCGGCGAGGTCGTTACGCGACGTTTCCGCCAGGGTCTCGCGGCTTCCCATGATCGGCCGGCCGTAGGGATGTCCCCCCCACAACCCGTCGCCGTGCATCTCGAAGACGAGGTCGTCGGGGGTGTCCTCGACCGCCGCGATCTCCTCACAGACCACCTCCTTCTCGTGGTCCACATCCTCCTCACGCAGGAGCGGGTGCCTGACGAGGTCCGCAAGTACGTCCACCGCCTCCGACAGGTGACGGTCCAGGACCCTGGCCTCGAACCCCGTGTGCTCGCGTGCGGTGTAGGCGTTGAGCGTGCCTCCCACACTCTCAAGCGCCAGCGCAATCTGGCGCCGGGAGCGGCGCTCCGTGCCCCGGAACACGACGTGCTCGAGCAGGTGGCTCGCCCCCGCCCGCCCGGCGGGATCCTGCGCCGCCCCCTGGCGCACCCAAGCCCCGGTGGCGACCGAGCGGACCCCCGCCATCGCTTCGGTAACGACCTCGACGCCGTTGTCCAGCCGGGTGAACCGGCAGGCACCCGCCGCGACACCGTCCCGGGTGAGCGTCGTCCCGTTCGCCAGGGCGCCTGAAGCGGCCCGGCCCCGGGGGTTGCGGCTCAAGAGTGCGCGGGGGCGGCCTGTCTCCGCCCCTGCCGCGAATCTTCCTCTTCCGCGGCGGCAGCCCGCATGGACAGGCGCATGCGCCCTTTTTCGTCGATCGACAGCAGCTTGACGCGCACCAGATCTCCGCGTTTCACGACATCTTCCGTCTTCCCCACCCTGTGATCGGCGAGCTCGGAGATGTGGCAGAGCCCCTCGACGCCCGGCATGATCTCGACGAAGGCGCCGAAGGTCGTCGTGTTCTTGACCGGACCCTCGTAGATGATCCCGACCTCCGGCTCCTGGACGATGGCCTCGATCATCTCGCGCGCCCTGGCGCCGGCCTCGCCGGACACGGCCGCGATCTTCACGACCCCGTCGTCGTCGACCTCGATGGTGGCGCCCGATTCCTCCTGGATTGCGCGGATGGTCTTGCCCTTCGGGCCGATGATCTCGCCGATCTTCTCGGGGTTGATCCTGATGGAGACGATGCGCGGGGCGTATTCGGACAGATCCTCGCGCGGCGCCGGGAGCGCGGCGTCCATGCGGTCCAGGATGTGCATGCGGCCCTTGTGGGCGCGCTGCAGGGCCTCGTCGAGCAGCTCCACGGTCAGTCCGTCGATCTTGATGTCCATCTGGATCGACGTCACGCCCCGGCGCGTGCCGGCCACCTTGAAGTCCATGTCCCCGAGGAAGTCCTCCAGGCCAAGGATGTCGGTGAGGATCGCGGCCCGCTCGCCGTCGGTCACCAGCCCCATCGCCACACCCGCGCACGCCGCCTTGATCGGCACTCCCGCGTCCATGAGCCCCAGCGACGCCGAGCACACCGACGCCATCGACGAGGAGCCGTTCGACTCGAGGATGTCCGACACGATGCGGATCGTGTAGGGGAAGTCGTCGTACTCGGGGAGCAACGGCTGGATGGCCCGCTCGGCGAGCGCCCCGTGCCCCTTTTCGCGGCGGGAGGTGGACCGGATCGGCCGCGCCTCCCCCACCGAGAAGGGCGGGAAGTTGTAGTGCAGCATGAAGGACTTGGTGATCTGCTCGGCGGAGTCGATCGAGTCGATCCGCTGCTCGTCCCGGGATGTTCCCAGCGTCACCACGCCCAGGGACTGGGTCTGGCCGCGGGTGAAGAGCGCGGAGCCGTGCGTCCTGGGCAGCACGCCCGTCTCGCAGTCGATGGCGCGGACATCGTCCATCGCACGCCCGTCGGCGCGGACGCCGTCGTCCAGAATGCGAGCCCGCATGCACTTCTTCTCGATCGACCGGATCACGTCCGTGATGTGGCTGTCGGTGGCCTCCCCGTCGGGATCCTCGCTCTGCAGCGTGTCGCCGATGTCGGCGGAGATCGCGGCCATTGCGGCCTGCCGCTCCTGCTTGTCCGCAATCCGGAGCGCCTCGGCGACCCGGTCGCCCGCAAGCTCCTCCACCCGGCCCCTCACCTCCGCCGGAGCCTCCCGCGGCTCCCACGGCATCTCGGGTTTGCGGCGCGGCGCGATCAGCACCTCCTGGATGTCGATCAGCTCCCGGATCGCCTCGTGGGCGATCACCAGGCCCTCGAGGATCTCCTCTTCGGGGACCTGCATCGCGCCGCCCTCGACCATGACGATCGCCTTGGCCGTCCCGCCGACCACGATGTCGACATCGGCGTACTCCAGCTGCGTGAAGGTCGGGTTGACCACCCAGTTGCCCTGAATGCGGCCGATCCGGACCGACGCGACCGGGGTCCGGAAGGGGATCACGGAGGTATTGAGCGCGACCGAGGCACCGATCAGCGTCAAGACGTCCGCGTCGTTCTCCTGGTCGGCGCTGAGGACCTGGGCGTGCACCTGGGTCTCATTGTAGAAGCCATCGGGAAACAGGGGACGGAGGGTCCGGTCGGCGAGCCTCGCGGAGAGTACCTCCTTCTCCTGGGGCGCGCCCTCCCGCTTGAAGAAGCCGCCGGGGATCTTGCCGGCCGCGTAGGATTTCTCCCGGTATTCCACGGTGAGGGGGAAGAACGGGAGGTGGGTCTGCTTGTCCTGGACCGTCGCGGTCACGAGGACTACGGTGTCACCGTACTGTACCAGGCAGGCGCCATGCGCGAGGCGCGCCATCCGGCCCGTTTCGAGGACCAGACGCCTGCCGGCGAATTCACGTTCGATTCTTTCTGTCATCTTCTCTTCCGATACTGCCGCTGATGTCCCGCGGCGGGGGTGGTCTGCGGCACTACGGAAGAGTCACGGCCGGGAGGCCGTCTTCGCTCGCGTCCGTCAATGGCGCAGTCCGAGGTCCTTGATCAATTCCCTGTACCCGTCCACGTCTCTTCGCTTCAGGTACTCGAGGAGCCGCCGTCTGCGGCCCACCATCTTCAGGAGGCCGCGGCGACCGTGATGGTCGTGCTTGTGGGCATCGAAGTGACCACGGAGGTGGTTGATCCTCGCGGTAAGTATGGCGATCTGGACCTGGGTGCTCCCACTTCCGTTCTCGTGGGGCTGATACTTCCTGACGATCTCTTGTTTGTCGATACCCATCACTGTTCCCGTATGCTCGTCATCTTCACACCGCCAAACGACACACAGCCGTTAAAAGTAGCGGCCTTTGCACGGAATACAAGACTCGTGTCGGGAACTCGTGTCGGGAACCAGCCCCGAACCCGGGTCCGTCATCCGCCGAGGATTGCCCGGGTCCGCCTCACGTCCGCCCGAATCTGTTCCTGAAGGGACCGCACCGTGCCGAAGGTGGCTACCGGCCGCAGGTACTCGACCAGCTCCAGCCGGATCTCGTGCCCGTAGAGTCCGCCCTCGAAGTCCAGCAGGAAGACCTCGACGGTCGGATCGGCCCCGGGAAAGCTGGGCCTGGGGCCGATGTGGAGTGCCCCCAGGTACCGGGATCCGGTGACCGAGGCATGGCACGCGTATATCCCCGCGGCGGGAACCAGCTTGTCCACACCGGAGACACGGATATTGGCGGTGGGGAACCCCAGTTCGCGGCCACGGCCATCGCCGCGCACGACGATACCCGTGAGGGGATAGGGCCGGCCCAGACCGCGGTTGGCATCGGCAAGCCGCCCCTCCTGCAGCGCCTGTCGGATCGAGGTCGAGGAGATCGCCGCATCATCCGCGTACACGGCGTTCACCACGTCCAGCGCGAATCCGCACTCCGCGGCGATGACGCGCAACGTGTCCACGTCCCCGGATCTTCCCTTGCCGAAGCCGTGATCGTAGCCGATCACCAGTTCGCTCATGCCCAGCCTCGACAGGAGCAGCTCGGTCACGAACCGGCGCGGCGAATACTCCCTCAGCTCGGGGGTGAAAGCCACGAAAACGACGTAGTCCAGGCGGCTCTCGGCGAGCACGGTCTTCTTTTCGTCAGGCGTCGTCAGGAGGGGCGGGGCCGCCGCCGGACGGACGATGCGCAGCGGATGCGGGTCGAAGGTGACCAGGACGCTTCGTCCATCGACGGCTGCCGCCCGGGCTCCGATCTCCTCCAACACCCTCCAGTGGCCCAGATGCACCCCGTCGAAAGTGCCGACCGTGACGATCACGGGGCGATGGTCGCGCGGCAGTCCAGACGGACCCGCATGGAAGACGGTCGGGCCCGGTGCGTGCTCAGACACGCAGGAACACCTTGCCCGGCTCGATCAAGCCGTTGCGAATACGTCCCACGGCGACGAGCGGGCCTCCCGGGAGGATGAACGCCACCGGGCCGGAGGAGGGCGCCCGGTCCGCGCCGGTCTCCCCAGCCGGTATCCGCCGGCCCTGGGCGAGAAGCAGCGCCTCCTCGGGGTGGACCTCCACCGTGCCGAGGTGGGAGAGCGCCGTTCGCGGCTCCACCCAGGCATGGGCCGGCAATTCTCCCGCGTGCACGGAGGCAACCGGAGCCGCGTCGCGAAGATGGAAGGAGCCGACCCGGGTTCGGCGCAGTGCCGTGAGGTGGCAGCACGTGCCGAGACGTTCGCCCAGTTCGGCCGCGAGGCTGCGCACGTAGGTGCCGCTGGAGCAGGCCACGAAAAAGCGCACCTCGGGAAGGTCGGTGGCGAGCACCTCGAAACGGCGCACACGCACCTCGCGGGGCGCGAGCTCCACGCTCTCCCCGCGCCGGGTCCGGCGATGCGCCGGGACGCCGCGCACCTTCACCGCCGAGTACTGCGGAGGGGTCTGCAGGATGGGTCCCTCCATCGAGGCGGCCACGGAACGGATTCGGTCGGCCGGGATCCCGCGCCAGCGGTCGTCACGCGCGACGCACGCACCCTCGGGGTCGAGCGAGTCGGTGGCGACGCCAAGGCGTGCGGTGCCTTCGTACTCCTTGTCCAGGCCCACCAGGTAGTCCAGCAGCCGCGTTGCACGTCCGATCCCCAGCACCAACAGGCCGGTCGCGAAGGGATCGAGCGTTCCCGCGTGACCGATCTTCCTGATCGCGAAGGCGCGGCGCGCGGCGGCCACCACATCGTGCGACGTCACTCCGGCCGGCTTGTCGACCAGCAGGAACCCCATGAGTTCCGCGCGCCCGCTCAACGGTCCCCGTCCCCCGGGCCAGCCTCGGTATCGCCACCCTGACCGGCCCCGTCTCCGGGAAGGACTTCCCTCAGAATCGACTCGATGCGCTGCCCCGCCTCGATCGACTCGTCCCTGAGGAAGCGCAGCTCGGGCATCCGTCTGATGTGCAGCTCGCGGCCGATCACTGACCGGAGAAACGGGGCTGCGCGCCGGAGTGCCGCCATGGACTCGGCTTGCTCCTCGGCGGAACCGTGCGCCTCGACGAATACGCGCGCCAGCCACAGGTCGGCGGTTACGTCCACCCCGGTAACCGTGACGGGTCCCAGTCCCGGGTCGCGCACCAGACCGTCGATCTTGAGCGACAACTCCCGGCGCAGCTGCTCGCCCAGACGGGAACGGCGATGCCGCGACATCAGAGCCGCTCACTGCTGTTGGCAATCACCACCGCGCCGCGCGCGCTGGCGACCATGCGGTCGACAGAAGCCAGGATCGAGTCGGCCTGGGCGGAGTGGGCCGCCAGGAAGACGACCGAGATGCGGGCCCGGCCGCGGTGATCCTGCAATCCGGACTCGGCGACCGACACGTTCTTGCGCGAAAGACGGTCCTTCAGCGACCTGAGCACGGAACGCTTGTCCTTGAGCGAGCCGGAGCCGGGCAGCGCCAGCTCCCAGGTGGCAAGCGTCACGACCATTGCCGGCCCGCCAGTCTCAAGGCCCGGGACGCCGTCAGACCGCCTCGGCTTCCGCGAGCGTTCGCGCAACTTCCTCGACATCGTAGGTCTCGATGATGTCGTCCGTCTTGACGTCGTTGAAGTTGGCGATGCCGATGCCGCATTCGTACCCCTCCTTCACCTCGCGGGCATCGTCCTTGAAACGCTTGAGCGAACCGATCTCGCCGTCGTAGACAACCACACCGTCGCGGATCACGCGCGCCAGCGCGCCCCTGCGGATCGAGCCGTCCACGACGTAGCTCCCGGCGATCGTACCGACGCCACGGATCTTGAAGACCACGCGAACCTCGGCCGCCCCGACCACTCGCTCTTTCCGTTCCGGCGCCAGGAGTCCCTCCAGGGCGGCCCGCACGTTGTCGACGGCCTCATAGATGATGTCGTAGGTCTGGATCTCGATCCCCTCCCGCGAGGCGGCCTGGCGCGCCCCGCCGTCGGGACGCACACGGAAGCCCATGACGACCGCGCCGGCGGTGAGCGCCAGCATTACGTCGGACTCGTTCACCGCCCCGACTCCCCGGTGGATGATCTCGACCTGCACCTCCGAGGTGGAAAGCTGCTCCATGGCATCACACAACGCCTGCACCGACCCATCCACGTCGCCCTTGACGACCAGGCGAAGAGAACTGGCCTCGCCGGCGGCGAGGAGCTGGCTGAAGTCGCCCAGCTTGATGCCCCGCTCCTTGATCCTGAGCTGCTTCTCGCGGTCGAGCCGCTGCCGGTTGCCCGCGATGGAGACCGCCTGGTCGGCATCCATGACCTGCAGGACATCGCCCGCCTGGGGCACGCCCGCCGTTCCGAGGATCTGCACGGGAATGCCCGGGCCCACCTCGTCGACGCTCTGGCCGCGTTCGTCGAGAAGCGCCCGGACCCGGCCACTGTGAAGGCCGACGACATAGTTGTCTCCCACCTTGAGCGTGCCGCTCTGGACGAGGATGGTCGCCACCGGCCCCTTGCCAATGTCCAGCTCCGCCTCGACCACGGCCCCCGTCGCGTCGCGGAAGGGGTTGGACTTGAGTTCGAGGAGTTCGGCCTGAAGCAGAACCTTGTCGAGGAGGTCGTCCATGCCCTGGCCGGTCTTCGCCGACACCTCGGCGACCAGCGTGTCGCCGCCGAAGTCCTCGACCGTGACCTGGTGTCGCAGGAGGTCCTGTTTGACTTTGCCGGGATCGGCGGTGGGCAGGTCGATCTTGTTGATGGCAACGACCATCGGCACGCCGGCGTTGCGAGCATGGCTCACGGCTTCGACGGTCTGGGGCATCACCGCGTCGTCGGCCGCGACCACGAGGATCACGAGGTCGGTGACGTCCGCTCCCCGGGCGCGCATCGCGGTGAAGGCGGCGTGGCCCGGCGTGTCCAGGAACGAGAGCGTTCGACCGTCGTCGAGCTCCAGGTGGTAGGCCCCGATATGCTGGGTGATCCCCCCGGCCTCTCCCGCGACAACGTTCGTGTTGCGAATCCAGTCGAGAAGCTTCGTCTTGCCGTGGTCCACATGGCCCATCACCGTGACCACCGGCGGACGGGGGCGCAGGTCCTTGGGGTCGTCCTCCTCCACGGCTTCGGCGGCCGGGAGGTAGTCGGCCTCGCGGACGGCGGTGAACCCGAATCCCTCCAGCAGGAGCTCGATCTGGTCGAAGTCGAGCCGCTGATTGATGGTCAGCGGCAGCCCCATGTCCCTGAAGGCGGTGCCGATGATCTCGGTCGCGCTAACGTCGACCAGTTCCGCCAACTCGGCCACCGTCAGGAATTCGTTGACACGGACCCTGCGCGCCTCCGCGGCAACCTTGCGGGCGGCCTCCTCCTTGGCGGCCACTTTCTCCTCCTTGGCGGCGGCCACCGTCGCCTTGCCCTTGCGGCGCTTCCTGCCCCCGCTCTTGATCTCGGCCATGACCCGCTGGATGTTCTCCCTGGCCAGATCACGGTTCGCCCCTCGGCGGCGGCGGCCCTTCCTGCGGTCCCTCTTTCTGCGTCCGTCCGATGTATACCCCTCGGCCTGGATGCGGACCTTCCCACCGGGCCCGGCGCTGGCGGCGGGTTCCGGCCTGGAACGGACCCCGGCACCGGGGTCGCCCAGCCCCTGGCGAACCGACGGGGGCGGAGGAAGACCGGCCCTGGCGGCGGTGGGCGGCGCGGAAGGCGGCGGTGCGTCCCCGGCCGGAATCGGTGCGCGCTCCCCGGGGGGGGCGGCCGCGGGCGGCACGATCCCCATCGCGGGATCGGTGAACGGCTGATCCGCTGCGGCACCCTCCTCGGCCCCGGCGGGCCCCGCAGGCTCCTCCAAACCGGGTGACGGTTCCACCGACACCGGCGCCCCGGCCGTGGGTTCCACCGCAACTCCGTCGGGGCCGGGCGGCGCCGAATCGGCTTTGGCGGCGGCGCCTTCGGCGACCGGGGATCCGGGCTCGCCGGAGTCGGCGGAAGGGGCCGTGGCCGTGTCGGCAGCGGCAACACCGGGAGCCTCCCCCGCCGCCGTGGCCGGACCGTCCCCGACGGCGGCGGCAGTTGCGGCCACGCCCTCGGCGGCAACGGGTGCGGCGGCCTCGCCGATGGGGAGTCCGGTCGGCTCCGCCCCCGCATCCGAAGGAGTGTCGACATCGCCAGCCGGGGCGACCGGTGCTCTGCGCCGGCGAACACGCCGGCGGCGGCTGACAGGCTTGTCTCCCTTGAGTTCGGCCCGCATGACATCGGCCGGGGCCCCCTTGCCCGCCCTTCGCTCGCGCTCCAGGCGCATCCTGATCCTGGCCACATCCGAATCCCTGATCGGTGCGTCCGGATGCCCCACGCGCACGCCCCCCTTCCTCAGAAACCGAACGAGAATGTCCGGCTTGACCTTCAGGTCGGCGGCGAGATCACGAACCTTCATCAGGCGTCGCCACCTCCAGCCTCGGCTGCGCCGGCCTCGCCCCCGTCCGAATCCGGCACGGTGAGGTCCTCGATCAGGGCAAGCAGCTGGGCGGCGGCCGTTTCCGTGACCCCTTCAACAGCCAGAAAGTCAGTCCTGTCGAGGTCGATGATGTCGAGAAAACTGTCGTATCCGGAAGCTGCGAGCGCAGCCAGGATATCGGCCTCGAGCGATAGTTCGCTCAGGGGGAAGTCGGCCGTTTCGTACCCGTCGCCGTCTCCCTCCACGAAGACCGCCATGTCCTCTCCGCGTTCCAGCCATTCGCGCGAGCCGTAGAGATCGATCTGCCAACCGATGAGCTGGGATGCGAGGCGCACATTCTGTCCGTTCCGGCCGATCGCCAGCGACAACTGGTCTTCATCCACGATGGCCGTGATCACCTGGCGCGCGGCGTCGGACATGACCTTGGCGACGCGCGCCGGGGCCAGCGCCCAGCGGGCGAAGATCTCGGGGTCGGGGTGCCAGGGCACGATGTCGATCCGTTCCCCACCCAGTTCGGACACCACGGCCTGGACCCGCGAGCCCTTCAGACCCACACACGCGCCCACGGGGTCGATGGAATCGTCCCTGGAATGCACCGCGATCTTCGTGCGGCCTCCCACCTCCCGCGTCAGTTCCTTGATCTGGACGATGCCCTGGTAGATCTCCGGCACCTCGAGCTTGAAGAGCGCGGCCACGAAGAGCGGATCGGCACGGGAGAATATGAGCCTGGGGCCCTTCGGCGTCTCCTCCACCTTCTTCAGCACGCAGCGGATGGACTCCCCCTGCCGGAAGCGCTCGCGCGGATTCTGTTCCTTCCAGGGGATGATCGCCTCGGCTTCGCGCGACCGGTTCAGGATCAGCACAAGCTTGCCCCGCTCGATCTGCTGCACCTCGCCGGAGAGCATTTCACCGATCCGGTCGGAATACTCGTCCCTGATCCTCTGCCGCTCCCCTTCCCGCACCAGCTGCACGATCCGCTGCTTCGCCGCCATCACCGCGTTGCGCCCGAACTCCGAGAAGTCCACGGGAATCTCCATCACGTCGCCGACCTCGTAGGTGGGGTCGTCCCAGCGCGCCTCCTCGACCGAGACCTCGGCCGAAGCATCCTCTACCTCGTCGACCACGCGCTTGAGCACCACCATGTCGATATCGCCCGCGAGGTCGTCAATTGTGATCTCGGCGTCGACGTTGGGGCCGTAGATGCGCGCCAGGCCCGCATGGATCCCGTCCTGGATGAGCGCGTTGACCTCGTCCGGCTCGAGGCTCTTGCTCTTCGCGATGTCCTTGAAGGCTGCGATGATCAAACCGGTATTCATCGAATCACCTGGCTCCAGTCCTGTTCGAGCCGAACGTCCCGCACAGCCGTGCGGGGCACCTCGACCTCGTCGCCCTCGTTCAACCGGAGCCGGATTGCGGATCCGTCCCCGCCCCCCGCCAGGCCGAGCAGCTCGCCTTCCAGCCGCGACGCCCGCCCGCACAGCACCTGCGTTCCCCGCACCGCCACCCTCCGCCCCCGGAAGCGCTGGAAGTCCCTGTCACGCGTCAGGGGGCGGTCCATGCCCGGCGACGAGACCTCGAGCACGTACCGCTCGGGCAGACGGGCTCCCTCGTCGATCCATGCCTCCAGCCGGCGACTGACCCGCGCGCAATCGTCAAGCGACACGGGACGGTTCGGAGGCTCGTGTTCCACGCGCAGGCGGACGACCGGCCGCTGGGCGTTTCCCGCCCACTGCAACTGAACGATCTCGTAGCCGAGATGAGCCAACTGCTCTGCGAACCCCTCCTGGAGTCCCGTCCGGTCTGTTTTCACGTCCACCCCCTGGCGGCTACCGACAAAAAAAGCGGGGGACGCCATCCCCCACTCGAAAAAGGCCACCGCGGCGGCCCCGGCCACACCCTCAATATAGCGGCGGGCTCCGCCGGCGGTCAATCGATCCGCTCGATCTGCGCCCCCAGCGCGGCAAGTCGTTCGTCGATCCTCTCATATCCCCTTTCGATCTGCGCGGCGTTGCGAATCCGGCTCTCGCCCTTCGCCCCGAGTGCCGCGATAAGGATCGCCATACCCGCCCGAATATCCGGACTCTCCACCCGGGCCCCGTGCAGCTCGGACGGCCCCACGACCACGACCCTGTGGGGATCGCAGAGAATGATCCGAGCGCCCATGGACACCAGTTTGTCGGTGAAGAACATCCGTGACTCGAACATCTTCTCGTGCACGAGGACCGAACCCCGGGCGCGGGTTGCGGTGACCACCGCGATGGACGTCAGATCCGCCGGGAACGCAGGCCAGGGGCCGTCGTCCACCTTGGGCAGGTGCCCGAAGGCGTCCATCTGGACGTGAGGCTCCGCGCGGCCGTCCACGATCAGGTCCCTCCCGTCGATGCGGCAGTCCACGCCAAGGCGGCGAAACCCGATCAGGATCGAGTCGAGGTGTTCGACCGGGGCGCGCTCGATGACGAGCCGGCTTCGGGTCAGCACGGCGAGGCCGATGAACGAGCCCGTCTCGATGTGGTCGGCCCCGATCTCGTAGTCGGCGCCGCCGAGCGAGGAAACCCCTTCGATGACCAGCGTGGAGCCGCCGATGCCGCTGATCCGGGCCCCCATCGCGTTGAGGAGGTGGCACAGGTCCTGGACGTGCGGCTCGCATGCGGCGTTGCGGATGGTGGTGTCGCCGGCGGCCATGGAGGCGGCCATCACCGCGTTCTCGGTCGCGGTGACCGACGGCTCGTCGAGGAACATGTTCGCGCCGGTCAGCGACCGCGCGTCGATCTCGAGGCCGCGCGAAAAGCCGACCCTGGCTCCGAGGGCCCGGAAGGCCAGGATGTGCGAGTCCAGCCGGCGGCGCCCGATGACGTCTCCTCCGGGCGGCGGCAGCGACAGCGATCCGAAGCGCGCGAGAAGAGGCCCGGCCAGGAGGATCGACGCGCGGATGCGCTCCGAGAGGGCCGGGTCGAGGTTGCCCTCGTTCACGTCCCGCGCATCCACCACCACAGTGCCCGGACCGGTCCAGGTCGCGCGGGCCCCCAGCGACTCCATGATCTCGAGAAGGGTGTGTACGTCACGGATGCGGGGCACGTTGCGCAGCGTGACGGGTTCGGCCGACATGAGGGTCGCGGCGAGCGCGGGAAGCGCCGCGTTCTTGTTGCCGGCGGGCCGGATCGTGCCCGACAGTTCGTGGCCGCCGGTCACGATCAATGTTGGCATGACCGAAAGCTACCGCTGGATCGCGCCGGGCTGAAGTCCCATATTCGAATCCCATCCGGAATCACCGCTTTCAACGCGAAACCTGCGACATGCCGTTCACCGACCCGCCGGCACTTCAGGACACGACGGTCCTTACGCTCGCAAGCGACAGCCTGACCCTCGTTCCGGGCTGGGCGGCCGTCCTGGTCGCGCTTGCGTTCGCCGGTGTGCTGGTCGTCCTTCTCTTCCTGCTTGTGGAAATGCGGCGGGTGTCGAGCGCCTGCGCCCGCTTCTTGTCGTCCGCCGAGGAGCGCTCGCGGCCCCTGGTCGAACACGCCAACGCGGCCGCACGCAACCTGGAACACATCACCGAGGTCGCCCGCGCCGACATCGACCGGGTGAACAAGGCATTCACGGGACTGGCCAACGGCATTGCGGACGCCTCGGGCGAGCTGCAGCACCGGCTGAAGGACCTCGTGGCACTGCTCGACCTGGCGCAGTCCGAAGCCGAGGACGCGGTTCTGGAGGGGGCGTCCAGACTGCGCTCGCTGCGGGCGGGACTGGGGAGCCTGCGGTGGCCGTTGTCGGGTTCCGGGCGGGCCCCGGACGCGGAAGAGCGGCCTGCGGCGGAGGTTGCTGAAGGAGATGGCGATCCCGAGCGGGCCGTTTCCGGCACGGAGTAGCGTCGCGGGGCGCGCCGGACGGCCGGACCGCTTCCGGATCAGCGGTCCCGTGGATGATACCCGCGTCGCACCGAGACTTTTGCGCGGGACCGTCCGCCCCGCTCAGAAGTAGTCCTTCTCCAGCCCCGCGTAGCGGACCACCAGCTTCTTCCGCCCCACCTCCTCGAAGTCCACGGTGACCTTGAGGCCGGGCCCGAATCCCGACAGCTCAACGATCGTCCCCGAACCGAACGTCTGGTGCACGACCCGCTCCCCCTTCATGTAGCTGGGCCGGTCCTGGTTGAAGTCGGGCTCGTCCCGGGTGGCAGCACCCCGCCGCGTCCTGCGTTCGCGAGCGCCCACCCACCGCGCCCCCCCGGTACGGCCGGTGGTCCGCACCTCCATGTCCCCCCGAAGAGCGTCCAGGAAGGACGACGGACCGGACCAGGAGACGTCGCCCGCCCTGCGGCGTGAACGCGCCCAGCTGAGGTACACCTTCCGCCGCGCGCGCGTCAGTCCCACGTAGAAGAGCCGCCGCTCCTCCTCGAGGAGGTGCTCCTCGTCGTACGCGCGGGCGAGCGGGAAGAGCCCCTCCTCCAGGCCGCTGATGAAGACGACCGGGAACTCCAGTCCCTTGGAGCTGTGCAGGGTCATGAGGGTCACGGCGTCGGCTCCCGGGTCGTGACGGTCGATGTCGGCGACCAGCGCCACGTGCTGCAGGAAGAGTCCGAGATCGGTGAAGGCGTCGCGTTCGTCGTCCTCCAGATCCGGCAGCGACTCGGATTCGAACTGGCTGGCTGCCGCGACGAGCTCCCGGACGTTCTCGGCCCGGTCGTCCCCCTCCGGGCCCTCCTCGCGCAACAGCCGGGTCAGTTCCAGCTCCCCGATGAGCGCCTCCAGCACCTCGCCAACGGTCTGCGTCGCCGCGAGAACCGAGTACCGGCGGACCAGCGCCGCCAGACCGAGAAGCCCGTTGCGCGCCGTCCGGTTCAGCTCGGGCACCTCCCCTGCCCTCTCCGCGGCCTCCAGCGGCCCGGTCCCCTCCTCCAGCGCGAAGCTGTACAGCCGTTTCAGCGACACGCTGCCCACCCCCCGGCGCGGGTAGTTGACCACGCGTTCGAAGGCGTCGATGTCGCGCGGGTTCGCGATCAGGCGCAGGTAGGCCAGCACGTCCTGGATCTCCCTGCGTTCGTAGAAACGCACCCCGCCGACGATCTGGTACGGGAGACCGCGCCGCCAGAAGCGGTCCTCCAGGGCGCGGGCCTGCGCGTTCGTGCGGTAGAGCACCGCGAAGCCGCGGTAGTCCAGATCCGGTTCGGAGAGCATCCGCCGCTCGATCTCCTCGACGATCCAGCGCGCCTCGTCGGTCTCGTTGCCCGCCTCGACGCCGGTCACGGGCTCGCCGCCCGCGATTTCGGTGCGGAGCCGTTTCTCCTTGCGGTGGACATTAAGCGAGATGACCGCGTTGGCCGCGTCCAGGATCACCCGCGTCGACCGGTAGTTCTGCTCCAGACGCACCACGTGAGCGCCCGGGAAGCTGCGCTCGAAGTCGAGGATGTTGCGGATGTCGGCGCCGCGCCAGCCGTAGATGCTCT
Source organism: Gemmatimonadota bacterium (assembly GCA_009841475.1). Lineage (GTDB taxonomy): Bacteria > Gemmatimonadota > Gemmatimonadetes > Longimicrobiales > Gaopeijiaceae > Bin94. Next base: position 30,888 of record VXLT01000082.1, read on the forward strand.
GATCGTCGTCGCCGACCACCATGAGGTTGCGGTGCTCTCGCGCCAGCAGCTCCAGGAATCTGAACTGCGCACGGTTGGTGTCCTGATACTCGTCGACCAGCAGAAACGCGAATCTCCCGCGGTAGTGCTGCCGCAGTCGTTCGCTGTCTTCGAGGAGCCGCACCGGCAGCATCAGCAGGTCGTCGAAGTCCATGGCATCCTGGTCGCGCAGCATCTGCCGGTAGACCGGATAGACGCGCGCGGCCTGCCTGATCAGCAGATCGGCGCTGTCGCCGTGGGCCTGCGCAAACGCCTCCGGCCCCACCAGCTGGTTCTTTGCGTCGGAAATGCAGCTGCGAATGGCCTTGGGCTGCCAGCGCTTCGGGCTCACCTCGGCTGCGGTCTGCGCTCTCTTGATTTCCCGGAGCGACTGTTCCGCGTCGCGGATCGCGAAGCCCCGGGTCCAGCCCAGTTCGGGGGCGTGGCGCCGCAGCAGGCGGGCACCGAGCGCATGGAATGTCCCCATCCAGATGCCCTTGGGCTCCCCCCCCAGCATCGCCGCCACCCGTTCGCGCATCTCGCCGGCCGCCTTGTTGGTGAAAGTGACCGCCATGATCCGGCCGGGGGGCACGCCGTGCTCGCCGATGAGCCGGCACACGCGCGTGGTCAGCACCCGGGTCTTGCCGGACCCGGCGCCCGCGAGAACGAGACAGGGGCCCTCGAAGTGCTCGACGGCGTCGCGCTGCTCAGGGTTGAGGGATTCGAGGAGCGACTGTATGCGCTGCACCGGATTGGCCGAAGGAGGACGCTGTTGATGCCCGGAGCCGCTGCGGGCCGCCCGCCCGCGGGACCGGTCCCCACACCGGCTCACGACTCGGCGGCCCGGCGGCCCGTGCACAAGACCCCCGCGGGATTCGAGCGGCGATGCATTCGCCTCTCAAGGCGCCTCGCCAACGCGGCGCCTCGCCGCTCTCGGTGCTCGCGCGGGCTTGTCCACGGACTGCTGCGGGAGACGGGCCTGGAATGTAACACCGCGCTCACCACGGTCGAGGAGTTCGATGCGGCCCCGATGGACCACTTCGATGATGCGGCGGGTCAGGGTAAGACCGACCCCCCAGCCGCCCGACTTGGTCGTCACCCCGGGATCGAAGAGACGGTCGCGGATTTCGAAGGGCACGCCGGGCCCGGTGTCCCGGATCCTCAGCAGGACCCAGCGGGAGTCGGGGACCCGGGCCGAGATGGTGATCGATCCGCCGGTCCCCGCCATCGCGTCGAGCGCGTTCTTGACGACATTCTCGAGGGCCCAGGTCAGCAGCACTTCATGGCCCTGGACGTCCGGCAGGTCGTCCGGCACGTCGACATGCAGCGCCACACCCGGACCCAGCCGCGGCAGCCGGACCTCCATGTACGAGCGCAGTTCGTCCACGACGTGCTTGAGCGACACCCGCCGCAGCGCCGGATCCCGTCCGATCAGCTCGAACCGCCGGCTGACCCTCTCGAGCCGAACCAGGTCGTCGCCGATGGCGGTCGCGACCTCGGCCTGGTCCATCCGCTCCGGTCGCTGGTCGGGAGTCATCCCCAGCAGTTCCACCCAACCCTGCAGCGAGCTGATGGGCGTGCCCAGCTGGTGCGCAAGCTCCCTCGCCATCGCCGTCCAGGCCTGCTCCGCCTCCGTGCGGCGCTGATACCGGAAGACCGACACCGCAAGCAGCACCGTGAGCAGCATGCCCGTCCCCCAGAGGATGGGAATCCACCGCAGCCTGGCGTCCTCGGGCGTGATCCCGTAGTGCACGAGCGCCGCACTCCCCACCACGGGCTCGTTGCGGGTGTCCAGCTGCTCCGAGGTATAGCGGAGGATGCGCACCGTGTCCTGCGGCGTCGGGGGGTCGGCGATCGCGAACGGCAGGTTGACGGAGGCGATGTAGCGGCCGTCGTCGCCCGAAGTGACCACCAGTGGCACACCGAGATCGACCAGAAGCTCCTGCAGATCATGGAGCGCGGCCAGCTCGGCGCCGGCTTCCCGGCTCGCAAGCCCCTCCTGCACGGCCGCGTAGATTCGCGCGGTGATCTCCACGTCGGCGTCGCGGGAGCGCACGATCGCGACCGTGTAGACCATGTACCAGACCAGCAGTGCGACGAAAACCATGGCGAGCGCGGTGGGCCACGTCCGCGACGCCGTCGGGTTGCGCCTTCCCTTTTCTCTGTTCATCGCCCCTCCTCCGCGTGTGGAGGAGAACCTTCGCGAACCGTCAATCCGCGACCGTCAAACCCGGATCCGGCCCGCGAAGCAGGCTCAATCCGCGGGCGCAATGCCGTTGAAGCCGAGCACGGGACCGAGCACCTCCGGGAGCCGCACCGATCCGTCTTCCAGCTGATACGTCTCCAGAAGGGCCACCATGAGTCGCGGCAGCGCCAGCCCCGAACCGTTCAGCGTGTGCAGGAACCCGGCCGGCGCACCCCGCTCCGGCCGGTACCGGATTCGGGCCCGCCGCGCCTGAAAGTCGCGGAAGTTGGAGCAGCTCGAAACCTCCAGCCACTTCCCGACGCCCGGTGCCCATACCTCGAGGTCGTAAGTCAGCGCGGAGGAGAATCCGAGATCCCCGGCGGCCAGCAGGACCACCCTGTAGTGCAGCCCCAGCAGCTCCAGGATGCGCGCCGCCTCGGCGGTCAGCTCCTCCAGGGCGGCCGCGCTGGCCTCCGGGCGCTCGAAGCGCACAAGCTCGACCTTGTCGAACTGGTGCACCCGCAGCATGCCCCGGGTGTCCCGGCCGGCGGCCCCCGCCTCTCTTCGGAAGCACGGAGAGTAGGCAACGTACTTCAGCGGCAGGTCGGTCCCGCTCAGTATCTCCTCGCGGTGCAGATTGGTGACCGGCACTTCGGCTGTCGGAATCAGCCAGAGGCCGTCCGGCTCCGTCACGTAGGATTCCTCGGCGAACCTGGGCAGCTGCCCGGTGCCGGTCATGGTCGGGGCCGTGACCAGGTAGGGGACCCGCACCTCCTCGTACCCGTGCCCGGCGGTGTGCAGTCCGATCATCCAGTTGATCAGCCCCCGCTGAAGCGCGGCGCCACGTCCGCGCAGCACCGTGAATCCCGACCCCGACACCTTCGCCGCGGCGGCCAGATCCAGAATCCCTAGCGATTCCCCGAGCTCCCAGTGGGGGCGCGGGGCGCAGGGAAGGTCCGGCGGCGATCCCCACTGGCGCACGACCCGGTTGGCCTGCACTCCGCCTTTGGGGACGGAGTCGTGGGGAAGGTTGGGGATGGCTGCCAGCGCCTCGGCCAGCCAGCGGTCCGTTTCGGCCACGACCGCGTCCAGACCGGCGATTTCGCCCCCCACCTCGCGCATCACGGCGATCTGCGCGCTCGCGTCGCCTCCCTCGCGCCGTACGGCTCCGATCTCCTTCGAGGCCCGGTTGCGGAGCGCCTTGAGCTCGTTGACCCGCGCAAGCGCATCCCGGCGGGTCCGGTCGCGCTCCGCCACGGCGTCGATCGTCGCCCTCGCATTTTCGAGTCCCCTCCTCTCGAGACCCGCAATCACCCGTTCGGGATCGCGGCGCACCAGAGCGATGTCGATCATCAGCGACCTGGCGCCCGTCCGGGACGCTTCGCCGGTCGCTTCCGGGGGGGTATCTCCGACACTAGTCGGGCGGGATGAGATCCCGGTTGTTGCAGGCGGGGCTCACGTCGAACTGGAACAGGACCCAGCCCGACGCGAAGTCGATGGCCAGCGGCTCCAACTTGCCGTAGTAGTTGCAGCTGACGCCGAACAGCCCGGTGTGCCCGCGGGTGCGGATCACATAGGTGGTGCGGGTCCTTACGGGAACCGGCACGTTGGTGGCGTACTGGGCGGTGTCTCCCGGCGCCCTCACCGCCGATTCGAAGGTCTCCCCCTCCAGCGTCGCGATCCCGGCCGCGGAGGTGACTCCCAGCGCGCCCGGAGGAAGCCAAACGAACTCCCCGCCGGCGGTGTCGACGGCCAGATCGAAGTTGCCTCCCGTCGAGTGGCTCTCGATCTGGACCGGCATCCGCGGGTGGAAGTCGAAGCCCGAATACAGATTCGGTTCGCTGCGGGACAGTGCGTAGAGGCGCACCGTGTCGGGACTCTCCACCCAGCGCACGGCCAACGGATCGTCGCCGCACGCGGCCAGAAGCGCCAGTGCCAGCGCCGTGGCGGAGAGGCTGGCGAAAGCCGGCCGGGCGAAGAATGCCGCGGCGGGCTTCCCGGCCGAGGGGACTGCGGAGTTTCTCATGGTCAATTCTACCGAGCGCAACGACCCTCCGTCAACCGTGGAACGCCTCCATCGTTCTTGACTCGCTGCCCCCCGCGCGGCTAGGTTCCCGCCGCCTGCCGGAGGCAGTCTCCGCTGCCTGCGGTCGGCAATGCATCGACACTCGACCGCCGTGCCCGGCTGGCCAGTACGTAAAGAAAACATTACAAGATGTCATGTTCACCATACATTTTGAGTCTGTACGGACGACCAGAGTGACTCCATGAGCGGAGTCTCCGGCCCCTCCTTGTGGGTCACGATTCTGGCGGGGGGATCCGGCCAGCGCTTCTGGCCCCTGAGCAAAGCGGACCGGCCCAAGCAGCTGCTTCCGCTCGGATCCGCGCGACCGATGATCGTCGACACCCTTGAGCGGCTGCCCGGACTGGCGCTCCCGGAGCGGACCCGGATCCTGGCCGGAGAAGGCCTTGTGGCGCCAATCCGCGAGGTGACCGGCCTGCCGGCGAGCGCCTTCCTGGAGGAGCCCAGGCCCCGGGGTACCGGACCGGTTCTCGCTTGGGCGGCCTGGGAGCTGGAGCGGGCCGGCCCCGGCGCGGTGATGGTCTCGCTCCACGCCGACCACGTCATCGACCCCGCCTCCGGCTTCCGGGACGCGGTGCGCGCCGCCGCGGCCATCGCCGTGCGAGAAAACCTGCTGATGACGATCGCCGTCCCGCCCGACCGGCCCGAGACGGGGTACGGCTACCTGCGGCCCGGCCGTTCCCTGGATGCGCCGCCCGGCCACCGGGCCTTTCGCGTCGAGGCGTTCGCCGAGAAGCCGGACACGGCCACCGCCGTGCGGTACATCCGCGAAGGGTATCGCTGGAACTCCGGGATCTTCGTCTGGCCGGCCGCCACCTTCCTGGCCGAGATCGAGGCGCACGCCCCCGGGATCGCGCGCGCGTTCCCCCTGCTCGAGCGGGGCGATGTCCCGGGCTTCTTCAGCGAGGTCGAGCCGATGTCGGTGGACGAGGGGGTGCTGGAGCGCAGCGGCCGGGTGGGATCCCTCGACGCGACCTTTGCGTGGGACGACGTGGGGACCTGGGAGGCCTTCGCGCGTCACAGGCGGGCGGACGAGGACGGGAACGTGTCGCAGGGGGAGGTGCACCTTGCCGACGCCCGCGGCAACATCGCCGTCGCGGACTCGGGGCGCGTGGTGCTGCTGGGGGTGCGGGACCTGCTCGTCGTCCGGACGGAACGGGAAACGCTCGTCATGCCTCGGTCCCGTTCGGCGGAGTTGAAGCGGTACTTGCGCAATAAAGATCATAAGGCTATATTATATCCCCGCGAAAGGTCGGGAGCCGGCTCCGGCTGATGGCCGCACCGCACCGATTCTTCCTCTTCGACGATCCCGTCGCACGTGCCTGGCACCCCTTCGCGCTCACCCGGCCCGTCGGGGAACTCCTGTTCGGGACCGAGACTCTGAGGGCAAGGTGCGAACGGGTGTTCGGGATCCCGTGCGAGGGGCACCTCGCCGGCGATGCCCTCCGGGGATTCGAGGAACCCGGCGCCCCGCCCTGCCTCGCCGCCGCGGAACCTGCGGACGACGGGCACCGACTCGTGCTGTCAAGCCGCTTCGTCGCGGAAGAGCCGCCCGCCGCATGGCCGGAGGGTCCCGCCGTGCTGTCCGCGGGCGCGGCGGTTGTGGGTGTCCGGATGCCGCACGACACGGCGATTCCGCCCGGTTTCGCCACGGCGCGCTTCCCGGAGTCGTGGCCGAGGGTCGCCGTCGGGGGCCGGCTGCTGGCCAGCACATGGGAGCTGATGGCCGCGAACCGGGAGCGACTCCGCAGGGACGGCGGGCGCTTCCCCGAAACCGCGCTGCCCGCTGGAGCGCACCGGGTGGGCGATGGCGTGATCAGTGTCGCACCCGACGCCGTGGTCGAGGCGGGCGTCGTTCTGGATACGACCGCCGGACCCGTCAGGGTGGAGGCGGGCGCGCGGGTGCGGGCGCCGTGCCGGCTCTGTGGGCCGGTGTGGGTGGGGCCAGGGTCCACGATCCTGGGGGGCGAACTGGCGGGCGTCAGCATCGGGCCAGGATGCAGGGTCCGCGGCGAGGTCGAATCGTCGCTGGTGCTCGGCCACGCGAACAAGGCGCACGACGGTTTCCTGGGACATTCCATAGTGGGCCGCTGGGTCAACCTCGGTGCCATGACCAGCAATTCGGACCTGAAGAACACTTACGGTCCAATACGCGCGCAGGTCGGCGGGAAGACCGTCGAGACCGGGCTCACGAAGGCCGGGTGCCTGCTGGGAGACCACGTGCGCACCGGAATCGGTACGTTGCTCGATACCGGCACGGTGGTGGGGGCCGGCTCCAACCTGTTCGGCGGACGGATGCCCCCGAAATCCGTACCGCCGTTTTCGTGGGGCAGTGGCGGGGGGCCCGGCGAGTACGAGATCGAGCGATTCCTGGATACGGTGGCTGTGGTCATGCGGCGGAGGGGCGAGTCGCTGACGCCGGGGATGCGGGAGCTGTACCGCCGGGCCTTCCACGATTCGGCGGCACTTCGCGCTCGCGCGGCCTTGTCCACGGACTCCTAGGTGCGCTTCTCGGTGCTGGGAAGCGGCAGCCGGGGCAACGCGACTATGGTGGCCGCGGGCTCGACCAGCATCCTGATCGACGCGGGCTTCAGCGGCCGGGAGCTCTCCGCCCGGCTTGAGGCCGTCGGCCGGAGTGCCGAACAGATCTCGGCGATCGTTCTGACCCATGAACACGGCGACCACACCCGCGGCGCCGGGGTGTTCGCCCGCAGCCACGGCACGCCGCTCTACATGACCGCGGGGACGCGGGAGGCCTGCAGCCGCCTGCTGAAGGGAACCGAGACCGTCCACCTGTACCGTCCGGGCTACCCCGTCACGGTCGCCGACCTCGATGTCGAGCCGTTCATCACCGTTCACGATGCCGCGGAGCCGGTGGCGGTGGCCATCAGAGATCCCGAGAGCGGACTTCGCCTGGGGATCGCGACCGACCTTGGTCGTCCCGGTGTACAGGCGAAGCACGCGCTGCGGGGGTGCGACGCCCTGGTGATCGAGTCGAACCACGACGCCGAGATGCTCTGGGCCGCCGCCTACCCCACCGCCGTCAAGTCGCGGATCGCCTCGAGCCATGGCCACCTCTCCAACCGGGCCGCCGCCGACCTCGCCCTCGAACTGTTGAGCCCCAGGCTCGCGGTGGTCGTCTTGGCCCATCTGTCCGAGGAGACGAACACGCCCGCACTGGCGAGATCCGTGATGGAGCGGGCGCTCAGGAGGAAAGGCTACGGGGGGCAGGTGCTGGTGGCGGCCAGCGATCGCCCCACCCCCCTCGTCGATCTGGCCGAACTGCGCCAGCGCAACCGCCCGGCGCAACTGTCCCTCTTCTGAGCCGGCCCCGGAGCCCCGTCACCGGACGCTGGCGGCGCCGCGCGCCCCCGCTGGCCGGCTCCCCGTCGCCTACAGCCCCAGCAGGCGCAGTACGTCGTTCCCCAGAGCCCAAACCATGATCGCCACGACGACAACCAGTCCCACCTGGCTCCAGCGGATCCGCTGCTTGACGGTCAGCCGCTGCCCGCGGACCAGTTCGAGCCCCAGAAACACCATGTGGCCACCGTCAAGTATGGGAATCGGCAGCATGTTCAGGATGGCCAGGTTGATGCTGAACAGGGCCATGAAATTCAGGAAGGTAGCCATGCCCTGGGCAGCGGCCTGACCGGACACCTGGGCGATGGTCCCCAGCGAGCCCACCTCTCTGGGGGAGACGTTGAGCGTCACCAGATCCCGCAGGAATGCCAGGATGCGCCGCGTGTCGAAGACGGTCCGGTTCACGCCGATGACGGCTGCCTCGCCGAGGCCGGCCCGAACGGTCTCGCGAGTGATGCCCAGCCTTCCCCGCTCCCCACCCTCGCCGTCCACGGATTCGAGCTCGGCTACCCTGACCAGTGCCGCTCCGTCCCGCAGAAGACCGATCTCCACGCGCTCGCCGGGCCTTGCCCCGATCTCTCGCAAGAGGTCGGACCAGTTCGCGACCGGCGCCCCGGCCACACTCGTGACGCGGTCTCCCTTCTCGATCGAGGCCTGGTCGGCGGGCGATCCCGGTTCCACCGCGCCGACGACCGGCTCGATCCAGGGGACAAGCGACCGTGCCAGCGCGCGCCTGTCCTCCGCGGCTTCGGGGATCGTGATCTCGAATCTTGCGGACGGAGACGCGGTTGCTAGGGCGAGAGGTCCCGCCGGGCTTTCGAGGAATGACTGCAGGAGTTGATTCCACGATGTCGGCTCGATTTCGCCGACCTGAACGATCTCCGCCCCGCGCGGCATTTCGGCCAGTGCCTCGGCGCCGGCGGGCAGCGTACTGTCGGCGACCGCCATCACCCGGGTCGTCGGCAGGTTGTCGAAGCCCCAAAAGGCCGCCGTGGCACCATACAAAAGCACCGCGAAGAGCATGTTCATGATCACGCCCGCCGAGATCACGAAGGCCCTCGCCCAGATGGGCTTGGCATCGAAATCGCGCTGATCGCGCCGCCGAGGAGCATCCGCGGCTCCCCCCTCCAGGTGCTCCATCACCTCGTCCTCCATCCCCTGCATCTTCACATAGCCACCCAGCGGTATGGCGGAGAGCACGTACTCGGTCTCCCCCCGGGTGTACCCCCAGACCCGCGGTCCCAACCCGATGGAGAACCGCTCCACCCCGATGCCGACCGCCTTGGCCGCCAGGAAGTGTCCCAGTTCGTGCACGAAGATCAGGACTCCAAGAAGAACGACCGTAGCCAGTAGTGTCGTCATGTCCGTCCCCTGTCGGCCCGGCGGACGAATCTCCGCATCCGGGCTCCTATACCAACGAAGCGGCGTGCCGCCGGGCGGCGCCGTCCACTTCCAGTATCTCATCCAGCGAGTTGGCGGTGCGGCCCCCGAGGACCTCCAGCGCCCCGGCGACGACACCCGCCATACGCCGGAAACTAACCATTCCTTCCAGAAACGCCTTCACGGCCACCTCGTTGGCGGCGTTGAACACCGCTGGCGCGGCCCCACCGGCCCGGCCGGCCTCCACGCCGAGGCCGAATAGCGGGAAGCGTTCCGTGTCCACGGGCTCGAAGGTCAGGGGCGACGACCTGAGAGGATCGAATGTGCAGAGCGCCCGATCCGGGGGACGACGCGGCCAGGTGAGAGCGTGGAGGATCGGCAGTTCCATGTTGGGCTCGCCCATCTGGGCCAGAACCGACCCGTCGACGAACTCGACGAATGAATGGACGATCGAGGTGGGATGGACGACGACATCGATCCGGTGGTAGGGGAGGCGGTAGAGGAAGTGCGCCTCGATCACCTCCAGCGCCTTGTTGGCCAGCGTCGCCGAGTCGACCGTGATCTTGGCGCCCATCTCCCAGGTGGGGTGCTTGAGTGCCATGGCGGCGTCGACCTGCTCCAGCATCGCGGGGTCGAGCTCCCGGAAGGGGCCGCCGCTTGCCGTCAGGATGATTCGGCGCACCTCTTCGCGCCGCGCCTCGCCGATGCACTGCAGGATTGCCGAGTGTTCGCTGTCGACCGGGACGAGCTCCCCGCCGCCTCGACGGGCGGCGTCGAGGACGATCTCGCCCGCGGCGACCAGGGATTCCTTGTTCGCCAGCGCGCAGCGCTTGCCCGCTTCCAGCGAGGCGATGGTGTGCTGGAGGCCGGCGGCTCCCACGATCGCGTTGACCACGATGTCCGCGTCCGGAATGGCGGCAAGCTCGGCCACACCGCCGGCCCCTGCCCGCCATCCCGCCGCCCTGAGCTCGGGGCGGCCATCCAGCGCGGCCGGATCGGACACGGCGACGCGCCCCGGCCGGAACTCCGCGGCGAGCGCCTCGAGCGCTGCAACGGAGCGGCCGGCCGCCAATCCGACCACCTTGAAGCGAGCGGGGTGGCGTCGGACCACCGCCAGCGCCGAGCGTCCCACCGAGCCCGTGGCGCCAAGGATGACCAGGCGCTTCACGCCAGAACCTGCGCCAGCAGCACCAGTCCGTACGCCAGAGGTATGGTGAACAGAAGCGAGTCGAAGCGGTCCAGGAAGCCGCCGTGTCCCGGCAGAAGTCTTCCCGAGTCCTTTACGCCCGCTTCCCTCTTGAGCAGCGATTCGGACAGATCGCCCAGTTGCCCGGCAATCCCCAGTAGGAGTCCGATCCCGGCGCACACGGGCGCTGACAGAACCAGGGTGCCGACCCCGTCGAGGAACAGGCCGGCCGCGTACCCCGTGACCACGGCACCCGCCAGCCCACCGATGCTCCCCTCGACCGTCTTGCCGGGGCTGAGCCTGGGCGCGAGCCGTCTGCGGCCCAGGCGCTTGCCCACGAAGTACGAGGCGGTGTCGGCCAGGGACGTGACCGCCACCGGCAGCATCACCAGCATGAAACCCTCGATCGGGCGCACCGGCATCGCGCCGCGGATCTCCGGGAGGGAGCGAAGGAGGAGCGCGAAGGACAGGGTTCCGCCCGTGTACAGCACGCCGGAAACGGTCGCCGTCGCGGAGAGCAGCGGCTGGTTGGTCGAGCGGTCGAAGATGGAAATGGCGACCGCGAGGAGCCCCAGCAGCAGCAGGAGCGACAGCGCCCGGTTGCCCCAGACGTGAAAGCTCGGCTCATGGGCGGCAATCGCCACCAGCAGCACCGCGGCGGGTACGCCCAGCCATGCGATGGGCCGCCCCGCCCTGTCCCTCACCAGACCGTAGAACTCCAGGGCGGTCAGGGCCGCGACGACCGCAACCAGCGCGGTGAAGTACCAGCCGCCCAGATAGATGGCCACAATGCTCACGGGCGCGATGACGGCCACGACCAGCAGTCTGGAGCGCAGCTCGCGCGAGATGCCCCGGGATCGCCGCCTGGCGCTCATCCGGCGGTAACCCTGCCGAACCGGCGCTCGCGCCGCTGATAGTCCAGAATCGCGCGGAACAGGTCTTCCCTCGTGAAGTCCGGCCACAGGACCGGCGTAACGTGGAATTCGGTGTACGCGAGCTGCCAGAGCATGAAGTTGCTGATCCGGAGTTCGCCGGACGTGCGGACCAGCAGGTCGGGGTCCGGGATGCCCCCGGTGAAGAGCGCGCCCCTGAAAGCCTCCTCGTCGATCGACCCGGGGTCGAGCAGGCCGGCGCAAGCGGCCTCCGCCAGTGCCCGCGCAGCCCCCACGATCTCCTCGCGGGCTCCATAGGAGATCATCAGGTTGAGCAGCAGGCGCTCGCCGCCGCGAGTGGTCTCCACGATCCTCCGGACGGCTTCGAGCGAAGGCTCGTCAAGACGCTCGACCTCGCCAAGCACCCTCACCTCTACACCGGCGCGGGCCAGCCGTTCCCGCTCCTTCTCGGCAAAGGTCTGAAGGACTCCCATGAGCGCCTCGATCTCTTCCGGGGGACGGAGCCAGTTCTCGGTCGAGAACGCGTAGAGCGTCAGGATCTCGACACCCGCCTCACACGAGCCCTCGACAACCTCTCGGACCGCGTTCATCCCCTCAAGGTGGCCCACGCCCCGCGGGAGGTCTCGCAGGGCCGCCCAGCGGCCGTTTCCGTCCATGATGACGGCCACATGCCGCGGTAGATGGCCGGCCATCCTGATCCGGTCGAGCAGGTCCGTCAGATCGCCATCACCTCCCTCTCCTTCGAGGCCAACAGCGTATCGATCCTGCCGCAGTACTCGTCGGTGAGCTTCTGTACGTTCGCCATCGTGCGGTGGGCATCGTCCTCGCCGATCTCGTGAGCGCGCAGCCGCTGCTTGATCCGGTCGTTGGCCGCGTGGCGAGCCTGGCGCACCGACACGCGGCCCTCCTCGGCCATGCGGTGAAGCAGCTTGACATACTCTTTCCGCCGCTCCTCGCTGAGCGGGGGAATCGGGACGCGGATCAGCACGCCGTCGCTGGACGGATTCAGCCCGAGCCCCGAAGTCAGCACCGCCTTCTCGATATCGGCAGCCAGCGATCGGTCGAACGGCTGAATCACGAGCAGCGAGGGGTCCGGGGCGGACACGGTCGCGACCTGGTTCAGCGGCATGATACCCCCGTACGCGCTCACGCGGACGGTGTCCAGGATCGACGGAACGGCTTTTCCGGTCCGCACCGTGGCGAACTCGCGCTCCACCGCGTCCAGCGAGGCGTCCATCCTCCTTCTGGCATCGTCCACTACTTCCAAGGTGTCCTCCTCGTCCAGGCGTGACCGGGGCAGCCGGCAGGTCCCCGTTGCATTCCGGCAGCGTCCACGGGCCGCTGGCAGCTAGGAAACCAGGGTTCCCACGCGCTCACCGCGGATCGCCCGCCGCACCGCCCCCTGATCCTCAAGATCGAGCACGATAATGGGAAGGCGGTTGTCGCGGCAAAGGGAGACGGCCGCCACATCCATCACGCGCAGGTCGCGCGCGACGACCTCATGGTATGAAATGTCCGGGATGAAGGTCGCGTCGGGGTCGCTAGCAGGGTCCGCCGTGAAGACGCCCTGGACCCTGGTCGCCTTGATCACCACGTCGGCGTCCATCTCGATGGCCCGGAGCACCGCGGCCGTGTCCGTGGAGAAGTACGGGTTCCCCGTCCCCCCCGCGAAGATCACGATCCGGCCCTTTTCGAGGTGCCTTACCGCCCGGCGCCGGATGTACGGCTCGGCGAGCTGGGGCATGTGGATCGCCGTCATCACCCGCGTGTCGATCCCCTTCTTCTCCAGCAGGTCCTGCATGGCAAGCGCGTTCATGATCGTCGCGAGCATGCCCATGTAGTCGGCCGAGACCCGGTCCATCCCCCGGCGGCTGGCGATGGCCCCGCGAACGATGTTCCCGCCCCCGATCACCAGCCCGAGGGCGACGCCCAGTTCGTGAATGGACTTGACGTCGTCCGTGATCGAGTCGACAACCTCGGGATCGATCCCGAAACCCCGCTCCCCCGCCAGCGCCTCGCCCGACAGCTTCAGCAGCACGCGGCCGTAGCCGGAGCTTCTCGGGCCGGCTACGCGGGGATCATCCACGGACGGCTAGCCCCCGACCTGAAACCTCGAGAACCGCGCCACCTCGACCTTCTCGCCGGTGCGGGCCGCCACCTCGGTGATCAGGTCGCCCACACTGCGGTCCGGGTCCCTGATGTAGGCCTGCTCCAGCAGAACCCGCTCCTTGAAGAACTTGCCGAGCTTGCCTTCGACGATCCGCTCCCGGATGTGCTCGGGCTTCCCTTCGCGGGCGACCTGTTCCTCGAAGATCGACCGTTCCCGCTGCACCACGGCCGGGTCCACGTCGCCGGTTCCCACGGCGATCGGATCCGCCGCCGCCACATGCATCGCCAGATCCCGGGCCAGCGCGCGAAAATCGTCGGTGTTGGCCACGAAATCGGTCTCGCAGTTCAGTTCGACAAGCACGCCGATCCGGCCGCCGTGGTGGATGTAGCTGGCAATGGTGCCCTCATTGGCCTTCCGCCCGGCCCTCGTGGCCGCCTTGGCCTCACCCTTGCCGCGAAGCAGGTCGATGGCAGCCTCGATCTCGCCGTTGGTCTCCTGCAGCGCCTTCTTGCAATCCATCATTCCCGCGCCCGTCCGGTCGCGGAGTTCCTTCACATTGCTCGCACTGATCTTCATGTCGATGAAATCTCCCTGGTGAAAAACCGGGCCGCGGCGCTCCCGGAGGACGCCCGGTGGGCGGCCGGCCGCAAAGCAGGAACCCCGGGCAGCCACCGGGTCACCAGCAGCGCCGCCGGGGCGAACCGCACCTGGGCGCCCACTGCCTCAGCCCTGTCCGGACCCGCGCCCCTTCCGCCCCTTGGCATCGTCGCCGTCTCCGGTCTTGCGGACCTGCGCGATGGCCTCGGGCCGCGGTCTCCGCTTGCGGGCCCGGGGCATGATCTCCCGGGTGTCCGCCGACTTCTCACCCGTCTCCGTCGAGTAGGTGGTGGCCTCGAGCTCCACCTGGCGGCGAAGCTGCTCGTCGGGGACCTCCCTGCGCGCGGCGATGATCGAGTCCGCGATCTGCCCGGCAATCAGGCTCACCGAGCGGATGGCGTCGTCGTTCCCGGGTATGGGGTAGTCGATCAGTTCAGGATCGACGTTGGTGTCGGCGATGGCGATGACCGGAATGCCCAGCCGGTGAGCCTCGCGCACCCCGATGATCTCGCGCCTCGCGTCCACGACAAAGACTGCACCGGGAAGCCGCCCCATGTCGCTCAGTCCGTGAAAGTACTTCTCCAGCTTCTCGCGTTCCCGCTCGAGCAGAAGGCGCTCCTTCTTGGTGTAGAAGTCGAACGCGTTCTCGTCCCTGCCGCGCTGAAGCTCCTTCATGCGCCGGATCTGGCGGCGGATCGTCTGGAAGTTGGTGAGCATGCCGCCCAGCCAGCGCTCGGTCACGAACAGCGCGCCACACCGCCTGGCTTCCTCCTCGATCACGACCCGGAGCTGGCGCTTGGTCGAGAGGAACAGCACGTTCTCGCCCTTGAGTACCGTCCGGCGCACGGCGTCGCACGCCCGGTTCAGGCGATCGAGTGTCTTGCGCAGGTCGATGATGTGAATCCCGTTGCGCTCCCCGAAGATGAAGGGGCGCATCTTGGGGTTCCAGCGCCGCGTCTGATGGCCGAAGTGAACGCCGGCGTCGAGAAGTTCGGTCAGACCGACATCGTTGGTGGCTGGATCCATTGAGCGACCCCTACCTCTTGCTGAACTGGAAGCGTTTGCGCGCCTTGGGGCGGCCCGGCTTCTTCCGCTCCACCTTGCGCGCGTCGCGGGTAAGCATGCCGCTCTCGCGGAGCGCTACCCGCTTGTCATCGTCCTGGACCGCAAGCGCCCGCGCCACCCCCAGCCGGATCGCGTCGGCCTGGCCGGTCAGCCCGCCCCCGCGGACCCTGACCTGGACATCGAAGCTTCCCTCTGACGCGGCCGTCTCGAACGGCTCTTCGATCCGGACCCGGTGGGCGGGCCGGGGGAAGTAGTCGTCGAGAGCGCGACCGTTGATCGACCAGTTGCCGGCTCCGGGGCGGAGGAGCACCCGGGCGACGCTCGTCTTCCTGCGACCCACTGCCTGTGTAGGCTGCTGTGCGGTCATGTTCGTTTCCGTGGCGTTCAGATCTCGAGGGGTTTGGGGCCCTGCCCCTCGTGGGGGTGGGTCGCGTCCGGATACACCCGCAGCTTCCGGCGCATCTGCCGCCCCAGCTTGTTCTTGGGCAACATGCCGCGTACCGCGAGTTCGATCACACGTTCCGGGAATCGCTGCAACATGGCCGCGAACGGAATGTGCCTGTCGCCGCCCATGTACCCCGAGTGGCGAAAATACGTCTTCTGTTCGGCCTTGCGGCCGGTCAGGCGAACCTTGGACGAGTTGATCACGATCACATGATCGCCGGTGTCCAGGTGGGGCGTGTAGATGGGCTTGTGCTTACCGCGAAGGATCCGGGCGACCTCGCTGGCGAGCCGACCGAGCGGCTTGCCATCGGCGTCAACCACCCACCACGCGCGGTGGATGTCCTCTTCCCTGGGAGTGATGGTCCTGGTCACGCGATTTCCTCGTCCGCGAAACGAAGCCGCCTCCGCGCCACAGGGCGGAGAACGGCTCCAGAAAACGATCTACAGCTTTAAACGATACCGACTCCGCACACGAGTGTCAACGACAAGTCCTGTCCAACGGGAAGTGAGCCTGAACGGGATTCCGGGCTCCGGCGGGGCATGAGCCTGAAGTCCGGACTCGACACCCCGAAAATGTTCGCACCAGACGTCCCGTTACTTCGTGAAGGTCACCAGATAGCGGGCCCTGGAGCGATGCCTCAGCCGCTCCAGCGCCTTCTCCTTGATCTGCCGCACGCGCTCCCGCGTGATTCCCAGATCCCTGCCGATTTCCTCGAGGGACATCGGTGCTTCGTCGCCGAGTCCGAAGTAGAGCCGGAGCACCATGGCCTCGCGCACCTCCAGCGTGTCGAGTGCGGCGTTCAGGGTATCGGTCATCGCCCGCTCGAAGGTCTCCTCGTCGGGGCCTGGTGACAGATTGTCGGGGAGGCAGTCCATGAGACAGCTGTCCTCTCCCGGCACCATGGGAGCGTCGAGCGAAAGATGCGAGCGTGCGATCGTCATGGTCTCCTCCACGTCCTCCCGGTCCGACCCCAGTGCCGCGGCGATCTCGGCCGCGGTCGGATCCCTGCCCAGCTCCTGCACGAGAATCGCTTTCTGCTTGCTGATCCGGTATAGCATCCCCGCCCGGTTCAACGGCATCCGAACGATCCGGCTCTGTTCCGCGAGCGCCTGCAGGATCGCCTGCCGAACCCACCAGACCGCATAGCTGATGAACTTGATCCCCTTCGTTTCGTCAAAGCGGCGAGCCGCCTTGATGAGTCCCAGATTCCCCTCGTTGATGAGGTCGGACAGCGGCACGCCCTGGTTCTGATACTTCTTGGACACGGACACAACGAACCGCAAATTCGACCGGACAAGCTTGTCGAGCGCTTCCTCCTCACCGCGGCGGATGCCTCTCGCCAGACGCGCCTCCTCATCGCGGTCGATGAGCGGATACCTGGCGATCTCCCTGAGGTATTGCCCGAGCGAGCCTTCGGCCTGGTCGGACAGGGGGGGCACGGTCATCTGTCTCTCCTCTCCTTTGGCTAGCTCCTCACCAGCCCATGCCGTTCAATCTTCTTGTAGAGGTTGGAACGCGGCATTCCCATCCGCCTCGCGGCCTGGGACACGTTCCAGTCGTGCTCCCGCAGCTTCAACTCGATGTAAGCCTTCTCCGCGGCCTCCTTGAACTCGCTCAGCGTCTCCAGCGCCATCATGTCCCCGGGGATTCCGGTTCCGGCTCCGTCCGACGAGACGAGCTGCGCCACGTCGCGACGCCCCACCAGATCGTCCGCGCTCAGTATCATGAGGCGTACGACCGCATTCTTCAACTGGCGCACGTTGCCGGGCCAGTCGGCGGCCGCCAGAGTCTCGATCGCTTCCTCGCTGAAACGCTTGTACGGAACGCCGAAACGCTGCGGCGCAAGCTCCGCAAAGTGCGCGACCAGCATCGGAATGTCCTCCCTGCGTTCCCGGAGCGGGGGCACGCGGATGGTCACCATGTTCAGGCGGTGGAGGAGATCTTCGCGGAAGTTGCCCCGGTCGATTTCCTCGTGCAGGTCCTTGTTGGTCGCCGAGATGACGCGCACGTCCACCGAGATCGAGCGGCTGCCCCCCACCCGTGTGATGTCACCCCCCTGCAGGGCACGCAGAACCTTGGCCTGGGTCACCAGCGACATGTCCCCGATCTCGTCCAGGAACAGGGTTCCCCCGGTGGCCTGCTCGAACTTTCCCGTGCGGTCGGACACGGCACCCGTGAACGATCCCTTCACGTGTCCGAAGAGCTCCGACTCGATCAGCTCCGACGGTATCGCGGCGCAGTTGACTTCGACGAAGGGCTGGCCAGCCCGGACGGAACGGCGGTGCAGCGCGCGCGCGGTAAGCTCCTTGCCGGTGCCGTTCTCGCCGGCGATGAGAACGCGCGCGTCGGTGATCCCCACCGTTTCGATTTCCTTGAGCACCTTTCGGATCGCCGGCGACGCACCCACGATGTTGTGACGGATCTCGATCTCGTTCTGAAGCCTCTCGACGCTGTCCGAGAGCCCGCGGAAGGCCAGTCCGTTGCGAAGCGTAACGAGAAGCCGGTCGGTGTCGAGCGGCTTCTCCAGAAAGTCGAAGGCCCCATTGCGGGTGGCCCTCACCGCCGTGCCGATGGTCCCGTGGCCGGAGATCATGACCACGATCGCGCGCGGATCCTCGTCGCGGACCCTTTCCAGAACCTCCAACCCGTCCATCTGCGGCATCTTCACGTCGAGGAAGGTCACGTCGGGCTTGAAGTCCGGATAGTCGATCAGCCCGCTCGGACCGTTTGTGCAGACGTGCACGCGGTGCCCTTCGTATTCGAAGAGTTGCCGGAGCGCGCCCGCCACCGACTCGTCGTCGTCCATGATGAGGATTCTTGCCATGCAGCTTCCAGCACTCCGTCTTCTACGCGCGAACCAGAACGAGTTCGCCGCCCTCGATGTAGGCGCTCCTGATCTCCTTGAATGCCGGCGCGAGGATGGCCGACGCCGGCAACCCCTGCTCGTCCTTACGCCCCAGGGCCGCCAGGATTTCCGGGAAGGCGCTCGAGGGTATCGGAATGCCGCCCACGACAATCTCGCTGAGCAGGAGCATCGAGCCCTGTTCTCCGAACGGCAGCAGTGAGCCGCTCGCGGACACCGACACCGTGTCGGGGACAATCGCCCCGGTGATCCCCCCGAGATCGGGAAACTCGGGCAGCGCCGACGGTATCACCCCGGCCATGAGTTCGATCCTGTCCCCGTCCATCTTCACGGTCGGCTCCACCACGCCCCTGGGAAGCACACCCGGCACCGAGTACCGCAGGAGAGACGACACCTCGAACGCCTTGAGCCGGAGTTCCAGGGCGTCCTCCGATTCCCGGAAGGCCTCGATCTTCTCCCGGGCGAGGTCCGCGGCCTCGGGGGTCACCAGTTCGGGTGCGGCGGATTCCTCCGTGTCTCCGATCCCGATGGCCGTCTCCAGGCGCGGGAAGACCACGTCACCCCACTTCCAGCCCGCGTAGGCCGCGAGCACGAACAGCACGGCCAGTGCAAGCCGGGTAGCGAACCTCTTCACTGACTTGCCCATCGCTCGGTCACTCCTGGCTTCCCGAAAGGACCACCTTGTGAATGTTCGCATACCTGGGCCCTTCGGGGAACAGGTCGCTCCGCACCAGATGCAGCGCATCGACCATGAAGCTCTCCGCAAGGGCCCCGGCCGCCCCACCCCCGGC
>VXLT01000050.1 GCA_009841475.1 Gemmatimonadota bacterium
CCATCGCCGCGCCCACTCCCCCCACGCCTGCCGCCGCATCCGCGCTCGCCTTCGCCCTGGCGCTCACCTTCGTCCCCGCGGCGGCCCACGCCCAGGAGGTCGGCCCCGCCAACGGCAGCCTCATCATCGCCGGCGGCGCGCTGCGCGACCCGGCGGTCTTCGCCCAATTCGTCGAACTCGCCGGCGGCCCCTCGGCACCGATCGTCATCATTCCCACGGCCGGCGGAGGGCAGAACTACGACCAGTACTTCTCCGGCCGCCGAGCCTTCGAGCGCGCGGGGGCGCAGCACATCACCATCCTCCACACCAACGACCCGGAAGTCGCCGACACCGACGCCTTCGTGGAACCCCTGCTCGAGGCCCGGGGCGTCTGGTTCACCGGCGGGCGCCAGTGGCGGCTGGCCGACTCGTACCTGGACACGAAGACCCACGACGCGCTTTGGGGCGTGCTGGAGCGGGGCGGCGTCATCGGGGGATCGTCGGCGGGAGCCTCCATCCAGGGGTCCTACCTGGTGCGCGGCGACACCCGCACCAACACGATCATGATGGGGGACCACGAGGTCGGACTCGGCTTCCTCAAGGGCGTGGGGATCGACCAGCACCTGCTGCGCCGCAATCGCCATTTCGACATGATCGAGGTGATCCGCGCCAAGCCCGAGCTCCTCGGGATCGGCATCGACGAGAATACCGCGATCGTCGTGCGGGGCGACCGCTTCGAGGTGGTCGGGGAGAGCTACGCCGTGATCTACGACCACGACGCCACACTCGACAGCGGGGGACTGTTCTACTTCCTCGCCCCGGGGGACACCTACAACATGGCCACGCGCGAGGCCTTCCGTCCCGGCCGCGACAACCAGCCCCTGGGCCGGATCACCGGTACGCCCTGGCCGCCTGGAGGCTAGGCGCCAGAGGGCGAGTTGCGCGCCCGCCCACGCGAGAGGCCGGAGGCCCCGCGATCGGTCGATGGCCGCTGATGGCTACCCGTTAGTATTGACACCGTCTGCTCCGCATCGTTAGACTAAAAATCTGTACATTTCAGGAAGTAGAGGACTGACCGCCTCTCACCCAAGCAGTTGACGGGCTTCCGGGTTTCCTGGTTGAGGCGCCTCCGGGCGCCCCGCCAGGTCGCGCGGCCCGGATTTACCGGGCTTTCGCATTTCCGGAAACGAATTCAAGACGGATAACCAGGGAGATTACCAAGATCGCAGAAAAACGCGTCCGGGTGAATGAACAGATCCGGATCAGCCCCATTCGCCTGATCGATGAGGATGGTGGGCAGATCGGCATCGTATCCCTGGACGACGCTCGCGCGCGGGCTGCCCAGCGAGGGCTCGACCTGGTGGAGGTCGCTCCCGATTCGCGCCCGCCTGTTGTCCGCATGATGGACTACGGCAAATACAAGTACAAGGCCGCCCGCGCCGCGCGCGAGGCCCGCAGGAAGCAACACACCGTCCAGATCAAGGAGGTCAAGTTCCGACCGGGAATCGAGGATCACGACTACGAGTTCAAGCTCCGCCACGCCAGGCGGTTCCTGCAGGAGGGGAACAAGGTCAAGCTCACGATGATGTTCCGGGGCCGCCAGGTCACGCACCCGGAGCTCGGGCGGGAGGTGCTGCTGCGCCTGACCAGCGACCTCGGCGAATGGGCGATGGTCGAACAGTATCCCAACTTCGAAGGCCGCCAGATGTCGATGATCCTCAAGCCCCTGAAGAGCTGACAAGCCGTTTGGAGAACCGATGCCGAAGATGAAATCCAACCGGGGCGCCGCGAAGCGCTTCCGCAAGACCGGAACCGGGAAGCTCGTGCGGATGCGGGCGTGCAAGTCCCACATCCTGACGAAGAAGAACCGCAAGAGGAAGCGGCGGTTGCGGACGGCGACGGTCGCGTCGCAGGCCGATGTCCGCCGGGTGCGCCGGATGCTTCCGGGTACCTAGCGAGGGCCCCGCTGCCAAGGAGACGATACGATGCCGCGCTCTACGCGCTCGGTTGCGCGAAACAAGCGAAAGAAGAAGGTCCTGAAGAACGCGAAGGGGTACTTCGGCGGCCGCAAGAATCTGTACAAGACCGCAAAGGACGCGGTCGAGAAGGGCTGGGAGCACGCCTACCGCGACCGCAGGAAGAAGAAGCGGAACTTCCGCCGCCTGTGGATCACCAGAATCAACGCCGCCGCCCGCGAGAACGACATCTCGTATTCGCGCTTCATGAACGGCCTCAGGCGGGCCGGGGTGGAACTCGACCGCAAGGCTCTCGCGGACCTCGCGATCCGGAGCCCCGACGCCTTCGCGTCGCTGGCTGACCGGGCGAAGTCGGCGTTGAGCAACTGAGCCCGTCCCGGGGCCGCAGCGGCCCAGCCCGGATGCACCGCCGCCCGAATCGCGGCCGGGACCTGTTCCCCGGACTTCCCGCGCCCCGGCGATGATCGACGAGCTCGGGCGGCTGGAACGCGACGCCCTCGCGGCGATTCGCGCGGCGGGGGACCCCGGCGAGCTGGAGCAGGTTCGCGTCCGTTACCTGGGTCGCAGGGAGGGCCTCGTGTCGGGGCTGCTGCGCCGTCTCGGGACCCTCGACCCGACCCAGCGTCCGGCGGCAGGTGCGGCGGCCAACCGCGCGAAGAAGGAGCTTGCGGCGGCGATCGAAGCACGTCTGGGCGAGCTCGCCGCGGCGGACGACGAAGGGCGCCCCGATCTCGACCTGACCCTGCCACCCCGCCGCAAGTGGCGCGGCACCGTGCACCCGGTCAGCCAGGTCATCGACGACATCTGGGCGATCTTCCGCAGCCTGGGCTTCACCCGGGCGCGCGGGCCCGAGGTGGACACGGAATGGTACAACTTCGTGGCCCTCAACACGCCTCTCGACCATCCGGCCGCCGACGAGCAGGACACGCTGTACCTGTCTCCGGGGCTCCTGCTGCGCAGTCACACCTCGCCGGTGCAGATTCGCACCATGCAGGTGCACGAGCCGCCGATCCGCATCATCGCGCCGGGGATGGTCTATCGGAGGGACACCTACGACGCGACGCACACCCCGGCCTTCGCGCAGATCGAAGGGCTGGTCGTGGACGAGGGAGTCACCTTCGTGGACTTCAAGGCCACGCTGGCTGAGTTCGCACGGCGCTTCTGGGGACCGGGGACCGAGGTCCGCTTCCGCCCCTCATTCTTTCCGTTCACCGAGCCGTCCGCGGAGGTGGACGTAAAGCGGGTTATCGTACGCGAAGATGGGCGCGAGGAGGAGACCGACTGGATCGAGATCATGGGAGCGGGGATGGTCGATCCCACGGTGCTGAAGAACGTGGGGTACGATTCCGAGCGCTACACCGGGTGGGCCTTCGGGATGGGACCGGCCCGGGTGGCGCTGCTGCGTCACGGGGTGCGCGACCTCAGGCTCTTCTACGAGAACGACATGCGCTTCCTGGGGCAGTTCGCATGAAGGTCTCCTTCCGCTGGCTGTGCGATGTGGCGCCGGGGATCGAACTGACCCCGGAAGAGGCGATGGCCCATCTCGCGCTCCGGGGCGCGCCGGTCGAGGAGGCCGAGGACCTGGCCGCCGGGCTGGACGATGTCGTGATCGGCCGGGTGCTGAAGGCCCGCCCGCACCCGAACGCCGACCGGCTCACGCTCTGCCGGGTAGAAGCGGCGGAGGGGGAGGTTCCGGTCGTGTGCGGCGCCCCCGATGTTCGTGAGGGGGCCTTCTATCCCTTCGCGCCGGTGGGAGCGGTGCTTCCGGGAGGCTTCCGGATCGGGAAGCGGAAGATCCGGGGTGAGTTCAGCCAGGGGATGCTTTGTTCGGAGAGCGAACTGGGTCTCGGCGAGGACCACGCCGGGATCATGCTCCTGGACGGCGAGTACGAGGTGGGTGCGCCCTTCGCGCGGGCCACCGGGCTGGAGGACTGGCGCTTCGACATCGAGGTGACGCCAAACCGCGGCGATCTGCTCTCGCACGTGGGGATTGCGCGGGAGCTGCATCCGGAGGGCCACTCGGGGATCGTGCTGCCGGACTTGCCGGTCGGGGAGGGTGCCGCCGCGGCCGCCGCCTTCGAGGCCGGCCTTGCCCGCGGGGGCGCGGAAAGCCGCTCCACCGGCGTGCGCATCGAGATCGAGGACCCCGATCTCTGCCCGCGGTACCTGGGAGCGGTGATTCGCGGCGTCTCGGTGGGCCCCTCGCCCCGCTGGCTGGCGAGCCGTCTGGGCGCGGCGGGAGCGCGTCCGATCAACAACGTCGTGGACGCCACGAACTACGTCATGCTGGAGTTGGGCCAGCCGCTGCATGCCTTCGACCTGGAGATGCTGGCGGACTCGACCATCGTCGTGGGCCCGGCCCGTCCGGGGGAGTCGCTGGTGACGCTCGACGGGGAAGCGAGGCCGGTTGCCCCCGAGATGCTGATGATCCGCGACGCTCGCCGCCCCGTGGCGATCGCCGGAGTGATGGGAGGCCGCGACTCCGAGGTGAGTGCCGGTACGGCCGATGTCCTGCTCGAGTGCGCCCTCTTCGAACCGAAGCAGGTGCGCTCGACGCGCCGCGCCCTGGGAATGTCCACGGACGCGAGCTACCGCTTCGAGCGCGGGGTGGACCCGAGCGCGATGGTGACCGCGGTGCGGAGGGCCGCCGCGCTGATCGTGGCCACGGCCGGCGGAAGACTGGACGGGGAGATCATCGATGCCTGTCCCGCGCCCTGGGAGCCCCCGCGGGTGACCCTCCGCCCCTCCAGGGTCGCCCACCTGCTCGGCGTGGAGTTCGCCGCGGAAGAGATCGAGGAACTGCTGGCCCCGCTCGGCTACCAGGTCGCGGGGCGCGGCGGCGACGCCCTCGAATTCCTGGTCCCGGGGCACCGCTGCCAGGACACCCTGCGCGAAGTCGACCTCATCGAGGAGGTGGCGCGCACCCACGGCTACGACGCCTTCCCGCAGGAGCTCTCGCCCTTCCGCCCCGGCACGGTGCCGGACCACCCGCTCTTCCAGCTCGAGGACCGGCTGCGCGCGCTGCTCGTCGCCGACGGGATCAGCGAGGCGCAGACGCCGGCGCTGGGCCCCGCCGGCGACGGGGACGTGACGCTCCTGAACCCGATGTCCGCCGAGGAGAGCCGGCTGCGCCGCGACCGGCTGCGCGGGCTGCTGCGCCACGTGGAGCGGAACATGGCGCGGGGCGTGCGAGACGTGAGGCTCTTCGAACTCGGCACCGCCTTCGCGCCGGTCCCGGACGCGCCTCCGGCCGAATCGGCGCGAGTGGCCGCCGTGCTGACCGGACGGCGCGCGCCGCGGCAGTGGTCGGGTGAGGCGGAGCCGTTCGACGCGTACGACATCGCCCGGGTGCTGGAGCTGATCGGGGCCGACGCGTTCCCGGGGGGGCGGGTGGAGGTGTGGGACGGG
>VXLT01000153.1 GCA_009841475.1 Gemmatimonadota bacterium
CTGATTGAACTTACGTGATTCCCTGCCGTAATACTGGCCTGTGGTAGTCTGCCAAAATGGCAGGGTCGCGGTGGTGTGAATCACGGCAGTGAATCGTCCAAGTCTAACCAGGACTGCACGATCTGCGCTTCTTGCCGTTGAACCATATGTGATGCCGCCGTACCGGATTAGCGAGAATACCCCACCAGATGGCGGGAGTCATGATTCCCCCTTCAGCGCTCCCGATTCTTCTGTAGAGTGGTTGGCGATCCGTCCCGGCTCGCGTTCAGCGCCGAGCCCAAGTCCGCTATCGGTGATCCAGCGTATCACGGGGATGCGACAGGGGTCTGGGTCTTCCTTCTGGGCAACCAACCTGCATACTGCGAACTCACCGGCCGCGCGACTCCGACTGCGGCTTCGTGCGCCGGATGACGATGCGCTTCGATTCCATTGACGCACTCCGGAGGCCGGACAACGGACTAGCCGAGTCGGTAGCAAACCGGCCCACCCCGCTTGGCACTTAGCATCCCCCGCCAAGCACTATGCCTTGGCTTTCCGAGGGGAGTTGGCCACTCATTTGCTCCCGACATTCCTTACATCGTCATGACTCGATCCAGGGCGTTACCTTAAGGCGCGTTGCCATTGTCGCTTCTCCTCTCCAAGAAACAGGGAGATGAAGAATCTGGGCCGGGCCGGTACCCGGCCTACCCAGAGCGGGGACTCAAACGCCTCGTTCGTACCCTATTCTCCCGAGCTTCATGGAAAGCCAGACGCCAACGATTCCAACCGCAACCCATGCTGCCGAATACCCAAGAGGTACAGTCACGAATTGAGCCTCGAACGGCCGGTTGCCGATGAGAGCCGCGGTCAGCGCGAAGATCTCGCGTGACGGAAAGACGCGAGACAAGTCCAGCCATTGCGCCGTCTCGTTCGTTAGGTTCGAACTCCGTGTGGAGGCCAGAAGGCCGAAAAAGATCAGGAGCACAACGACAGCCCGTCCCCCGCGCTGCAGCCACGCGGTCGCGCCAAAAGCCATTGCCGCCACCGTGCATGAGGCAAGAGCGCCCGCCGGCGTTGACAGCAGAACCCATCCCGCTGGATCCCGTACCGCCAGCGCTGTCAGCAGCAGGTCCCCTTCCCCGGGAACCCACTTGGCTAGTGCGGCCATGCCAACGCACAGGCCCCCGAAAAGCAGGGACAGTCCTGCGGTCGCCACGAGCGTCTCCAAGAACCGCGTGAGGACGAACCCCACTTCGCGCACCGGCTTCTGCAGCCACAAACAGGTCTCCGCACCGACCAATTCCCGGTGCGAGGCGGCCATGGCCAACGGTATCGCGGTATAGCCGATCGCCGCCCCGATCACCAATAACAAAAAGCCACCGTCGCTTAAGGTGAGTGCCACCAAGGCCATGCCGCATGGCAACACGGCGGCGGCTCCGAGTCCCTTTAGGCGAGACCGGACAATCAACGCCATCCGGCGGTGCGACGGGACAAGAGGCGTCATCGGGCGCCGAACAGCTCTCGCTCCAACGCCTCGCCCGACGCTGCCGAGTCTCCGACCACCCTGCTCGTGCGCCTGCTGCGACCCCCCTCAAGAAAGACGATTCCGTCGGCTCCTCTTGCCACCTCCGTCAGGTCGTGTGTGGACACAACCAATGCAACTCCCCGGGCTTGGGCACCGTCCATCTCGCCGCGAAGCGCGGCACGTGCGGGTGGATCCAAGCCGGTGAAGGGCTCGTCCAGCAAAACCGCCTCCGGATCGCCGATCAACGCATACGCGAGCGACAGTCTTCGCTGGTTACCGTTCGAATACTTCGTTGCGTCCCTGGCGAGAGTCCGGCGATTGAGGCCGGCTCGCTCGACAGCCTGTGCGAACCTCTCCGCGCGCTTCTCCGGACTCCCGGCGAGGTCGGCGCCCCTCCCCAGTATGTCCCGACCCGTCCACCCACGCGGAAAAACGGGGTTTTCCGGCGCGTAGGCCACGCCATGGGCCCTCCTGTAGTCCGCAGGGTCCAGGCCGCCAACATGGCAGCGCCCGGCGTCCACTCGCAGGAAGCCAAGCAACACGCGGAGCAAAGTGGTCTTCCCGGCACCGTTCGGGCCGACCAAGGCGGTGACCTCACCGGCCCGCGCGCAGAGGTCTACGCCGCGGAGGACCTCATGGCGACTCCACATGCCGCGGTAAGAGGCAAACACGCCTTCGGCCGCGATGGTGCATGGCTCCCCGTCCATGTCAGCCACCCTCCACGTCGTAAACCGCGATGAGGGTACCGGCAGGATCGTCCCACGCGGCCAGCACCGACATGCCACCAAAAAACACCATCCGGGAGTAAGGGATGTCGAACGCCAGCAAACGCTCCCCATCGGAGTCCACGAGGAGCCCGAAGTCGTTCTGACCGGGGCTCAGCGCGCGGTAGACCAACCCCCCATCGTCACGCACAAACACCTTCTCGAATGGCGGATAGAGTCGTGGTCGATTCCAGGCCATACCGGCCTCTGTCCACAAGCGTTCAATTTCATCCAGTTCCCTTTGCGACTTCTCGTCGACGGCGTGCCGCTCAATCCGTTCGTGGCACACCGAGTCCACGACCCCTCCATCCATATCGAAGACCTCGAGGCAATCCTCCTCGGGATGACCGAAAACGAAGCCAAGCGGGTGCGACGCGAGCACCGCCGTCTGCCTGAAAGGGCTCTCTACAACGCCAGTCGCCAATGGTCGGTAAACAGACTCGCCGACCGCCAAGCCCACGATGGCGTCGAACCTGGCTCTGATGCCGCACCCGAACAACAACAGCAGCCCCGGCGGGGAGGACGCGACATCCAACACCGTAGCGCCGGGACAATCCCGAGGCGGCTCGATCCTCCGCCGCGCGATGCTTGTTCCATCCGGCGTGTACAGATGTACACTGTGCAGCGTGGCCACCACAACCGTGTCGTCGTGCGTGGTGATGGCCTGGGGGTAGCGCAACTCCCCGGGTCCATCCCCCTCCCCCGCGAAACTGCCTACGTGAACGCCACGAGAATCCACACGGTGCACCTCGGCTGTGTAACCGTCAAGCAGAAACCACCATTGGCCAAGGACTGTGGCATCCCGAATCCCGCTCACCAGCGGAGCCAAGACCGCTGAAGGGGGCGCGGGAAGTTCGTGGACCTCAACCCCACCAACCGATGTTGAAGGAGCGGCCGGACCGTTCGGCGGCTTGTACGTACCCACCACCAGGCTCCAGCCAAGTACGCCGAGGGCGACAAGACCGCAACTGTAGACTACGATAGCACCGAAGCTGCCGCGGGTGCCTCGTCCAGATCGACCTGCCGTCATTGTCTCTAGGAGGGTCTGATGAGGCAGGGGTTCTCAACCTCGGCGCACGGATCGGGGGCCATCTGGTCGCACATCCATTTCGCCATATCCCTCTGGAAGTGGCACCATTGGCGCGCTAAGAACCCATCTGCCTCGTTCACACAGTCCACGTGTGCAACTGTCGCAAGGTAATGACAGGTTTCGCTACACATCGTGCATCTTGGCTCGCCGTCTGGCGGTTCCTGGCCGTCTGGAGGTTCCTGATCGTAGCCCATTTCGGAAGACCCGGATCCTGTCACTGGCATCAAGCACCACGAGATGTGGTCTGAGCCGATTGTGTGGACCGGCACCGCAGTCGGGGAAGCAACGACCGCGTCGCTCCACACGAGGACACCTCCGGCGTAGACCGAAGGCGCCTCCGCAGCGACACGCGGTGAGCCTTCCGGGTGCGCGGAAGCCGGGGCGGCGGCGTCCCCCAGGGCGTGGACGGGCGCAAGATCCACATTTGCCGTTGCGGCAGCGGGTCCGATGGCCCCTATGCAGGCAACCGCAAGAATCATGTGGGCGATGATTGTGCGCGTGGGGTTGGAGCGGTCTCGAGCGCTCATCTGACTTCCTCCGCTGAAAAAGGTGGGGTGTCTCCCGAGGAGTGCGGTTCCCAAGAGACGAGACCAATGAGCATATTCGGGCGCGCCCTCAGAGTCAAGGACGCTGTCGAGAGCAAATGGATTGTCCGGTTCCCCCAAAGCACGAGAGCGTCCGCTTTTCGTCGCGCCCGCCCGCCGAGGCGACCGGAGCGAGCATCGGTGGCCCCCCTCGCCACTCGGAATACCGCGGCCAGTTTTGCCGAGGTGAAGCCGATGAGGCCGGGTACCGTCACGTCGACTCCGATCTCTTCAACGAAGAAGGCGGCTCTTCATCCGCTCCGCCGCGATCATCCACTCACACCGGCCCATTTTCGACTGCCTCTCAACGCCGCGCCTCGGGCACGCCCCCCGCGAACGAGGATGATGAAACCAATGGCGGATGGGAATCGTAGAGTGTCGCCCTTCGGGTCACCGAAGCCTGAAGGGCAGCACGACCACCTGAAGGGCAGCACGACCAAACGAGGCGAAACGCCGGAGGAGAAGCGTAGTCAGGTTGATCCAGCCCACAGCCGAACTGATGCCCGCGTCCATCAACTGGGGCGACGGCGGGATTAGTCGCCGCTCCGGCCTCGGAGCTACATGGATGGCACGCCTTCGCTTGCCTCGGGCCCACCGCCAGCTGGGCTTCACGAGGTCCGTCTGAGCGGGCTCCTCGAAGCGCTCCCGGAGGTGCTCCGCCACCGCATTGGCGGCGGCGGTCTCCGGGTTCTGGACGCGGCGCCCACGGGCTTCTCTGACGCTCGTTTCGTGGTTCAGTATCCATCTCACAAGCGGGCGCCCGTTTTTCGCGAAGCAACCTGCCTCGCAGCGCCCCTTTGCGACGCTTCCGCTTCGGCGCCCGTTCTTGCCCGGCCCGATCATCCGTGAACGCTCCCCGCCGGGCTGGGCGCCGGGAAGGCCGGGCAGGAGTACTCGCGCGGCGGACGGGCCGTCCAAGTGCGGTCCTGTTGCACCAGGGCGTTGGCAAGGACGAGGAGCTTCCGCATCACGGCCGTCAGGGCGACCTTCCGCGGCTTGCCCCGGGCGAGGAGCGCCTTGTACTTCCGCCTGAGGTCGGGATTGTGCTGGGCCGCGACCAGCGCGGGCATGTAGAGCAGCGTGCGGACCCGGTGCCTGCCGCCCTGGATGAAGCTGTGTCCCTTCCAGTTTCCGGATTCCCGGGTGACCGGGGCGAGTCCGGCGAGGCTGGCGACTCGCGACCGGGTGAGCATACCCAGTTCCGGCAAGTGGACGATCAGTCCCGCGGCGGTGATGTCCGAGATGCCCGGGATCGAGGTCAGGATCTCGGCCCGGCGCTCCATCTCCTTCTCCTCCCCGATCCGCTGCCGGATCTCGGCATCGATGAGCTTCAGCTGGCGGTCGATCTGCCTCAGTCTCTGCTTGGTGACCCGCTTGCCCACCGGAGTGCGCAAGTTCCTGCCCCGGTTGGTGGTTGC
>VXLT01000293.1 GCA_009841475.1 Gemmatimonadota bacterium
TTCTTTTCGCCCCCGTGCCTCTGTTTGATCACTCTAGTGTGGTGGGCGGGGCGGGGGGGCGGGCCGCCGCCGGGGGGCCCCCCCCGCGGGGCCCCCCCCCGCGCCGACGAAAGTACGGTGAACATGACATTATGTAATGTCCTCTTTACAATTCTGTCCCTTGGACACTGCCGTCCAGGGCGCTGATCACACCATCGACGGCTTCCAGCGCGGCGCTCGCTGCTTCCGCGTCCAGCCCCAGCCGGTGCATGACCAGCGCCGTCTTCACATGCCCCCCGGCCCGCGCAAGGAGCTCGCGCGCTTCCGCGCGCCCGATCCCCACCGTCACCATGAGAATGCGCTCGCCGCGATCCTGCAGCTTCTCGCAGGTGACCTGCAGGTCGACCATGAGGTTACCGTCCACCTTGCCGAAGCGCACCATCGCGGCGGTGGTGATCGTGTTGAGCACCATCTTGGTGGCCGTCCCGGCCTTCATCCGGGTGGAACCGGTGATCACCTCCGGACCGGTCAGCGGTGCGATCACAACGTCGTGGTCCTCGGCCAGCGCCGGCGGCGGTGGCGTACACAGGAGGAACCCCGTCCGCGCGCCCAAGTCGCGGGCGCGGGCGAGCGCTCCGTGCACATACGGTGTCGTACCCGAGGTGGCGATCCCGATCACGAAGTCCGCCGGACCGACCCCCTTGTCGTCGATCGCGTCAGCCCCTTCGGCGGGATGGTCCTCCGCGCCCTCCTGCGACCGGACCAGCGCGGCAAAGCCACCCGCGATCACCCCCTGCACCATACCCGGATCGGTTCCGTAGGTGGGCGGCATCTCGGCGGCGTCGAGCACGCCCAGTCTTCCCGATGTCCCCGCACCCACGTAGATCAGGCGTCCCCCCCCGCGGAAGGCGGCCAGCGCCAGATCCACCGCCCGCGCGATCGCTTCGGCCACCCCGCCGACGGCTGCGCTCACCCGCGCGTCCTCGGCGTTGATGACGCGGACGATTTCGAGCGACGAGAGCCGGTCGATCCCGCCGCTGCGCGGATTCCGTTGCTCCGTCAGCCGGTCATCAAGCATCTTTAGTCGCCCGTGTCAGGACAGAGTGAAGCGCCACAAAAGGAAGCTAACAGCCCGTGGGAGGAAATCCCCCCGGCCTTGCCCACCGGCAGCCGAAGGCCGTCTCCAGCTCAAACGAGCGTCCCGGACCCGAGTCCGGCGCGGCCGATTCGGGGTGCGGCCTTTGCGGCGCCGGTTCCGCTTTCGTGCGCTACGACTTCGGCGCGCACAGGATCCTTCGCTGCCCCGGTTGCACCTTCATGTGGCTCGACCCACAGCCGTCGGCGGCGGAGCTGCACGAGGTGTACGGTGCCGACTACTACCGCAACGAACAGTTCTTCGACGCAGGCGGCGACACGATCTACGGCTACCACGACTATCTCTCCGAGCGGTTCGTGAAGCAGCAGGACCTCAAGCGCGTCGTGGACAGGATCTCCACGCTCCTGGGCGGCACCGGCGAAGGGGGCGACGGCCGCGGCGCGGAGGTGCGCGGGCAACGGTTTCTCGATGTCGGTTGCGGCCTCGGCTATCTGCTCGACGTCGCCCACGACCGCGGCTTCGCGGTGGAGGGGATCGACTACAACCGCTCGGCGGTCGACTGGATTGCGAGGAAGTACAGGTTTTCCGCCGCCTGCGGCGACTTCATGGCGTACGAAGGGGAGCCGTGTGACGCGGTGACCATGCTGGACGTGATCGAGCACCTGCCGCAGCCGTTCGATGCGCTGGCGAAAGCGGCTTCCCTGACCCGGCCGGGCGGCATTTTCGCGGTCTCGACGATGGACTGCGACTCGTTCGTGTCCCGCCTCCTGGGCCGGCGGCTGGAAGACTTCCGGCGTACCCGCGAGCACCTCTACTTCTTCAACCGCCGCACGATGCGGGCAGGTCTGGAACGGGCCGGGTTCGAGGTGCTCCGTATCGACACCTACGGGCTCACGATCCGGCTGGACGCCCTGATGAAGCGGGCCCGGCTGGCGGTGCCGGGGATCGGAGCCGGGCTGGAGCGACTCGTGCGCTGGGCCGGCCTCTCGCGCCAACAGATTCACTTCGACCCGCGCACCAAGATGATCGTCTACGCGCGGCGGACGGCGGGAACGTGACTTTTTCCGACCTGTTGAGGACGCGTCCCGGTTGGGTGGCGGCGGGGCTGGTTGCACTCCACATCGTCCTGTGCGCCGCCCTCTTCGACCCGAAGATCCATACCGGCGGCGACAGCGTCACCTATGTGCTTCTGGCCGAGAGCATTCTGGAGACGGGCGATGGGTATTCGCTCTCCCTGGAACCCGGACCGCCGGAACCGCACACCAAGTATCCGCCGGGCTATCCACTCTTCCTCGCACCTCTCGTGGCGCTCTTCGGCCGGAACTTCGTCGTCCTCAAGCTGGTGTCGACGCTGTTCACGGCCGGTTCGGTCGCGGTGTTCTGCGCCTTCGCCCGACGTGGGCGGGAGCCCCTTCCCTGGTTCTGCCTGGCGCTCGCCTTCGCGGTCAGTCCCGGGGTGATCGACTACTCCCGCTGGATGCTCAGCGAGGCTCCGTTCCTCTTCTTCACCCTCGGGAGCCTCTGGATGCTCCGCGAAGACGGGCGAGGCTCCGGGACCGGCCGGCCCTTCTGGCTGGCGCTGGCGGCGTCCGTGATGAGCTTCTACGTGCGTTCGATCGGGGCTCTGCTGCTGGTCGCGACCTCGCTGTCCTATCTGTGGCGCCGCCAGTGGAGGAAGTTCCTGGTCCACGGCTTCGTCGGCGCCGGACTGACCATCCCCTGGCTCGTGCGGAGCCGTCTGGTCACGGGAACCACGTCGTCGTATATCGAGGAATTCCTGCTGGAGAACGTGTACACACCCGAATCCGGCTATCTGGACTTCCTCGGGATGGTGGGACGGTTCTTCGAGAACGGGAGGCTGTACGCGACCCGGGAGCTGCCGCGGGCGCTGGCGGGTTCCGACAGCGCGTGGGCCGCGAACCCGCTGGTCACGGTGGTGGCTGTGGTGGTCTGCGCGCTGGTGCTCTGGGAGCTGGTCCGGAGGTTCCGCAAGGGGCCGGGGGCGGCGGAGCTGTACTTCGTGCTAACCTGCGCGGCGATCATGCTCTTTCAGACCAGCGTGAACGACGTGCGCTACCTGGTGCCGCTCATTCCGCTCTTCCTGGTGTATGCGGCCGACGGAATTGCGACGCTGGCGGGCGGTGTCAGGCGGAAGGCCGGGACCGCACGAGGCAGGAAGCGGCCAGCCCGGGCGGGAGCGTCGGCTCGGGGCGCGGCTGGGCGTTCGCTGGCTCCCGTCTACCTGGCGCTCATCCTCGCCGGACTCGCACTTGGGGCCCATGCGGCCCGGATCCCGCTCAACCTGGACATGATCGTCCGCTACTCTGCGGGGGATCGGTACGCCGGCTACCACCCGGCGTGGCGGACTTTCTTCGACGCGGCCTACTGGGTGGAGGAAAACACGCCGGAAGACGCGGTCGTGACCGTTCGCAAGCCTCGGCTGTTCAACGCGCTGGCCGACCGGCGGGTGCGGCTCTATCCCTACAGCAGCGATGCGGACTCGGTGCTCCAGGTCGTGCAGACGACCGACTATGTTCTCATCGACGCGATCTTCGGTACCACACGCCAGTACCTGGTTCCGGCGGTGCAGCAGGAACCCGAACAGTTCTTCATCGTCCACCAGACGGAAGCCCCCGTCACCCTGGTTCTCGGAGTCAGAGATGCTGTTGCCCCACAGAATCCGTAGCGCCTCGACCCTTGCGCTTGCCGTTCTCGTCCTGCACGGCGGCTGTCAGCCCGACACCTCGCGCGGCGGCGCCGGCAGCGCATTCCTGGAAGCGGGCGGCACCTTCCCGGCGGAGTGGACCTTCGCGGCCGATGCCGCCCCCGTCACGGCCACCGAAGGCATGGTGGCGACTACCGACGAGTACGCCACACGGGTCGGCATCGAAATCCTCGCGGCCGGCGGCAACGCGGTGGACGCGGCGGTCGCAACCGGCCTGGCCCTCGCGGTGGTGAACCCCGAGGCCGGGAACCTGGGCGGGGGCGGCTTCATGATGATCCGGCTCGCGGACGGCACCGTCTACGCGCAGGACCACCGGGAGAAGGCGCCGCTGGCGGCTACCCGTGACATGTACCTCGACGCCGACGGCAACGTCACCGACCGGTCGGTGGTGGGGCACCTCGCGGCGGGGGTGCCCGGGTCGGTGCACGGCCTTTGGGAGGCGCACCGCCGCTTCGGGAGCCTCCCGTGGGCGGAGGTGGTGCAGCCCGCGATCGACCTGGCGGGAGGATTCGAGGTCACGGTTCGGCTCGTGTCCACCCTGGAGGCGGCGCAGAACGGCATCCGGGGCTTCGAGGCGAGCGCCGCGGTCTTCCTGCCCGGCGACCAGGTCCCCGCGGTCGGCGACACCTTCTCCCAGCCCGACCTCGCCCAGGTCCTCACCCGGCTGCGCGACCAGGGCCCGGACGACTTCTATCGCGGCGAAACCGCCGCCCTCATCGCGGCGGAGATGGAGCGCGGCGGGGGAATCATCACCCTGGAGGACCTCGACCGCTACACCTCGGTGTGGCGGGAACCCGCGTCCTTCGACTACCGCGGCTACACGGTGCATTCGATGCCGCCCCCATCCTCGGGCGGCCTCACCATGGCCGCGATCGCCAACATCGTGGAGCGGTGGGACCTCGGCGCGATGGGGTGGAACACGCCCGAGACGATCCACGTCATGGCCGAATCCTTCCGGCGCGCCTACGCCGACCGCAACGAGTACCTCGCCGATCCCGACTTCGTCGAGCTCCCCGTCGAGCAGTTCCTCTCGGACGACTACGCGGACAGCCGCGCGGCCACGATCTCGCTGGAGCGCGCCACGCCGTCTGCCGAGGTGGCCCCCGGGATCGACGCCTTTCTGGACGAGAGCCACACCACGCACTACTCGGTGGTGGACGGCGCGGGCAACGCGGTGGCGGTCACGACCAGCGTCAACTCGTGGTACGGCGGCAAGGTGGTGGTCGGCGGCGCCGGGTTCTTCCTCAACAACACCATGGACGACTTCGCCGCCAAGCCCGGCACCCCGAACCAGTTCGGCCTCGTGCAGGGCGAGCGCAACGCGGTCGGGCCCGGGAAGCGCATGCTCTCGGCGATGAGCCCGACGATCGTGGAGGACCCGGACGGCAACCTCTTCCTGATCACCGGCACGCCGGGCGGCGCCACCATCATCACCACGGTGCTGCAGTCGATCTTCAACGTGATCGACCACGGCATGAATGTCGTCGAGGCGGTGCATGCGCCACGGGTCCATCACCAGCACCTTCCCGACCTGGTCTTCTTCGAATACCA
>VXLT01000009.1 GCA_009841475.1 Gemmatimonadota bacterium
CGCCCCCCGCGTCGACCGCCCCGGCGCCCGCCTCCTCATCAGAGATAGTCGCCCGCAGCAACCTTTCCAGCGTCCGAACATGCCCCTGCAGGGCCGTATTCAGCTGATCATACCGCCGCACCGCATCCTCCCCCGGCTCCTGGTCGGCGCGTGTCAGGTTGCCATAAAGATACTGCAGCTGGTCTACCAGCATCGGGCGCGAGTAGCGGCGCGATTCGGTGACCAGCTCCTTCTCCACCGCCACGATCTCGTCGGCGAGTTCGCCGCGTCCACGCTGTCGCGCCTCGTTGATGCGCTGTACGGCCAGCCGCGCCTCGCTGAGCGCGTCCCGCACCTCAAGCGCGAACGCCACCTGACGCTCCACCAGGTCCCCACTGATCCCCTCGGCCGCCACGCGCGGGTCGAGCATGACCTCGAAGGTGTGGCTCGCGCTCCAGTCCCCGGCCGAGAGGCGGGCGGTGTAGGTCCCGGGCGGCACCATGGGGCCTCCGCGCCCCGCGGCATTGGGGTTGGGGGACCATGGCCCGGGGTGCGACAGATCCCAGGTGAATCGGTGCGTCCCAGCCTCGGCATCCAGACGCGGGGTACCGAAGCGTTCCAGCCGCCACTCCCGCATGCCGGGCTCGGCCGGCACCGTGTATTCGCCGGGTCCCTCATTCGAGAACGACCGCACCAGGTTGCCGCCGGCGTCCATGATGTCCAGGGTCAGCGTGCCGTCCACGTCCTCGGCCAGCATGTAGTCGATGTTGGCGCCCGCGGGAGGGTAGCTCGGGCGCGCTTCGGCACCGGGCCCGAAACCCCCGAATCCCCCTCCGTAGCGCAGCCTGTACACGTCGCCCACCCCGTAGAAGTGCGCCCCCGCGCCGGCCACCTGCTCGTCCAGCTCATGCAGCGGCGCGACATTGTCCATGATCCAGAACCCCCGGCCCATCGTCGACAACACCAGGTCCCCGTGCACGCGCTTCATGTCGGTGATGGGCGTCACCGGCAGGTTGAGCTGGAAGGGCTGCCAGGAGCCGCCGTCGTCGAACGAGACGAACATCCCGAACTCGGTGCCGAGGTAGAGCAGCCCCTCGCGGTCCGGGTCCTCGCGCACGACGCGCACCGGATGGTTGCCCGGCACGCCGTTCTCGCCGGTCGTGATCCGCGTCCAGGTCGCGCCGTAGTCCTCGGTGCGGTACGTGTGCGGCGAGAAGTCGCCCATCATGTACCGGAGGATGGCCACATAGGCCTTCGCCGGGTCGTGATGGGACACCTCGATCGTCTGCACCCGTCCGTACGGCCCGATCCCGGGAGGCGTCACGTCGGTCCAGTTGGCCCCTCCGTCGCGGGTCACGTGCACCGGCCCGTCGTTGGCGCCCGCCCAGATCACGCCCGGCTCGAGCACCGACTCCTGAATGTCGTAGAGCACCGCGAAGTGCTCCTCGCCGGTCACGTCGATCGTGATCGGAAACCCCGAAACGACCTGCGTCTCCGGGGTGAAGGCGGTCAGATCCGGCGAGATCGTCTCCCAGCGCTGGCCCCCGTTGGTGCTCACGTGCACGAACTGCGAACCGTGGTAGACCTTGTCCGGGTCGTGCGGCGAAACGTGGACCGGCACGACGCGCTGGAAGCGGAACTCCAGGTCGCGCGGATTGTGCCCGTAGAGGTTCCCGAAGCCGACGTAGTACTGCTGCTCCTGTCCCGTTCTGCGGTTGTAGAGCCCGAAACGCCCCTTGCAGTTGGCGTAGACGATGTCCGGATCGCCGGGCTTGGGCACCACCGGACCGGTCTCGCAGCCGCCGTGCGCC
This sequence comes from Gemmatimonadota bacterium, assembly GCA_009841475.1. Lineage (GTDB taxonomy): Bacteria > Gemmatimonadota > Gemmatimonadetes > Longimicrobiales > Gaopeijiaceae > Bin94. The sequence continues at coordinate 1,791 of VXLT01000009.1, forward strand.
TCCCACGCCGACTGGGCGCCGCCGGGCTCGGAACGCTCGGGCAGGCTGGGCACCGAGATGGTCGAATTGTCCTGCTGGCCCGCGTAGAGGCGATAGGGGAAGTCGTCCGAAACATCCACCTGGTAGAGTTCGGCGGTCGGCTGGTTGTACTGGGTCGACCAGGTCTGGCCGCCATCGATCGAGACGTTCGCGCCCCCGTCGTTCGACTGGATCATGACGTCCGGGTTGTCCGGGTTGATCCACAGGTCGTGGTTGTCGCCGTGGGGGGTACGCCGCGACTGCCAGCTCACGCCGCCGTCGGTGCTCATCCAGTGGCCCTCGGCCATCCCCCAGAGGATGTCCGCATTGGTCGGATGGCCCTCCAGATTCATGTAGTAGAAGGGCCGGTTGAGGATCGGCTGGAAGTCGGTGACCTGGCGCCAGGTGGCGCCCCGGTCGTCGGAGCGATAGACGCCGCCGGTGTCGGGCGGCGCCTCGATCATGGCGTACACGCGATCGGGGTCGGCCGCGCTGACAGCCAGATCCGATTTGCCGCGCAGCCCGGTCGGGAGCCCCGCCGTGGCCTGATCCCAGCTGTCACCACCGTCGCGCGAGATGTAGACGCCGCCCTCCAGCCCGCCGGAGATGATCGTCCAGGGCTTGCGCTCGGCCCGCCACATGCTCGCGTAGATGGTCGTCGGATCGTCGGGTGCGAACTCCAGGTCGACGGCGCCGGTGCTGTCCGTCACGAAAAGCACGTTCTCCCAGGTGGCACCCCCGTCGCTGCTCCGGTAGACCCCCCGCTCGGGGTTCGGCGCGAACGGGTTGCCGATGGCGGCCACGTACACCAGGTCGGGGTTGTCGGGGTGGATAAGGATCGCGCCGCTGTTCCCCGTGAGCTCCAGCCCGAGGTGCTGCCAGGTCTCCCCGGCGTCGGTGGATTTGTAGACCCCGTCGCCGATGATCACGTTGCTGCGCAGCCCGTCCGAGCCGGTCGACACGTACACGACGTTCGGGTCGGAGTCCGCCACCCGGATCGCACCGATCGAGCCCGTCCCGAAGTAGCCGTCGGAGATGTTGCGCCAGTTGTGGCCCCGGTCGGTGGTCTTCCACACGCCGCCGCCGGTGGCGCCCATGTAGAAGGTGGAGGGGTGGGCGCGGTGTCCCGCCACGGCGGTGACGCGCCCGCCGCGCGAGGGGCCGACGTAGCGGTAGCGCAGGCTGCCGAAGAGGTCCTCGGCGAAGCGCTGGCCGCCGTTCTGGGCCTGCGCGGGGGTCGGTGGGGCGAGCGCGGCGGCGGCGGCAAGCACCGCCAGCGCGGTGAAGGTGACCGGAGATAGGTGCGTCCTGGTCATGCGTGCATCTCTTCCTGTCTCGGGGGTGATGTCCGGTGGGTGAGCGCGCAACTGGCGCGACCGGGTGTCAAGGTACAGTCCGGGGCTGGGTAGGAACAGCGAAAGCTGAACGCGAGCACCCGTGAGTAGGAGCGCGCGGAGTTCGAACGGTAATGCCGTGTTCGACCGGTGTCCTCACCCGGGTTCATCCACTGGCTGGCCCTCCCCGTCCTCCTCGTCCACGTCATCCCCCAGGCGGGCCCATGCTTCGGTGCGCGCGCGGTACTCCTCGATCGCATCCTCGTCGCCGGTCTGCCGCGCATGCTCCAGCAGCGCGCGATACACCCAGGAATAGTAGTTGGGGATGCCGATCGTGGACTTGTCCTTCCACTCCGCCCACTCCGGCAGGCCGCTCCGGTGGATGAACACATCGTAGGCCAGCGTTCGGGTGCGCACCACGTCCACCCAGGGCCCCACGACGTTGGTATAGATATCGACGGTCTGATTCCGAATCACCCCGGATCCGGCCAGCTCAGCCGGATTCCCCGGCCACAGCCTGAACGCCAGGCCCTGCCGAATGACGTAGGGCCGCACCCCGAGCTCGGAGGGCGCACGGACGCTGGAGGCGAAGTATATGGGCCTGTCGCCGATCGAATTCCTGATCGCCCAAAGCCCGAATACCTGCCAGGGAGCGAGTCCTCGCTGTCCCACGATGACCCCCGAGATCGGGCCCAGCGGGACGGCCTGGACGGTGTCGATCGGTGCCGGCTGCAAAGCCGTCTGTTCGATGGTTTCGTCGGTGAACCGCGACTCGTCGAGGATCGAGCGGGTCGGCACCCGGATCGGTTCGCGCAGGAGGATCGGAGTCTTGCCGAGCGCCTCCGCCTCCGCCGGATCGTGCGTGTACATGGTGTCGGTGTTCTCGGCGGAGTAGGGGCGCTGGCAGATGATGAGGGTCGGGTCGTCGTCCGGGTCCTCGCCGGGCTCGCAGGGACTCGAGAGGTCCCGCAACTGCTTCACGTACCAGGGAATGTTGAAGTACGAGGTCACCGCGACGGTCACATCCCGCCGGATCCCCTCCACCTCCTGCAGGTACCAGAGCGGGAAGGTGTCGTTGTCGCCGTTGGTGAAGATCAGCCCGTACGGCTCGACGCTCATCAGCAGGTTGTAGGCCCAGTCGCGCGCCGAATAGTCGCCGGCACGGCTGGCCCAGTTGAAGTTGAGGACCAGGGGGATGAAGGCCAGCCCCAGCACGGGGGCCCCGAACATCAGCGACCGCCCGGACCGGCGCCGGACCCAGTCCCAGAGGCCCGCGATCCCGATCCCGGCCAGGAGCCCCCACACGGAGAAGCCGATCGTGAAGAAGTAGTCCCGCTCGCGGACCTCGCGGAAATCGCGTGGGATCTCGACGGGAGCCGACGAGAAGCCCGGCTTGAAGTTCAGGTAGAAGACAAGGGCCACCGAGAGCACGGCGAAGAGGGCCATCATGTAGGACCATCCCGCGCGGTCCCGCCGGTAGTGTTGCAGCGCGCCGAAGATGCCCAGTGCGATGAAGAGCGCCGTGAAGGGCGTGCGCAGCCTGCCGAAGAGGACCTGGTCCGAAGAAAGGCCCCTCGACCACTGCCAGTCGAAGTACTGCATCCAGATCTTGTACTGCTCCGAGATGGACGCCTGCCGCACGGTGAGGGACCGCGCAGGATACTGCTCCCGCTTGAGCGCGGCGGAAAGGTCCTCGCATCCGGCATTCCCGTAGGTGACGACGCTGGTGAGCGCCTCCCCGATGTTCTCGCAGGTTGGTGCGGCCTGGTTGATCACCGGCCCGAGCTCGGAGCGGATCGGGAGGAAGAGGTGGATGCTCAGCCCGAGCACGACCGCGGGAATGCCGAAGAGGTAGAGGCGGTAGTTCAGCAGCGTGGCCGGTCGGACCAGGAAGATGAAGATGGCCAGCGCCGGCGCCGCCAGGAAGGCCATCAGATGGTTGCCAACCGACAGCGCGAGGATGAAGGCCATCAGGATGATGAGGTGGTCGTCCTTGCCGCGCCCGAGCCGCTCCCGCCAGCGGAAGGCGAGCCAGGAGAGGAGCGCGATGGTGAAGAGCGAGACCGTGTAGACCTTCTCGTTGACGTTGGACTGGTTCCACACCGTGAAGGCGGTGGCGCTGACGAGGGTGGCCGCGGCGGCGGCGATGAGGCGGAAGCGCCGGTCG
>VXLT01000353.1 GCA_009841475.1 Gemmatimonadota bacterium
GTGCCGCATCCAGCAAAACCCGTAAGGGAGACCGTCACACCTCTCGCATATACACATCTCCGAGCCCACGACACAATAGGCAATAGGGGATTCCTGGATCTTCATGAAAAAAAAAAACGCAGGAGGCAAGGGGAGGGGGAGGGTGGCGGGGCGGATTCGATGGTACATGACAGGGCTCCGGCCGGGTTGGGCGAACGGGTCGACAGGTTCAGGATGCGGATGGCGGGGCGGGCGGGCAATGGTTCCGGTTTGCGGCGCGCGCCAGGCCTACAGGTGGCTGATTGATGTCGACCGGCGCAGGATCGCTACCGGCCTGCCCCGAAGACTCGAGGCCAGAGAGACTGCAATGAAGCCTGGGACGGCGTCATGGAGTATCTTGCACGGATAGCGCCATGTTGATCTCAGCCGGTCTTCTTCCCATGGTCTTCTCGCCAAGTGGCACCCTGCTCTTCCTGCCGTTGCCGATTACCTTTGGTCTCGCCGTTCCCTACCTGTTCCTCTGGGTGGCGTTGGGACTGGCGATGTTCACGGATCGCCATTCGCACGCGGGGGTCTTCATCGCCCTCTCCCTCGCCGCCGCGGTGGTCGTCGGCATTGTCGAATGGGAAGGGCTCGCACCGCTCGCGCTCTTCGCGGGGTCTTGCCTGGTCGCCGTGCGGTCTGCGCTCCCCACGGCTCTCCGGGCCCTGGCATGGGGCATCGTCGTGGTCCTCGCCGTGGCACTGGGCACTCACGAGGTCCCGTGGATCCACAATGTTCTCATCCTGGACGCGGTGTCCGTGTCGGAATCGTCGGCCAGCTACACCCTCCACTGGAACTACGACAAGGGATTCGCGGGAGTCCTGCTCTATGCGGTGTGCGTCCAGCCGCAGGAAACCCCGCAATGGAAACGCGCCATCCTGACCACCGGTGTGATCGCCATTGTGACGGTGGTGCTGGTAGGCGTGGCGGCGACGGCGGCCGGGTACACAGCCTGGGACCCGAAGTGGCCTGCCATGCTCGCGGTGTGGGTGCCGGCCAATCTGCTGTTGACGTGCGTCGCCGAGGAGTCGTTCTTCCGCGGGCTCCTGCAGCGGCATCTGGGAGGGCTCCTGGGCGGGTGGGTGCCGGCACCTGCGCTCGTTGCGCTTGTCCTGGCTGCCATGGCGTTTGGCGCCGCGCACGCCGCCGGCGGGATTGCCTATGTCCTGCTGGCCACGCTCGCCGGCATCGGCTACGGCACTGCCTATTGGCTCACCGGACGCGTGGAAGCCGGCATCCTGGTGCACTTCCTTCTCAACCTGTCGCACCTGGTGCTGTTCACCTATCCGTTCGTGGCGTAGGGGGACAGGGGACAGGCGTTCCGCAATGCACCGGTTGGGTCGCCCCGGGCGACTACCGCCACGCGTCCCTCCTCGTCAGCGGGCTCGGATGGTCCCGGTTCGCCAGCCGGGGCAACCTGAGCGCGCTCCCCGTGATGCACTCGTTCACGACCTGCTTGGCGTTGAGCACGGTGGTCAGCCCCGGGTCGACCCAGGGGGAAGGAGTGAGAACCCCTACCCCCGTGGGTCCAATGGGCCTGGGTAGACTTGAACTACCGACCTCACGCTTATCAGGCGTGCGCTCTAACCACCTGAGCTACAGGCCCCACTTGAAGTTACGGGATTTCGAGGTGGAGTTCCAGCTAATTGACTCCCGCTAATTAGCGGGAATCGAAGCCCTCCGGCGGTCTTCGAGTGCCTTCCTGAGCTGGTCCTCGTCGGCCCGCTGGTAACACTGGAGAACGGTCTGGGCCGTCTTCCAGCCTCCGAGTTCGCAGAGCACCTTCAGCGGCTGGTTCATGAGGTCGGAAGCGAACTTCCGCCTCAACGAGTGCCAGCCCCGGCCGCGTTTGGGCTCCAGCCCCGCGAGCTTCTGGGCCTTGTCCCACCAGACGCGAACCCGCGACCGGTCCAGGCACCGCGCGGGGTCCCTCGGCGCGGGCAACACGGGAGAGTCCCCGCCCCTGGGGTTCTGCATCCGCGCCGCCTCCAAGACTGCGAGCGCTTCGGCTGTGACCGGAGTCCGGTGCTCGTACCCGGTCTTCTCGTTCTCGGCGCGCCAGCGGATGATCCCGGCCTCCATGTCGATGTCCGGCCAGCGGAGCTGGCGGATGGCACCGATACGGTGCCCCGTCTCGTGGGCGATCACCAGCGCCACGCGAAACCGCCAGTCCATCGCCTCGGATGCCCGAAGCAATGCCTGGTATTCCGCGTCGGTGAGAAGCACCCGGGTCGGGTTCTTCTCGGCAGGGGCCCTGAGCCCCCGGAGGGGGTTGGATTCGAGCAGCAGCCTGCCCTCCTCGTCCCTCGACTTCGCGGCCCAGTTCAGGATCGCGAGCAGTAGCTTGAGGTCCTGTTGGATTGTGCGGTTGCCCACGGGCCTGCGGCTGCGCCCGGCCTTGCCCGCGCGGCGGGCCCGGATGAACCGGTCCCAGTCGCGCTGCGAGAGCGTGGCCGGTTGCCGATGTCCCCCAAAGAAGTTGCGGAACATCGCCATTGTGGCCCGGTCGTACTTCCGGCTCGACGGCGCCTTGGTGGGCGTCACCTCTTCCCCGTAAATGTCAAAAAGCCCTCCCAGCGTGAGCGGCTCGGGCTCTCGTTCCTCGCGGGGCCTCGGGCTGGAGAAGCCTGCGGCAAGCTCATCCGCCTGCTTCTTCGCCTTTTGCCAGTCGCGGTGTCTCAGCGACCTCGCGAGCCTGCGCCCATTGTCGCGCCACTCGATCTGGAAGAGGCCGGTCTTGGGGTCGGGGAACACCCTCACCCGGTTCCGGCCCCATTCGCCGGCGCTGTACGCGCGCCGGTCACGTTTCGTGCGTGCCATCATTCGATTCCTCTCTCGATGATGGACTGCACGATCTGCGCGTTCGAAACATCGCGGCGGCGGGGCTCCTCCGCCAGTCGCGGCTCGGCCGGGACGTGGGCCTTCCGGGGGAGGTCCCTGCGTGCGATCCTGGGCGCTCCGGGCCGTCCGGCGTTGGGGATCTTGCCGTCCCGGACGAGGCGTCCGAGGTGGTCGGCGGAGTAGCCGCTCTCGCGGGAAGCCTCGACGAGCGAGTACGTGGCTTCGTCCCTTTCGACGATGGTGTCCTCGAGTTCGGCTGCGCAGCGTTCAAGCGTGACGGCCGGGGGCTCGCTTCCGTAACGGCGGAGCGCCTTCGCGCGCCTGCGCCAGGTGCCGGGCAGTGCCTCGACGGATCTTCGGTCACTCACGGGCGTTCACTCCCAGTCTCCTTCCGCGTCCCTCCGAAGGGCGTCGGTGAGGTCCCGATCCCCCTCGCCCCGCCGGACGGACCGTTCGGCGAGATCGACGCGGCTGCCGAGGTCGGCGAGGCCTGTCGCGCGGGCGACGCCGTAGATGGCGGCCGCGACGGTGATGACGGCGAACGCCGCGTGCAGCCCGACCGAGGCGCCGTGCCGGGCGAAGATGAGCGCCCAGTGGGGCGCGAGGTATTCGAGGCGGGCTCCGCCGAGGAGGAACGTGGCACCCGCGAGCGCGGCGGTGAGTCCCGCGCTGATCTTCCAGGGCTGCAAGTCGGATCCTCCGTGCGCTCAGAGTTCGACGGTGGCCGGGTCGCGGTCGACCGGTCCCCTGAGCCAGGAGCCGTCCTCGCCCGGGCCGAGGCCGAGTCGTGTGAGGAGCGCCGCTGCGGCCGGGCCGCTGGCGTGCATCCTGAACCCGGCGGCCGCCTTGGCCCGGACGGCCGGTTCGCGGTAGTCGCCGGAGACGGCCTCGACGTTGACGCGCCCGGTGCGCCCCTCGGCGTCCTCGTACTCGATCTGGGCGTCCGGGTAGAGAACCCGTCCCTCGTCGTCGACGGGGAGCCCGAGTTCCTGGGCGATCCGGTGCCGCTCGGCGTCGGCGGCGCGGTCGCCGTCCTTCTTTCGCGCCGACTCGCTCGCTCTCGCGACGGCGCTCCTGAGTTCGGCGTCGAGCCGGACGCGCCGCACCGTGGCGCCCTGCTTGCGCAGGCGCTGTCGTTCCTTCCACGTGGCGCGGTAGACGGCGGTGTCGTGGCTGGCCTGGGCGGACCGGATGCGGGGGATTTCGATCCGCTGCCCCCGATCCATGCCCCGCTTGGCGGCGAGGTCACGGGCTTCGGCCACGCCGGCGGGCGTGAGAGTGAGGACCTTGAACGGGTTGCCGTTCGGTCCGGTTTCCGTGGTCTCGGTGACGAGTCCGTCCCGGATCCAGGTGTCCACTGCACGGCGGGTGGTGTAGGGGTGGCCGCCGAAGCGGGCCTCGGCCAGGTCGCGGAACGAGACCGCGCCGTGGACGCCGATGTCGGTCAGCGCCCCGGCGCATCGTTCGGGGAAGGAGATGGGCCCGCGCTCCCGCTCGGCGGCGTATTCTCGGCGGTGGCCGTCCCGCATCCTGTGGGGATTGCGGCTGGGTGGCGCGGCGGGGCGCGGGTCCGGTCGTTCGGCCGTGCGGCCGAACATCTCCTTACCTCTCACGGCTGCTCAGCGGCTCGGCCCGGCGCCGCGCTGGGGCGTCGGGATCTGCGGCACGGGCACCTGGATCCGCTGGAACCCGGGCGTGCGGGTGGCGGCCACGGCCATGGGTTCCCGTGTGGTGTCCACGGGAGCCCGCGCGGGCTCCCGCTCGATGTGCCGCGCGAGCACGAAGTCGGAGATCCTCTGCGCGTCGGCTGCGGCGCGCCGGATCTCGCGCGGATCCTCCTCGAGGGCCTGCACCCAGCCCTCGACATAGGCGGCGCCCCGGCTCGGGTCGTGGCCGACTCCGACGCGCTCGCCGGTCATCATCGCGCTGATCTCCGCCCTGAGTTCCTCGCGCGCGTAGTCGGGTGACCCGAACCCGTTCTTGATCCCTTCGGCGAGGGTCTCGCGGTTCATCCGCTCGGGGTGGCCGGTGCTGTGGCCCAGCTCGTGCAGCGCGGTCTGGTAGTAGTTATTGGCCGACGGGAACTGTCCCCGTTCGGGCAGCACGATCTCGTCGCGCTTCATGTGGTAGTAGGCGCGGTCGCCCTGGACGTGGCGGACCTGAACCCCCACGTCCTCCATGACCTTCTCGGCCTCCCGGTGCGCCTTCCAGAGGGGCTCGGGAGTGGGGTTCGCGCGCTCGGGCAGCCCGTCGGCCTGCTCGGCGTTGAACACGGTGTACTGGCGCACGA
>VXLT01000295.1 GCA_009841475.1 Gemmatimonadota bacterium
CCACAGGCGCAACCCCCGCCGCAACCGCCCCGCCCGCGGCAACCGTCGTCTTCAGAAACTCCCGCCGATTCGTATCCATTCTCACGTCCTTGTCAGGGCTTAATGGTGAAGGGCCAGCGCGTGACGATAAAGGATCAGGGCTCGACGAGAAAGGTCACCACGCCCCGGTGAAAGGCCAGCGCGTCACGGTGAAAGGCCAGCGCGTCACGGTGAAAGGCCAGCGCGTCACCGGCAGAGTGCAAGCGCGTCACGGGAACGGTCAGCGCGTGACCGTCACCCGCACATACGCGTTCGTCCAGCAGCACTGGTCGCCGCCGGTGCTGTCGTTCGCGGCCCAGTTGTCGACGCGTGCGCGCAGCACGTACTCGCCCGGCTCGCTGAACACGGCGGTCGCCGTCGCCTCCCCGGTGCCGCCCACAACGTTGACGCGCCTAGGATCGACCGAGACCGCGCCCGCCGGCCCCTGGTGCTTGAACCAGCTCACCCCCACCGGAACGGACACGTTGACCATGTCCTCGGGGGCGCGAACCGAGACCTCCTCCGTCCAGAGCGTCAGAGTCAGCGGCTCCCCGACCTTCGCCGTCAGCGGCTCCCCCCACACGCCCTGGATGTGCTGGCCCGCCTGCCCGCCCGGGCTGAACCGCACGACCGGCGACACCGACCCCATCGCCCGCGGCCCGTAGTCCAGCTGCAGCGCCGGGACCCCCACCCGGCCCGGGGTCGCGTTCGTGTACCCGTTTGCCGTGATCGTCCACACCACCGCCTGCTCCCCGTCCCCGTACGAAGCGGGCACCGTGACATGAAAGACGCCCCGGTCCCGGCGCGGGCGCACCGGGAAGTGGGTGGGCTGCATCCCGTCGAATTCGGCCGGCTCGATGAAGTTTTCCGGTCCCAGCGGGATGTCGAGGATCTGCCGGCTGTTCAGGTTGAAGAACCCGAAGGAGAGCGTGAAGGTGCCGTCGTCGTTCCGGTACCAGCCCTCGAAGAACGGCGCCAATTCGTCCCCCTCGGGCAGGATCGGGGCGAGCGGCAGGCGCCGCTGCTGCGCCTCCAGAGGGCCGCCCGGGGCCGCCTGCGCCGCAAGCAGGACCATTGCCGCGACCAGGATCCGCACCGCGCCGAGACCCCGCGCCGCGCAGAGACCCCGCGCCGCGCAGAAACCCCGCGCCGCGACGGGAATCCGCCCCGCGACCGCGACCCGCGCCGCCCGTCCGCCGCCCATCAGTTTCCGCTGCCCCCGCTGCCCCCGCTTTCGCCGCTCGCGACCTTCTTCTCCCGCTCCGCGACCAGCCGCTGGTAGCCTTCCTCGGTGAGGTGGGTGACGGCGATCCACGCGTGCGACATCTCGTCCATCGTCCGCGAGCCGCGCGCATACCAGATCTCGGGGTCCGGCGTGAGCTCATTCTCGGCGGTGTTGTCGTACCACCCGGTCAGCACAACGACCGTACCCGTCGGAAGGAGCGGCGCCACATCGTCCTCGTAGATGTAGCTGTGGTGCCAGCGGGCGTCGAAGTCGGTGACCATGCTGATAAGTCGGACATCGCCGTTGGGGTACACCGCCTGCACCGACATCGCGTGCAGGTGCACGTGTCCGTGCGGCTGGTAGCTGTCGATGCGAACCGGGTGGTCCCAGCGATGGAAGCCCTGTGTCATGGCGGTCCCGCCGGGCGCGAGCGCGATGTCGCCCCGCAGCGGGTAGAGGCGCAGGTCCTGACGGAACTCCGGCTCATAGCCGTCCTCGTGGAACCAGATCCCGAGCTCCAGCTGGTCGCCGTGCACCTCGTATCCCATGGGGTAGTAGTGGGCGTCCCATTCGATCATGTCGGTGGCCTTCAGGAGCCGTCCCGCGTCGCGCGGCACGATCTCGCCGACCTTCCCCATGGCGTACTCGGACAGGCTCTGAATGCGGCGGTACTCGCCCTCCTCGGTGAGCCGCAGGAGGCGCGGGATCGCGTGATGGACGACCTGCCGCCCGGCCGGGAAGGAGGGACGTGTCTCGGCCGCCATCACCCACCTGTCTTCGGTGAGACCGGTAGGCACGCGCGGGCGCCACCAGGTGTCGCCACCCTCGGCCGGCACGTCGAACGGCTTCGACTTGATCACGTGATCGGGCGGGCCGAGGATGTCCTCGAGCTGCCACATCTGTTTGTTGGGCCACTCGACCGGCGGCGGCAGGTCCGCAGGATCCCCTTCCGGCGCGCCCGCGTCCACCCACGCCACGAAGGTCTCGATCTCCTCGTCGCTCAGCCGCCAATCATCCTTGATGTCCTGGATTCCGACCCCGGTGTCGAGGTGATACGGCGGCATCAGGCGCTTCGACACCAGGTCCCGCGCCCGCGACGCATAGCGGCGGACCTCCTGGTACGTGAGCAGCGACATCGGGCCGACGGAAGCGGGCCGGTGGCAGATCTGGCAGTTGGCCTGGAGGATGGGGGCGACATCCTTGCTGAACGTCACGTCGGCCTCGTGGGTACCGTTGCCGGCCTCCCCGGCCCCGCCGTTGCCCGCGGTCTGCTGGGCCGCGGCGGGAGGGGTGTTGGCCAGCGCCAGAGTGGCCGCCAGCGCCAGGATGGCCAGGGCGGCGAACGGGCCGGATGGACGATTCGGGCGTTCACGCGGGCTGCGCATGAGCAGGTCCTCCTTCAAGAGCGATCACGCGGGGCTGTGCGATTCCCGCGCGCCGGGCGCGGCACGGCCCCGATCCCTGCTATCATGATGCGGGGGCAGCAGGCGGCGAGGCAAGCCGACCGGTTCTCCAACAGCGTCCGACGGGGCCTGGGCGGCCCGGTTGGCGGGTGTGCTATAAATCCCTCTTCCGCATCGTCACGAACGCCACCCCCAAAAAGAGTGCCACGTAGCCCAGCGCGAAGGCCACCACCACCGAGTGCTCGGGGAATTCCAGCAACGGCATCCCGTTCTGCGCGCGCATCGCGTTGGCCCGGGCAAGCTCGTCCGGGTAGTAGAATTCCAACCGCGTGAGCGTATCGAACAGCTGCGTCGGCAGGAAACCCAGAAGGGTATCGAGCGCCGCGTTCCAGAAGGATACCACCGACGTCAGCATGTTCTCGACGAGGAGGTACAGCAGCATGATTCCCATCGCGGCGCCTGACCCCCGGATGACCGCGGCCAGCAGGAAGCCGATCGTTCCCCAAAGCGCAAGCGCCAGGCCGTAGCCGAAGATGTGGTTCAGCTCGGGGGCCCTGGCGAATGTCCCGGTCGGTGCCGGGCTGATGATGGAGGCGGCGACGCCCGTGACGATCGGCACGATGAAGAAAGCCGCCAGCAGGAGCACGAAGGCGATGACCTTGCCCACGTAGAAGTGCTCCTTGGCCAGCCCGTCGATTACGTTCTGCCGTGCCGTCTTCCACCCGAACTCGGGCGCGAAGAGGAGGATCATTGCGGCGCCGAGGAAGAGCGGACCCATGTTGATCGGTGGCTGGAGAACGCCGCGCCAGATCCAGGGCAGCGCGAACGGCGGACCCTGACCGCCCCCCTCCATCGCCCGAAACAGATTGGGCAGGACGGTCACCACGGTGAAGAACGTGAAGACGCCCAGCGTGATCCAGAGCGCCGGCCGCTTACGCGCCTTGATGACCTCGATCCGCAGCAGCTTCCCGAATCGACTCATGACGCGATCTCCGTCATGGAGCCGAAGTCACCCTTCGTGAGTTCGATGAAGGCATCTTCCAGGGTCTGCTGGTGCCGCGACAAATGACTGACGTAGATGCCGTGTCCGGCCAGGTAGCGGTTCAGCGCGCCGAGATCGTCGGAAGCCAGTGTGACGACGGTCCCCTCGTCTGTGGCTTGCACCCCGGTGGCCTCCGGGTAGTCCGCCAGCGCGGCTTCGAGCGCACCGGGGTCCTGCACCCGCACCAGCGCCTTCACCTGCTCGCTCACGATCTCGGCCACGGTGCCCGACTTCACCACCCGTCCCTTGCGCACGATCGCGACGTGCGTGCACATCCGCTCCACCTCCCAGAGCAGATGGCTGGACAGGAAGATCGTCTTGCCCCGGTCTGCCAGGATCCGGATGATGTCGCGCACCTCCTTCATTCCCTGCGGATCGAGGCCGTTGGCGGGCTCGTCGAGGATGACCAGCTCGGGGTCGTTGAGCATCGTGGCGGCGAGCGCGAGCCGCTGCTTCATCCCCAGCGAATAGGTGCGGAAGCGGTGCCGGCCGCGGCCCGCGAGCCCCACGATCTCCAGGCACTCGTTGATGCGGTCGTTGCCCACGCCCTTGATCGTGGCAGCCACCTTCAGATTGTCGCGCCCGCTCATGTACGGGTAGAAGTTGGGCGTCTCGAGCGTCGCGCCGACCCGGGCGCGCGCGGCCAGGTGGCCCTTGGCATCGGACGCCCCGAAGAGGCTGAAACCGCCCCTCGTGGGGGTGATGATTCCCATCAGCATCCCGATGGTGGTCGTCTTGCCGCTCCCGTTCGGTCCGAGGAAGCCGAAGACCTGGCCCCTTTCGACGGAGATGGAGACCTGGTCCACGGCCAGGACCTCACGGAATCGCTTGGTCAGGTCGAGGGTCCGGACTACGGGCGTGTCGGTCATGGAGTCCCGGGGGATCGCGAGAATCGCGGTGGGTTGCGCCGGAGTCCGGCGGGCGTAGAGTACGGGGGACAGGGTGCCCGGGCAAGCGGGCGTGGGCGACGCGGCTGGCGCGGCCCTAGCAGAACCGGGCCCTCAGGGGTCCACCATATGGGACGAGGGATCATCGAGACCGGCGGGGAGCCTGACCAATGAAGCGAAAAGCGGGCCTGGGCGCGTTCTGGAAGGAAGTGGAACGCCGCCGTGTGTTCCGCGCCGGGGGCTTCTACGTGGTCGCGGCGTTCATACTCCTGCAGCTCGGGGAGATCGTTCTTCCGGCGTTCGATGCACCGAACTGGGTGATGCAGTCGCTGGTGGTCGTGCTGCTCCTTGGCCTGCCGGTGGTTCTGGCCTGCGCGTGGGTGTACGACCTGACCCCGCACGGCCTCAAGCGGACGAGCGACCAGGGCGTCACGCGGGTGACCCTCGCGCCCCGGGTCGCGCTTCTGGTGGTCACGCTGGTGGGGGGCGGGCTGGGGGGGTTGTGGTTGCAGCGAAATGCGCGGGGGGGGGGTGACGGGGCGGAGCCGGCG
>VXLT01000315.1 GCA_009841475.1 Gemmatimonadota bacterium
GCGGAGGGGGGACGGGGGGGCGCCGGGGAATCCGGTCCACCAGACGACTCGGTCGACGGCGGCAGTGGCGGTGACGCCGGACGCGGCAGCACCGGCGGCACGCGCGGAGGCGCCACCAGCCTCGCCCGCGATGTCTTCTCCGAGGACTTCCTCATCCGACGCCCGCTGCTCTCGGCCCTGGACCCGGAGGACGGTGTCGCTCCCGTCCTCCTCATCGACGAACTCGACCGCACCGACGAGCCCTTCGAGGCCTACCTCCTGGAGGTCCTCTCCGACTTCCAGATCACGATCCCGGAACTGGGGACGGTGACCGCCGCCGAGCCGCCGCACGTCATCATCACCTCGAACCGCACCCGCGAGATCCACGACGCGTTGAAGCGCCGGTGCATATATCACTGGATCGACTACCCCACCGCCGCGCGCGAGCTGGAGATTCTGGCGTCGCGGGTGCCGCACGCGCCCGAGCAACTGAGCGTGCAGGTGGTCGCCTTCGTGCAGAAGGTGCGGGAGCTGGAGCTGTTCAAGCGGCCGGGAGTGGCGGAGACGCTGGACTGGACGCGCGCGCTGATGGCGCTGGACCGCCACACGCTGGACCGGGAGACGGTGCACCGGACGCTGGGCGTGCTGCTCAAGTATCAGGACGATCTGGCGCGGATGGAGGAAGGTGGGGTGGAGGAGGTGATGGAGGCGGTGGGGTGAGGTCGGAAGTCACCGTAGTCGCTGCTCCCGCGCCCTGCACCTTCGACGAGATGCGTCTGCGAACCGGGCCGGTGCTGCGCAAAGCAGGCGTGAAGCGCGCCATGGTCTTCGGGTCCTGGGCCCGCGTTGAGGCCGCGTCACTCCGAGGAGGGTGGATTCCATGCCCACGCCTGCTTCTCCTCGCAACAGGCGGCGGAGAAGGCGGTGAAGGCGGTTCACTACGCGCGCGGTGCCAGGGCGGTGACGGGCCACAGCGTCCGGAACCTGATCGAGCGACTGGACCCGCGCATTCCGGAACTTGACGAACTTCTGGATGACGCCCGCGAGCTCGACCTCAACTACATTCCCAACGCGGTACCCCAACGGTCTGGAGGCCTGGACTCCGTCGGCAGGCTTCGGGGCGCGACAAGCGGCGAGAGCGATCGCGGGCGCATCGGCGATTGTGACGGTGGCGAGGCGGCAGGTTCCGGCTGGCAGCTAGCTGCACAGCTGGAACCCGGAGTGGAATCACGCCGATGGGCCTCAGCTTTGCCGTTGTGTGCGGGGATTCGCGGCCATGCTGACGACGCCCCTCACCCAACCCTCCCAAACCGCACATCCCGCGTCCGCACGTTCGACAGGTAGAACCCGATCACCTCCCCGTTGCGGTCCCGCTCGAAGGCGAATGAGAAGCCGCCGCCCGAGAAGCTGTCCTCGTCGCCCGGGGTGAGCGGCACGCGCCCCAGCCGTCGCTGGCGCATCACCAGCTCCCCTTCCTCGACCGCCAAGTCGTAGAAGGTCTCCAGCTCTTCGCTGTAGAACCGCCCCGCGAAGTTGGCCAGATCTGCAGCCGTGGGCGCCCATTCCTCGGCCGCCCCGTCATCCTCCAGCCGCGTCGCGCGCTGGTCCCCGTTCTGGTGCAGAATCGCCGCGTTTACCTCGCCGTCGTCGCCCCGCAGAAAGGTGATCGAGGCCTCTACGGCGAGCAGAGAGAAGGTCGAATCCGAGGTGGGGACGATCTCCAGCCGTTGCTGGCCGGTCGCCTGCGCGTAGAAGGTGTCGTCCTCCCGGGTGAAGGTGAGGATGAAGGTGGGCGCCGCGTCGAGTGCGTACCGCCCGACGAACTCGTCGAAGTGCTCTGGGTCGTAGGCATCGGGATCGAAGTCCCGCTCGGCGTCGGCCTCGTCCCCTTCCGCACCGGCATCGTCCTCCTCCACCTCCATCGCATCCTCAAAGAACGCCGCGGCCAACTCGAACACGACGTTGCTGCCGAACTGGGCGTGGTTGCTCTGCACCGTGACGCCGGCGTTGATCTCCGGGTAGTAGACGAGCTGCGAACGGTGCGCTACGTCCGCGCCGCCGTGGTGGACGCGCTTCAGTCCGCGCTGCTCGTCGACGGAGAGGCCGTACCCGTACCCCGTCTCCTCGCCATTGGTGAGCACGAACGAGGTCATCATCTCGTCGAAGATCTCAGCCGTGCCGACGCGCGGGTTCGCATAGTTCTCGACCCAGGTCTGCAGGTCGGCGATCGTGCTGTACATCCCGCCGGCACCGACCGCGCCGCCCAGGTCGCCGATCTGGCGGTAGCCGTCGGGCGTCGGCGTGTAGCCCTCGGACTGATTGGGGACGGTGTGGCGAATGGAGGGGCGGACCATCGTGCCGGTCATTCCGAGCGGGCCGAAGACGTTCTCCTGCATGAAGACGTGGAAGTCCTGCCCGGAGGTGCGCTCGACGATGACGGCTGCAAGCCCGAATGCGGTGTTGTTGTAGTTCCACTCCGCGCCGGGCGAGTTCTGGAGCGCCGGCTGCCGCTGCACGATTTCTATGATCTCCGAGCGGTCGATCCAGTCGCCGCGGTCGAGGCGGCGGCCGGTCATGCGCAGCAGGTTCAGGAACTCGCGCAGGCCGGAGGTGTGGGTGATGAGGTGCCGCACCTGAATGGTCTCGTCGAACTCGGGCAACTCGGGGACGTGGGTGCGGATGTCGTCGTCGAGGGACAGCAGGCCGCGTTCCGCCTGGAGCATGATCGCGAACGCGGTGAACTGCTTCGAGGTGGAGCCGATGTTGGTGCGGGTGTCCTCCTCGAACGGGATTCCGTAGGCGAGGTTCGCCATCCCGTAGGTCTCCGAGTAGAGGGTGCGGCCGTCTCGCCATACGCGGACCGCCGCGCCGGGCGAGTTCGGGCCGTCGAAGCGCGCCATCACCTGGTCGGTGAGGCGGCGTGGGTCGGTCGCGAAGGGTTCGTGGCGGAGGAGGGTGATTTCGTAGGCGCCGGCGGGGGCGTCGGCGTTGCCTCCACCAGCCCCCGTTACGAACAGCTCGACCGTGTGAGCGCCGGCGCTGGTCGTGCGCCCGCCGAACCGCAGGTGGCCGCGGCCGAGCCCTCCGAAGCGCCCGATCTGCGTCCCGTCCGGGTCCAGTACCCGGATCGTCACATCCACCGAGATCTGGTTGACTTCGCCGAGGACGAAGTGGTTCTCGTCCGCGTCGACCGTGTAGCGGGCGGTGTCGCCGGGGGACAGCGTGGCCGGCACGGTGCGGCCGCGTCGCAGTTCGGTCTGGGCAGCGAGGTCGGTGACGGCGACGAGGAGCGCGAAACCGGCGAGGAGGGCAGCGCGGAGAGACGGTATGAATTGGGGGCTCATCAGGTGGCTCCGATTGCAGTGGGCAGGGCTGCGGCCCGGAACGGTAGGAAGAAGCGGTAACGTCGGTCAAATCCCGATCGGATGGATTCGCGCTGTGCCGTCCCCCCGCACGGGGCGGACCCGTCAGTCACCCAGCCAACCAGACATTCCGTCAGATATCATGCCATATTAGAGTCGATACGTGGATTATATTACTTTACAGCAATAACTTGAATCGTCAAATAGCATGTCATGGAAGGTGTCAGATATATGAACTGGTCGCGATTCAGCTTCGACTTCCGGCTCCAGCTTCCGGGAATGATGCCCGTCCTGGTTCGCATCGAGGGACGGAAGGAAGCCGCCATGAGCTTGCTCCTTCCTTCGGAATGGAAGGAACAACTCGATGTCCTCAACCGAATCAGGACCGTCCATGGCTCCACGGCGCTGGAGGGGAACCCCCTGTCCGAGTCCCAGATCGCCGAGTTTCTTGGGGGAAAGGCCGGTCTCGACCCCGAAGGCCGCGAGTTCCGGCAGATACTCAACGCGGACACAGCCCAGAACTGGGTGCGGGAACGGTTCGGACCCCGCAGACCACCGCTCAGGGTGCGCGACATCCTCCATATGCACGAAGTGATGACACGCCTGTCCGATGAAGCCGACAACGTGCCTGGCGGCCTTCGCACTCATGGAGTGCAGGTCGGCACGATGGAACTCGGCGGGATTCACCTGGGCGCTCCGCATGAGGATCTCCCGCGGCTCATGCACGAGTTCGTGGAGTTCGTGAACTCCCGTGGCCTGCGCAGCCAACACCCCGTCGTCAGGGCCCTCCTCGCCCACTTTTTCCTCGTGACCATCCACCCGTTCGGGGACGGCAACGGTCGGGTCTCCCGCCTCGTCGAGGCCGCCATCCTCTACGAGGGCGGCTACAACGTCAACGGATTCTACGGTCTATCGAACTACTTCTACCGCAACGGCAACGAGTACAAGCGACGCCTCCAGGAGTGCCGAAGGACGCAGCCCTTCGATCTGGCGCCCTTCGTCGAATTCGGGCTTCGCGGCTTCGAGGCGGAGCTCCGCGGGATCAACAGCTTCATCAAGACGAAGCTGAACCGACTCGTCTACCGCGATACGTTGACCCGGGCGCTCGGCGTGCGGGTGAGCGAGCGCCGACACCTGCTGAACCCCCGTGAATTCGCTCTGCTGGACTATCTCCTGGCGGATACCGAGCCCACGGACCCCTTCTCGGACAGTGCGTCAACCCAGATCCGCCTGGCAGACCTGGTGAAATCCCCTTACGTCCGGGGCGCGTATCGCGATGTAACCCCCAGAACCTTCATCCGTGAAATCAGCCGACTCGCCGAACTCGGCTTCATTACCCTGCAGGATGATCCTGATTCGGGGCACCAACTCGTCAGCATCGACTTTGGAGCCATCGAAATCGACTTTGACGAGGTAGCGTCGTATTGATTCAGGCATGACCACCTCCACCCCCGGCCGCCTCCCCGAAAACGTTGCGCACTTCGTGCGCCTGCTGCGTGCGGCCGGACTGCCCGTCGGACCCGGCCACACGATCACCGCGGTGCGGGCGCTGGAGGCTATCGACGTCACGGCCCAGCAGCAGTTCTACTGGGCCCTTCACGGCACCCTCGTGGCCAGGCGCGAGCACCGGCACATCTTCGAGAGCGCCTTCCGGCTCTTCTG
This sequence comes from Gemmatimonadota bacterium, assembly GCA_009841475.1. Classification (GTDB taxonomy): domain Bacteria; phylum Gemmatimonadota; class Gemmatimonadetes; order Longimicrobiales; family Gaopeijiaceae; genus Bin94. The sequence goes on from VXLT01000315.1 coordinate 5,004, forward strand.
GCGCGATCCGTTCGGGGCGGACGAGGCGCTCGCCGCGCTGCTGTCGCGCTCGCAGATCCCGGTGGAGAAGCCGCCGTCGCCGCGCGCGCCGGCCCGGCTCCAGGCGGAAGACGAC
>VXLT01000033.1 GCA_009841475.1 Gemmatimonadota bacterium
GACGTGGGGTATCTAATGTGGGCGGATGGGGGCGGGGGACAAGCGGGGGGGTCCAAGCGCTTCGGCTTGACCCGTCTCGATGAGAGCTGACCGGGTCGTACTCGGTCCCCGCAGGAACTTGCCAACACGCTCCCAAGCGTACAACATATGTGTACCGAACCACACCATCACGACCCAAATCCCCGGAACTGCGGAGCGACGAAATGATACGCGAAACCACCTACAGCGGCGCACGCAGGAACCTCGCCGCGCTTATGGACCAGGTCACCGACACACACGAGCCCGTCTGGATTCGGCGGCGCGGCAAGGAGTCCGTCGCGCTCATCTCGGCAGAGGATCTCAGCTCGCTGATGGAGACCGACTACCTGCTGCGGTCGCCCAGGAACGCCGAGAGGCTTCTCGAGGCGAAGGCCAGAGCGGACGCCGGGGAGGGACAGGCGATGGACATTGACGAGCTGCGCGAGCGGGTCGGACTTCCGACGGAATGAAGGATGGCCAGCCCAGAGACGCCGTATTCGACCCCGTCTTCCGGGAAGACCTCAGATTCTGGGTGCGCACCAACCCGAGGACGGCGCTGAAGGTTCTCAGACTGGTCGACGCCGTGCATCGGGATCCATTCGACGGCCTGGGCAAACCCGAACCCCTCCGCCACCGTCTGGCCGGCACGTGGTCGCGCCGCATCGATAAGGAAAACCGGCTGGTCTACCAGGTGGACGACGACCGCGTGTACTTCCTGGCCGCCCGCTACCACTACTGACCTGCGCGCGATCACGCCAACAGGGGCAGGACCGCACATTCCCCATGCCCGACAACCACACCCGGCAGATGGTGTCACGGGCGGCGCTCGCCCGCCGGACCGACCGCACCCTCGGGTCCCGCCCGACCTTCATCGGAGGACGCCCCGCACGGAACAATGGCCAGCCCGCCAGGGGGGCGCGCTATCTTCCATTCGGACACCAGCTCCGTTGGGGCGCTTCGCGTCCTGCCGGAGCCGCAACGGCGCAGTACCAGGGAATCGACAGGAGGGGTGAATTTCAGGTGCGCGTACAATGGGTCGGATAGGTTCCCCCGGGGCATGGCTGGAGGGGTACGAAGGCGGCCTCCGGTCTACAGGTGTTCCCCACGAGGAGCGGATGCAGTTGGTTGCCGAGAGCGTCGCCAGGCTTACGGCCGAGACCTACTTCGCGGGCTACGTGCGAGGAGGCGAATCTGCGTACAACGACGGCATGGCGGAGGGGCAGAGTGAGGTCATCCACTCGGTGGTCTGGGTGAAATTCGGGCCGATGTCGGCGCACCGGGTTTCGGAGCTCTATGAGAGCATCCGCGAACCCGAGTGGACTGCCCGCCTCGCGGATTGTGTCTTCACGTGCGGCACGGCCTCGGAGTTCCTGGCCCGGGTGAAGGAACTGACGGAAGGAGAGCGGCCGTGAACTCGAAGGATGTGGTAACCATAGCGGGATTCGCCAAGGAGGTCGGCCATGACATTAGCAGCCGCCATCGGGTTGGGTTCGACGAGGGTCGCGAGAGCGCATACGAGGCCGGCCGCGTGGCGGGCCGCGAGAGCGCCATCCACGCGCTCACCGCGGCGCGATTCGGCCTTGAGGCGGCGGACCATGTCGTGAAAACGACCCGGAGCATGTTGTACGAGCCGGAGCCCTTTGGCAGCATCGGCAACGCAGGTCGCATCGGCATCTGCGTCCTGACCTGCTCCACCGCCGAGGAGCTCCTGGCGCGGGTGCGGGAAGTCAAGGAGGAAGAAGCGAAGAGGGACCGCGAGCTCGCGCCTTCTTTAGTGGCCAAGGGGACGAGCGTCGACCCCCGAGGTCCTGAGCTGGAGGCGGACCCGTCGAAGACCTGAGCCAGATCCTCAGCCCCTCTCGCGGCTTGACATCCAGCGCTCGAATCACCCCTCTCGCTCCCTGGAAGACAGCGGTTGATCCACCCTCAGCGCGGCCCCCGCGTCGGTCAGCACATACTTCTGGTTCGGCGCGCGCGGGTTGGCCGGGTTCGTCATGCGGACCAGCCCAGCCTCCAGCAGCGGCTTCAGATGCTTCCGCCGAAAGTGGGAGCGGTGTGACACGCCCGCGCGCTCCATGAGCTCGGCCAGGCTTCGCGGCACGTCGCACGCCGCCGCGATGGCGCGCTGGCGAGCGGTCAGCCGGCCCGCAGCTTGGTCACCCTCCACATCGGGCCACACTTGGTCACCATGGTCACTGACCATGTCCGCCAAGTCCGCGCGTGGCGGGGCGGCTGGACGCTCGTCGCCGCCGCGATCCGCTGCCCGTCCCCCACCGGTCCCAACCGCCGGCCCCGGCTCGACCGTCGGCCGAAGGTCCTCCGCCTGGGCCCCGCCAGCCCCCACCCCCTCCCCCAACAGCGACAGCTCGAACTCGCTCCGGCCTTCGTCGCTACGAATCACCGGAGGGCCGTGACCAAGACTCTGCCAGTCGCGGAAGATCGCACGCATACCGGTGCCCGCCTGCCTGGCGAGGCCGATGCCGCGGAATGCTGCCGCGATCAGCGGGTTGCGCACCTCCTTCGCCGTCCGGTCGAGCAGCTCGCGGGCCGGGGCGCTGGCGTCCCCGGGGTTCCAGAACACCGTCCGGTCGCGGTAGAAGCGGATGAAGGCCGTGCGGCCGCGGTCGCCGTAGTCCTGGTGGATCAGCTGGTTGATGAGAGCCTCCCGGAAGGACGTGTATCCGGGCGGATCGTCGTCGCCGCGCAAGGTCCGCGTGTCGATGCTGAACGGGCGCTCCGCGTGCCGCATGTACCGCTCCGCGATGGTCAGCCAGGCCTGAAGCAGGTTTTCCTCGACGACGATGCGGTCGGTCCAGTGGCGTTCGGGCGGCCCGTCGTCGTAGGCGGCGCCGATGAACTGGCAGTCGATGACCGGGCGCAGAAGCACCTGCCGCACGTAGCGCGGCCTGCCGAAGACGAGCACCGCCGCTCGCGTCGGCGCCAACCGGTCGCCGCACTCGACAACCAGTCCCCTATGGTGCAGGAACTCCACGTCGCCGAGGTCCCGCCCCTCGTCGGAGTCGTGGTCCGAGAAGAGCGACCGGTACCAGCGCACCGACCGGGGATGGAAGAACTCGTGTGCCTCCAGCTCCTCCAGGACCCCACCGTCGTATTGGTCCGCAGAGTCGTCCTGCGGCAAGCGCTCCTCGCCGCGCTCGGGGTCCGGCCGCTCGTGCTGCTCGGTCCGGTCCCCAGCCTCGTCTCGCTTCATGTCCGCCGGGTTCCCTTGGCATCCGTTGGCGTAACACCCGCCTGAACAGTGACCAAGTAGCCGAAGGGCCGCAACAGCTTGGTCAGTGACCAAGTAGCCGCCTCGCGCGCACCCGCAGCCTTCCGGGCGTAGATTACAGGTGTGCCCCGGAAGCCGACCCAGGAGACACCATGAACCCGCGTCTGGACGCCCTGCCGCCGGCCCAGCGCCGGCTGTGGCCCGAGTTGCGAGCGACTCCTCGCCGTTTCGTGTTGTATGGCGGGACGGCCATCGCGCTGCGGCTTGCCCACCGCGAGTCGGAGGACTTCGACTTCTTTTCTTCCGATCCCTTAGACGGCGACGCCTTGTTGGCCGAAATCCCGTACTTGAGCGACGCGAAGGTGGTTCAGCTGGCGCAGGACACGTTGACATGCGTGGTCGATCGCCGCGGACCGGTCCGCGTGTCATTCTTCGGAGGGCTTTCGTTCAACCACGTCCGGTCGCCGCAGACCGCCGAGGGCGCGGGCATCCTGGTCGCCTCGCTGGAGGATCTCGGCGGCACCAAGGCCCAGGTGGTGCAGACCCGAGCGCTCGCCAAGGACTACATCGACGTTGACGCGCTTATGCGTTTGGGCCGCGTGCCCCTGGCGGCAATGCTCGGTGCGGCGGCGGCGATCCACGGCGAACGCTACAATGCCATGCTGACCCTCAAGGCGCTGACGTACTTCGGTGACGGCGACCTGCCGGATCTCCCGGCAGCGGTTCGGGAGCGCCTTTCGCACGCCGCGACGACACTGGACGTTGCGTCGATCCCGCGATACGAGGCGCTTCCAGGTCTCGGGCCGTCCAGCCCTCGAGAGTGAATTCGTCCGCAATGAAGCCCCCGAACGCCACTCAACCGCCCCACTCCCCCGAACTGCTGGCCGTCGCCAAGCGCGTTGTCTGGTTCAAGCCGCCGGCTGCGACGCTCGCCAACGACGTGTTCTTCCTCAACTTTCTCATGGTGTACGGCACCGTTGAGGATCTCGCGGTGGCGCGGCAGCGATACGACGACGATGACTTTCGCCGGGCATTGCGGGACGCGCTCCCCGGGATCTTCGACGCCCGCTCATGGGCCTACTGGCACGCACGCCTGGGACTGGGGCCCGCTCCTGCTCGCCCGGTGCGGGAGTTTCTTCGCTGACGGTTTCGCCCTTCCGTCCACGGGGCGGACCACATTCCGGCTACTCGAGCCGTGTGATCACGCTGGTCCTCACCGCCCTGCAGGCCTCCCGCACGGGGTCGTTCTTGTCAATGGTCTCGGGCAGCCCGATGACGCCGGGTCTCCCGCACCGCGGTTTCCAGTGCCTCTTCGTCGCTTAGTCCCGAGCTGTAGCGCGCTTTGGCGACGATCTTCTGCGCGGTATCCGGCCTGCCTGCGGCGGTGCGTTCGCGTCGCGCCTGCGCAAGCTCGTAGCTCGCCTGCATTCGCATCCAGTGATCTGCGGTACCCCAGCCGACCGCCTCCAGCGCGAGTGCCATGTTGGCTGACACGCCGGACTTGCCATTCAGGAGCCGCGAAAGTGTCCCACGCTCGCACCCCAGGTGTGCCGCTGTCTCGGTGACGTTCCATCCGACATCATCCATGCTCTCACGGATGAGTTCGCCGAGATGGGGCGGGTTCACCATCGGATCTACACGCTTGCTGTCAGTGGCATTCATTGCCCAGTGCTCCTGTCCAGTCAGCGCCCGCAACCCCTTGTGCCTGATCTTCATTGCTCACTGTAACGCGTCGCGCTACACGCCGCAAGTGTCGTTTGTGACGGGGTATCCCGTCTACGCTCGTGGTCCCGGTCCCGAAGTGGAGTCCGAACACCCCCCAACCCCGCTTGCGTCCCCGCAGGGTGTTATAACCAAGGCCG
>VXLT01000133.1 GCA_009841475.1 Gemmatimonadota bacterium
CGAAGTGTCAGATTTTCGATGGCCAGAAGTGTCAGATTTTCGGCGGCCATTGACAAAGACTGGACCCGAATCGACTCATCTCGCGACTCCTTGCTGAACTCAGGATGTGTCGTGGCCGCGAGGCTTGCCAGTGGCTATCGGCCAGAGACACACCATTACAAATACGATCCCCGGCCCGGAAACCATCAATAGAGTCCAGCGGGCGGTCCTGGCGCGATGCTGGGGAGGCAATACGCGGGCGACGGGCAATGAGCGGGCGAATGTCGGGCGACAGTCGAGTTCGGGCTCACTTGTCGTTGGACAGTGCTGCGACTTGACTTTGCTCCACGGACGTGTGACGTTCCCTGCGCTAAAGATGAAAATGATTCTCAATCTCAACATAGATCATACCAAACGGATGACCACCAGCACCCCAGGACAGCCGTCGGCCACGACACCGCAACAGCAGCCCGCATCATTGACCAGGCGGATGCCCCCGGTCCTCCTCCTTCTGGCGCTGAAAGGGTGCGTGGCGACCACCCCCCCGAATCCGGATCCCCATCCCACTGGATCTCCGCCGGGGCGCGCCCACCAAACCGGCCAAGCGGGCCAACTTCCCGGAGTGCTCGTCATGGCACATGGCGGCGGTCCGGAATGGAACCGCCAGGTGGAAGCCCACGTTTCCGGGCTGCGTGAGCGGCTGCCCGTCGCCCTGGCCTTCGGAATGGCGAATCCGCATACGCTCCAGGCCGCGCTCGACTCCCTGGAGCAACGCGGAGTTGGAACGGTGGCCGTGGTGAGGATATTCGTCTCGCCGGAATCCTTCCTGCAACAGACCGAGTATCTCTTTGGCGTTCGAGACGATCCGCCCGCCAGGGGAATGATGGGCCACCGCATGGTCAAGGGGGACGAGCTCCCGCGGCTTGCCACCGATGCCCGGATTCTGATCGACCGGGCGGGGTTGGCGGGTTCCGAGCAGGTTTCCCGGATCGTCGTCGACCGGGCCCGCGCCAACGCCTCCGACCTCGCGGAGACGGCAGCCGTGCTCATCGCGCACGGGATGGGTGCCGAGGACGAGAACGACCGTGTCCTCGCCTGGATGGAGTCGGCGGCTGCCGCCCTGCGGGACGCAGGAATGGCGGAGGTGTCGGTCGCTGCCCTGAGGGAGGACTGGAGCGGTCCCCGGGAGAGGGCGGAGCGCGAGATCAGAGCCACGGTCGAACGGATGGGCCAGCGCTGGTCCCGTGTCGTGGTGATCCCCTATCGCCTCTTCGGCTTCGGCCCCTACGCCAAAGTGCTCGAAGGACTTGAATACGTGGACGCCCGGGGCTTGCTTCCCCATGCGCTGGTTTCCGAATGGATCGCGGCCAGGGTGACCGACACGCTGTGCTCGGCCGGCCTCGCGTCTCCGATCGGACCATGCGGGCCCCGCCGGGCCCGGAATCGCTTCAAATAGAAACGCGGGTTGGACCGAAACCGCAGACCCTTCACCAACGGACCCCCAAAGCCGGATGACTCAACAGACAAGCCGCGCGCTCGGCGCCTGCATCGCCTCTTCACTGACCCTCGCCCTTCTGATCGCCTGCGAATCGGACACGACGGCCCCGCCGGAAGTCTTCGAAGAGGGGCAGATCGCGATCGACGCATCCTCTCCGGTCGGCTTCACCTACCTCAGTCTGGCGGACGCCGGCGGGGTTGTGATTCCCCCCGACCCGGCGACCTCCAACGATTGGCACATGGGCTTCCGGCGTTTCCTCGTCCGCCTCAACGGGGGTGTCGCAGGCCCCGGATCCGTGTCGGCCGTCAACCTCGGCAACAACGCGAACGCTTCCGCCGAAGAGATCGTCGCGCTTACCGAGCAGGACGGGGAAGCCGCCTTCGAGGCGGTCACGGAAGCCGACATACCCGCCGCCGGTTCCTTCGTGGAAGACGGTCTGGCACCGGATCCGGGAGCTTCCTGGTTCCGCTTCGACCCCTTGGCCGGCACGCTGGTGGCCAACCCCGGCGCCGCTTGGATGGTGCGGGAGGCGTCCGGACGCGGATTTGCGATCTTCCGCGTCACGAACCTGCGAATGCAGGGACAAAGGCCGGTGGGACTCGAGATCGAGTATCGCAGACATGTACCGAACGGGACGCTCGGGACCTCTGGAACGATTGAGGGGGACCTGAGCCGGGGTCCGGTGTTCCTCGGTCTGGCCGACGGGTCCCCGGTGAGCCCTGCCGGTTGCGGGTGGGACATTTCGGCCACACCCGACCTGACGATCGAGATCAACGCCGGCTGCGGCGCGGGTACCTTCCCGCTGGATCCGGCCCAGGACTTCACCACGCTGTCGAACGCCGACGATGCCCCTGAGTACGGTGGCTTCCTGTCGGTGATCAGCGGCGCCGTCCCGGCCACCGTGGACGACGCGAGCGGGGTTTTCTGGTACAATGTCCGGGAGAACAGCCGAATGTGGCCGACCTACAATGTCTTCCTGGTGCGGGTGGACGAACAGGTCTACAAGGTGCAGATCACGAGCTACTACGACGCCGCAGGCGCTTCGGGCCATCCAACCGTACGGTTCCTGCGCCTGCGATGACGGCACCGGGCGGGCGGGTGGCACTCGGCTGCGCCATCGTGCTTTGGACCAGTTCGCTGACCGCCCAGACTCGCGGCCGCGTGCATGACAGTGAGTCGCTCGCCGGGGTCGCCGGCGCGTGGGTCGCATGGTTTGGGACGGTGGACAGCGCCGGGCTCGAACAGTCGGGGCGAGCGGAGGGCCGGAAGCAGGTTGTCACCGACGAAAGCGGGGCGTTTCTGCTTGCGGAATCGTGGGGTCCCGGCGGCGTGCTTCGGATCCGGGCGCCCGGTTACCACCCGCGCGCACTGACCTGGGAGGAGGCCGAATCCGCGGCCTGGCGGATCGCTCTAGACCGCGACCCCGTTGCACTCGACGGAATTGTCGTCACCGTGGCCGGCCGTCCTCGGAATCGCTCCGAGGTGGCGGTCCCCATCGAAACCGTATCGCTGGCCGAGATCGAGGCTTCGGGGGCCCAGTCCATCGATCGCCTTCTGGCGGAACTGCCCGGAGTGCATGTGGCCGCGGGCACGCCGACAGGCTCGAATCTGCTGATCCGGGGGATCGGTGGTGCGCGCGTACTGGTGCTGGTCGACGGAAGGCCGGTGCCCGGCGCGCTGATCGAAAACCGCGACCTGAGCCGGATTTCGCTGGCGGGAGCCGAGCGGGTGGAGGTCGTGAAGGGGCCGCTCTCCTCCCTCTACGGCTCCGATGCGCTGGGGGGTGTGGTGAACGTCATCACGGCGCCGCCCGCCAGCGGGTTCGGGCTCGACGGCCGTGCCTTTTCCGGTGGGGCGGGACGCAAGGAGGCGGATCTGACGGCCAGTGGTGGAGGCCGCCTTCGCTACCGGGCTACCGGGGCATGGCGGCAGGAGGACCGGATTCCCGGCGTGCTCACCAGTGCGGATGACGAGGGGTTCGCCCGCGTCTGGGACCTGCGTTCGGAATTCGGCTACGACGCCTCGGCGATGTGGGACCTGGGGGGTGGCGCGAGCTTTCTCCGGGAGCGGCAGCGGTGGCCGGTCGGGGGTGGGTTTTCCGGTTTCAACGACAACCGCGGTGTCTCCGGATGGCTGGAGGCGAGGAGGAAGGCCGGGCCAGGCGATTGGACCGTCGGCGTCTTCGCGCAGGACTACGAGCACCTGTACCGCAGCGCGCGCGGCGACGCGCCCATCGCCAGCCCCGGCGACGCGCCTCAGAGGGAGCGCGAGGCCCGGCTGTCCGCCGCCTACTCGGCAACGGCCGGCGCGCACCGGTTCGATGCCGGGATCGAGGGTTCGCGCCGCATGATCCGGTCGCCCGACAAGCTCATCGAGGAGCGCGTGGGCGACGGCCAGGTCGCCGTTTTCGGGCAGGACGCATGGCGTCTGGGACGCGCGACCGTCACCGGCGGTGCCCGCTTCAGCTGGAACAGCCGCTGGGGTGCCAACCTGTCGCCGGCGCTCGGGGTGAGCGGTTCGCCCCGCGAGGGCCTACAACTCCGGGCGGTCTTGGCCCGGGGGTTCCGGGCTCCGTCCTTCAAGGAGCTGGCGTGGCACTTCGTCAATCCGGGGGCGGGCTACGTGCTCCAGGGGTTCCCGGATCTGGCCGCCGAGCATTCCTGGAACGCGTCGGGTGGCGTAGAATGGAGCCCGCGTCCCGGTATCCGGATAGATGCCGAGATCTACTCCAATGCGGTCGAGAACCTCATCGAGCCCGGGTTCGTGGGGAACACACCCTCCGGGCTCCTGGTCTATTCGCCGCGAAACGTCGCCGAGGTGACGACGCGCGGCTTCGAATTCCGCGTGGGCGCGTTTTCGCATTGGGGCGCCCTCGTTGCCGGCTACGCCTATCTGGATGCCCGCTCCGCCGATTCGGATACCCCTCTCGACCGGCGCCCGAGGCACTCCGCACGGGTGCGCGGCTCCTGGGTCGCGACAGCGCCCGCCGGGCTGCGACTCGACCTCACCGCCCATATGACCGGTGAGGCGCCGATTCTGGGTTCCGGCCCGGACGGCGGGATCACCCGGGTGGCGACCCAGGAACAGTTTGCGGCGGTGGATTTGCAGGCCAGGGTCGACCTGTGGCGCGGTCTCGCGCTCTCGGGGGGTGTCGACAACCTCTTCGACGCCCGCCCGAAAGGGTGGCAGGGACGGGTGGAGCGGAGATTCCGGGTGGGTTTGGCGGTCAGGGAGCTGTTCCGGGAGTAGCGCCCCCCGAGGAGCACCCGGGATTCGCCGCGGCGGCCTGTCCGCCCGGAGTTCATTCGAGGAGGCCGGCCAGTACCTCCACAAGGTGATACGCCCGCCGGCCCGTCCCCGCATGGATCTGTGCGCGGCAGCTGAAGCCGTTGGCGATCACGGTGTCGTCGGGGTCGGCGGCGCGCAGGGCGGGAAAGAGGCCGAGTTCGCCCATCGCGCGGGATGTGCGAAGGTGCTTGGCGGTGTAGCCGAAGGCGCCGGCCATTCCGCAGCAGCTGGACTCGATGACGGATGCCGAGGCGCCGGTGAGGGAGTGGAGGGCGTCGGCCGTTGCCGAGGCGGTGCCTGCGGCCTTCTGGTGGCAGTGGCCGTGGATGTGGGTGGTGG
>VXLT01000175.1 GCA_009841475.1 Gemmatimonadota bacterium
GGCTCGGAGTTGTGTCTTAGAGACTGGGTGTGACGGGACCGGGACAGGAACGGGCGGGGGCGTTAACCTGTCAGGCGCAATACCGCTCTTCGGGACGCGCTCGATGGAGCGATTCACAGTAGACACGTGCCCGACCCGAGAAGAAGATCCGGTATTCTGGCGCGAAGTGCGGAGGCAGGCCAGGGAGGCGTGCGGTTTCGAGGAGGGCGAAGGCGCCGCCTTGGTCCTTGAAATCACATGTGAAGAGGTTGGTGACGTCTACGTCTTCCGCGCCCGGGTCAGGTGCATCGGTCCCCGTGGGTGAGCCTGGGTCAGGCATGTAGGTCTGGTCCCAAATCGGTGGTTGCATTGTTCCTCCCGGAGCGGCCCCAACGTGGAGAATGGTCGCCGAACACCGGAAGGTCGAGAGCTTGTTGCGTCGTTATTTCACTGCACGAGCGCACCGAACAGGGAGTGCAGCCATGAGTTGGTTGCCGACGATCGGCAGTCTCCGCGCGGTATACGTGACGGCAGTAGCAACTCTGGCCGCGCCGGTGCCTCCGTCGATCCAGGCCCTGGCCCGGGCGCACGGATCCGCTGCACAGGAAATCGTGGTCGACACGGTGAGAGGGCGTCCCGTGGTGACCACCCAGTTCCCGAAGGGGGGCGGGGATGCCGGGGCATGGCGCCTGCTCGAAGAACTCAAACTGGGGAACGTCATGGGCGCCGGACCGGAGGGATTCGGAAACATCCACGACATTGCCGTGGACCGAGCCGGGCGTATCTTCGTGATGGATGTCGGTTCGAAGGAGGTGCGCGTCTTTGCCCGGGACGGCGCCTATGTGAGGAGCTTGGCTCGCGATGGTGACGGACCGGGAGAGATCAGGTACCGTGATTTCCCCAGCCGGAGAATCACGTGGCGGGCGCCCGACCAGCTGTGGATCGGTGGTGGACAGCAGTATATGGTTGTCGACACGCTCGGGAACGAGTTGCGCCGGCACGCAGCGCTGAGCTTCCCCGGATTTTTCTTTCCCGGCGAGGTTCCGAGGTTCAGCAGTGTGATCGCCGCCGGGACGGACGGTTCGCTGTTCTCGGTCGTGGATGTGACCCCGATGGGGAGCTGGGACGAGACAGAAGTCCCTCACCATACATATGTGGTTCGTTCGCCTGTGTCGGTGGACCACGAGATGATGCCCGGAGACACGCTGGCGATAGAGACACTGAAACGAAAGATCGTGGCGGGCGGCGCAAGGGAAACAAGCGTCACTCGCGAGGGCAATACGATGTCCGTGCAGACTGTCCAGCCTGCGGATCCACGGTTTGTGTGGACGGTCGCGCGCGACGGAATGTTGTGGCTGGCGCACCGTTCGAGGCATCGCTTCGACAAGCTCACGTTCACCGGGGATACGGTCCGCACAGTCCAAATGGGCGATGTCCCGCCGTTGCCGGCGAACGAGCCGGAGTTCGTCCCGCTCCTCGCGGCGCTCGCAACTTCGCCCGAGGGGTGGCTGTGGGTACAGCGGGAGGACCCGGAGACGGAGGGGGGATCGACGTGGGATGTCCTGGACAACTGTGGTCGATACCGCGCTACGGTGTCGGTGCCGGTTGGCCTCTGGAGGGTGGAGGTTGGCGCCGGCGGCGAGGTGCACGGGATCTCGTCCGACGACCTGGGTATCGACTTTGTGCATCGCTATCGTCTGCAGAGCGAGGTCGGCACACCCATCGAAGAGGAGAGATGCTCCTTCTGATTTCAGGCGCCACCATACGGCCACAGGCTCACTCCAGGTGGATTCGGAGGGCTACCTTAGGCACCTCGATGCAACCAGACTTCGGCGAGGAGGACCTAACCTGTTCGTGAAGCCCCATTGTGCGCGCGAGACTGGCCACGGACTTGGGCGATTCGTGCCAACGCATACATGATAGTATATATTCCTTTTACGAATATATAAACTAGTATATAACCAGCCAGCGGGGGCCGACCAGATGTTGCTGTTTCCTTGCCGTCAAGTCCTGCTCGTGTCCGTCGCGGTCCTCGCCCCGGCGGCATGCGCCCAGCCCCCGGCCGAGCCCCAAACCCCCGATGTCATCATCCGGGATTCGGCCGGGATCGAGATCGTGGAGAACCACGCGCCCGTCTGGGGCCCCGGCGACTTCTGGACCGTCGCCCCCGAGCCGGAGTTCTCGCTGGGAGGATACGACACCTCGGCCGGTCCGGCCCGCGATTCCTCCCACCTCGTATGGAACATCCGTGCCGCCGCGCCTCTTTCGGACGGCAGGATCGCCATGCTTTCCTCCATGGCCGACAGGAAAGTGCTCGTGTTCGAGCCGTCCGGCGCGCTGACCGCCGCGTTCGGGCGCAAGGGCCGGGGGCCCGGCGAGCTGAACTACCCGCTGCACCTCCGAGTGCTGCCGGGAGACACGATCGTGGTGTGGGACTACATGTCCGGACCGATCTACCACTACGACCCCTCGGGCAATTTCCTGAAGGAGTCGCGCATCGACACGCAGAGGCTGATCGAGGCAACGCGGTCGGCCGAGCTGTACCCGGGCGAATCGATGCACGAGCCTCTTCCGGACGGATCCTTCCTGCTCGAACGCCGGCGTCGCAACTGGCAGCCGCCGACGCGAGCGGGGGAGATCTACAGGCGTCCGACGGAATACCTGAGGATCGACACCGGCTACACGGTGCATTCGTTCGGATGGTGGGAGGCCGAGGAGGAGCTCTCCATGAGGGATCCCTTCGATCCCAACTACGTGCCGTTCAGCGCACGGTCCAGCGCTACTGCGGGGGGATACCCCCTGTCGGTCTACGTCACCAACGGAGACCGCTACGAGGTGCACCAATTCTCGCCCGACGGCTTGCTGCGGCGAATCATCCGGCGCACCGTTGACCCCGTGCCGATCGAGGACCAGCGGCAACGGGAACGGGTTGAAGACATGCAGGAGCTCAACTCGCACATGAATTGGTCAGCCTGGGACCGGGTCTTCGCCACCGTGCCGGACCGCAACCACCCGCCCATAACCGGCCTGTTCGTGGATTCGGAGGGCTATCTGTGGATCCCGGACCCGGCCAACTGGCTGGGCGGGACGATCGAGTTCAGCGTCTTCGACCCGGATGGACGCTGGTTGGGGAACGTCGCGCTGGAATACCGTCCGTACTGGATCGGAGAGGGTCTTGTCGTTGGCGGCCGGTCCGACCGGGATATCGGGGTCCTTACGATAGCGGGCTTCCGGCTCGACCGGCGGGGACTCCTCGGGGAAAAGCAGCCCGGCTAGCGCCAGAATCTCCGCGCAGCACCGGGAGGCGGCAGGGCGCCGGCTTGGCGGGTTGCAGGTCACGAGAATCACGGAAAGGAATCAACCGTCTCGGGGCCATCCAGAGCGAGGCGACGACGGAGCAGGTGAATAGTGCCGCGGGCGAAGCCGGCCGTGAAACCGTCGCCTGTTGCCTCCCGTAATGCGGGTTGTCCGAACAGCGGCAACGCCGCCGCAGCAACGATAGACCGATACTGGGAGAATCTGATGACCGATTTGAAGAGATGTCTGACCTCGGGCGGAAGGACCGCTGTCAGACTCATGGCCATCCTTGCCCTCGGCACCACGCTCGCCTGCGACGAACTGGTGGAGGGGCTCGCGCAACTGGATAGCGCGTTCTCCCCAATGGCCGGCTTACCCACCGGACTCTTCGAGGACGCGGCGGAAGATGTCTTCGGGGACGATGTTGTCATCGAGCCCGATCCCGAGCAGGAGGGCCGGTTCTCCCTGCGTCTGCACAGGGACGCGGAGGGGATAGACATCGACCTGTCGGACCTCGCCTCCTGGCTGGAGGACGGGTTCGCGGTGCTCGAGGAGGGGATGGGCGAAGGGGTCGAATTCGCGGGGCGCGCCGGTGAGGACGGCTGGGATGTGCGCATCGGCTCGCAGGACACCGACGCCGTCGTGGAGTTGGTGGCCCACGACGACGGGGCGTCCGTCAGCGTTTCCGACGACAGCCGCGGGGTCTCCGTGAGCCTTGGCGACGAGTCCGAGCCGCTGCCGCGCTGGGTGCCGAACTACCGGGGGACGCGCGAGGACAAGCGGCTGTTCTCCTATTCCAGCGGCGATGCGGTCGCAGGGGGTGTCCTGCTGGCGTCCGATGGCGACCCGGACGAGATCCTGCGCTGGTACGAGCAGGAGCTGAGCAGGGGCGGGAGGGTCGATGTCTCGTCCTCCGCGAAGCGGATCGGCGGGAGCGACGAGGATGTGTACGCCGGCTGGCTGGTGGCCGAAGAGGACCCGGAGACAGGCAGCCAGGTCTCGGTGGTGGTCGGAAAGGACGGGGCCGGAGACACGGAAATCCTGGTCGTGTACAAGCAGAAGCGTTAGCGGCGGGCGGGCCGATGGATTCGGCCATTTCCGAATCCCTGTCCATGGGCTAGAAGCTCGACACCCCCAGCCCCCCCAGCGTCCCCGCCATCACCACCTCCTCGGTCCAGTAGGGCTCCCCGTACCTGCACCGGATCATCGCACCGTACGTCGCGTGCACGGCGCGGATCTGGTCCAGGACGGGCCGGTCCCCGCCCGGGAACACCTCGCCGATGCCGCTCTTCCCCTCGAACTGCGACCCGTACGCGGCCAGCGCCTCGACCTTGCGGTCCATCTGGGCGCTGACGTCGATCACGAACGTCGGCTTCACGGCGTCCTCCCGGAAGGCCAGCGCGCAGACCACCTTTTCGGGACGGTGCGGGGCGCCGCCCGCGGGAAAGTTGCGCAGCCCCGCCAGAAACGACGCATCCCGCGCCAGCCGTGCAGCCCTGCGGTGATCCGGATGCCGCCCCTCCACCCAGTGCGTCACCACCACGCGCGGCCTCAGCTCGCGGATCAGCCCGGCCACCACCACCTGCGACTCCCGGTCGTTGGCCACCGCCGTGTCCGGCAGTCCCGCGCACCGCCGCACGGCCAGCCCCATCACTTCCGCCGCGGCCTCCGCCTCGCGCGCCCGGCTCTCCGGCGTCCCCCGCGACCCCGCCTCCCCCGCGGTCAGGTCCAGCACCCCCGTC
>VXLT01000118.1 GCA_009841475.1 Gemmatimonadota bacterium
CGTAGGCGGACGGCTAACGGCCAACATCCCGGCAGGAGATCACGTAAGTCAAACTGGGACTGCACGATCTGCCACTCCTGTCGGTGCGCTGAACACCGCTGGATCGTAGCGCGATAGCGGGAAAAACGGGGTCGGTTGGCGGGAATCCCCGCCATGGTCAGGACGGCGCGAATCACTCCAGGAGCTTGAGTCCCGGCAATACCTCGCCGAGGATCTCGTTTACCTGCTCGCGGTCTTCTTCGGCGACTTCGCCGCTCGCGCTCGCGTGTACCCCGAACCGCAACTCGGCCGCGCCGATTGCGGCCAGCAGGTCGGGGAGCCTATCGGCCAAGTCCTGCATCTGCGTCGAATCCAGTTCCACGGCGACGGGCGTGGGCTGTTGGGTAGGCGGAGGCCTCTTGCCGAGCTTCGGCTTTTCAAGAATCACCTTGTGGGCTTGGTCGTAGGTGCAGTCGATGGGTCCGCTGTCTTCCGCCCGGACCAGCCATCGGCCATTGACGGCGGCTGTAATCCCTTCGCGAACGACTCCCCACGGGACCATCGCGCGGCGCTTCTGGCCGAGGGCCTGGGTCAACGAGAGACCGTTGGTCCGGTTCTCCGACCAAGCCTGCTCCAATTCCTCCTTGGTGAGATCCTGTGCTGCCACCGGCTCGGGCGGGGGGCGCAAGTCGGCGTTCGGAGTCAGCGTGCCGGCGGGGACCGGCTCCTTCCATGCCGTCGCCGGCGGGTTTGTGACCCACAGCGTCCCGTCCGCCACCGCCTTGGTCACTGCCCTCAATACGATGTCGCTGTCGCAGGCTGGAACCGGCAGGTGGTCCTTGTAGCCTTCTCTGGCGATTGTCGCCACGTGATCCCCGGCGAAGTACTCCAGCAGAGCCTTGACGGACAAGGACTCGAAGGCTTCGTCGCCGCTCCCGACCCACAGCCCCGGCAACGCACCGGGTCTGAGAAGTCGGGGGGCCAGCCGGGCAAGCCGCGCCTTTTCGGGGAGCACGATCTCAAGCTGGTCGTCGTTGGCTGCCACGGGCTCAACGTCCTCACGCCACCAAGTTCGGACGCTTCCGTCGGGGCGCTTCAGCCGAGCCGCGAGGAGTCCGTCGCGCACTCCCCCGAGGACGGTACGGGTGACCAACTCCGGCTTGAGCACCTTCGGGAGCCGGGGGAAGCGGGCAAACGCTTCGCTCAGCTGACTCGCGAGACGGGCGTCGTCCCCTTCTTCCCAGAGACGGTACGGTCCATCGGGCAGGATTGCCTCGGGGTTGACGGGCGTCTCCACGACCCGGGCCTTGCCGTGGTTCTTGATCTCCTCGAACAGCGGCTGTCCGCTTCCTGGCAGCTTGAAGGCATGGACCTCGTTCCGTTCGTTCACGGTCACAACGATTCCGTAGGCCTGCCGGATCACCCCGGGAAGCTCTGCCTGCGCTTGCCTGATGTTGCGGCCCAGCCGCTCGCGGCGGACGGGATCGATCGGACTCGTGGCGAGTTGCGCCTGCACGTCCTCCCAGCCGAGGAGGCTTCGGGTCTTGCTGCGGGCGGCGTCCACCCCTTCCGGCGAAGGCACGGCCAGCACCACGGCGTTGCGGTACACCCGAGGACTATCAGGGCCGGTCGTGTGGTCGAGGAAACTCCGGGCCACCTTGCTGGGCTTGCCGGAGGAGGAAGCGGCCTCCGGGCCGAGGATCGCGAAGCGGAACTGCACCGTGTCTCCCACGTCGCGGGGGGAACGAGGGAGCTTGTGGACGGTGGCACCGGCGGCCTGGGCTCCGCTCCATAGGCTCACCGTCTTGCCGATTTCGGTTCTGAGGCGTTCGTCCACCGCATCGGCGCTCACCCTGTCCTGGCACGACTGGTCGTGCATCTGGCGCAGGTTCGGCGCGTTGCCCAAACGCCATGTCCCGGGCAGGCTGTCGGCGTCCTCGACTTGGGCGTCCTCGTCCTCGTCGTCCAAGAACCACGAAGTGTCCCGCCACCGCCGAAGCCCCTTCCGCAGTTCGATGGCGTCGGGTCCGGCACCCCCCACAAGTCGGAGCAACTCGCTGGTCCTCGCCTTTCGTCCGACCGGCTGCGAATGGAGGAACACGGCGGAGACCGCCTGTTCCAACTCCCGGGACGCGCGGAGGGAAGGGACTTCGTCCTGAGCCTCGCGGGCGATCTTCATCTCCTTTTCCAGAAGCGGAATCCATTCCGTTCTTCTCCCCTTCACCGTGTCCTTGGTCGCGATCCCGGCCAGTTCCCTGACCGCCTCGGAAACGCTCCCCGCCCCCGACCTGTTCAGCAGGGCGGACGGCCCGACCAGCGGGCTCGGGTCGCCCCGCTCTTCCGCGTCGCGAAGCGCGATGGCCAGCGTCCGCAGGATGCCTCGCGTCCGCTGGAATCCCTCGATCTCCGTCCAACGCGTGTAGAACACATCCGTGAGGTCGGGGTGAAACGGGTAGCTGGCCAGAAAACGTTCCTCCGCCCCCTTCTGTTCGCGCTTCGTGGTCTCGTCGATCCTGGCGATGCCCTTCACGACCCCGATGACATGAGGTCGAAACGAAGCGGGGTCCTCGATGCTTGCGGGCTCGAAGAACCGGCGACGCAGCACCTCCGCCACATCCTCCTTCTGGACCGGCTGGATCCCTTCCTCCCGCTGGCGCTGGAAGATGTTGGCCAGATCCCGCAGCACGGCCTTTCCGAGCTCGTCACCCGTCTTCGCCGGATCGGTCGCGAGCAGGGAAGCCACCATGGCGGCCCGGTCCACCTTGGCGACCGCCTGCGTGAGGGCCTGAAAGAAGTTCTGAAGCCTGTGCACCCAGGACCGGTCCCGGGCGGCCTTCGCCCGAGCGTACATCATCACCTCGTCGAGCAGAATCAGAGTCGCCCGTCCATCGGCCGCCTGCTGGCGTTCGATCACCTCGACCAGAAGCGGTTCGGCCGGAGCGGTGTCGCGTTCCTCGGCGGAGTCGTCGCCATGCAGGATCCGGAGTCCCTCGGACCCCGCCAGTTGGAACGCGAGGATGTTCCACGGATGCCGCAGCGCCCGGGTGTCGCCATCGGGTCCGCGCACGTCCGTGAGCCCCTTCTCCACGTCGATCTTGTCGAAGCAAAGCGCCGCGGTCGCGGCTTTGGGCAGTTTACCGTCGGCGAGCGCCCGGAACTCACGAACCGACTTCAGGTCCGGAAGGCGGTCCGGATCGCGAAAGAGGTGATGCAGGGTGATGAGCGTGTGGGTCTTGCCGCCCCCGTAGGTCATCTCCAACTGGCGGACCGCCTTGTCGCTCTTTCCCGCCAGGCGCGCGGCAACGTCACGGGCCAGATCGCGGAGCGCGAACGTGGGATAAGTCAGCGCAAAGAACTTCTCGGGGTCCTCGTACAGGGGACGCCGCCCGGCCCGGCTCGCCACTTCGTGGAGATCGGCGGCGAACTGCGACAGCGACAACTCCCCGGTCCGCAACTCGGACTTGAGAATTACGGCACGGTGCCAAGGGGTGGGAGCGGGTGGCATGGCGTTTTGCGGTGCGTGGTTGGAATCAGTTGGATCGAGCGTATCGCTCTTGGATATGCCGGTAGTTGACGGCCGCCGACGGAGCCGCCTCCGATGCGGCAAGGTAGAGGTCGAGGTCCACGGTGACGAGGGGCGTGTCACGCGACACGAGACCCAGCAGCCCCGCATCGGTGAGGCCGAGTCTGGGGAAGGACGGGTGCCCCGCCGCCTCGGCGCTCGCCACGACGACCTCGTGGCTCTCTCCGATCAGGACTCGGAGAGTCTTCAGCAGGCGGGATCTCTCCGGCTCCCGGTGCTGCCCAAGCAGATTCGACGCCTCCGTCAGCGTGTTGGGCGTGACCAGAACCCGCTCGAAACGACCGACCATCTCCTGCAATCGCTCGAAGTCCTCGCGGCCGAACGTCCGCAACCGCCGGTGCCGCGCTATGATGCCGGGATCCAGCGCTCCGGCCACGAGCAGAACCAAGAGGTTGGCGTCCACGAAGACGCCGCTTGCGGGAGTTCCGTCAGGCCGGGACGGAGACATCGCGGTGCCTCAGGGAGATCACCGTCCCGTCGTCGCGGATGCAGACGGTCTTGTAGGTCCGTCCGGGCTTCGGGGGCGAAGGGAGAACGACATTGCCCAATTGAGCGGGCGAGTCGGACTGCCACAGGCGCTGGAAGCCGATCGTCACCTCCCATGTCGCATCTTCGGCCCTGAACTCAAGCTCCTCCAACCCGACACGGACGATCTCCTCGTCCTTGAAGAGGTCGAGGATGTAATCCTTTGCCGCCTGAACGGCCTCGCTGGCTACCATCTGCAACTCCTTGCGGCGCTATCGCTACCGCCATCTCGGCCCATCAATCTCGTTTGCTCACGAGGCAATCTACCGGATGCACGCGAAACCTCTCAAGTCGGCTGATCCCACAGCGTGGCCTCGCGAACCCGGCCCGAGGGCCTTCCTCGCCCAAGGTGATTCTGGAGCTTCTCCAGCGTGGACCGTTCTTCGGACCCCTGCGCGGCCATCTCCAGCACGGCTTGTACGACGCTCGCGAACACTTCGCTCTTTCGTAGACCCCGCGCGTCCAGGTACTCGTTGACCTGGGCCAGATCCCCCTTCCTCCAGAGCAGCATGGCCGCGTGGAGACCGTCGATGAGCGGGGTTGCACCTCCATCCGCTTGGGAGGATCCGACCTTGCGTTGGTTCCATCGCTTCAGCCGGAGCTCGCTGTCCGAACCTCCCGACGTATCCCCCCCGTCCTGCTTCGCCTTCCCGCGCACGAGAAGGTCGTGTCGACCGAGCAGGTCCGCGTCCTTGAAGTTGCAGGATAGGGCGTAGAGGATGACCGCTCCCGCCGGTGCCCCGTCCATCCCGAAGTCATGCCGGTGCAGCAGGTAGTAGGTCGTCAGTTCGTCGAGGTCGCCGACGGCACCGCCGCCTTGGGAAAGGAGTCGGCCCACGACGAAGCCGACCACCATGCGGCGGACGCTTGAAAGGAATTCGCCGACCTGCATGTTGCCCTCGCCGACACCGCGCTTGACGAC
>VXLT01000089.1 GCA_009841475.1 Gemmatimonadota bacterium
TTCCTGGGCGGGAAGGGGGGTGGTGGGGGCCGCGATCATCGCGACCGCCACAGCGGCGTATCGGTATCGGTGCATGTGGTTTGTGGCCCGTGGCTGTGGCCGCGTCGGCGGCTGCGTCGGCCGCAACTCGGGATGAGGCGGGCCGCGCCAACTTCCCGACAGCTTGACCTTTTGCGGCGGACATTGCTAGTTCAATGCTGCTGCTGCGCGAAGGCAACGGCAAGTATCGAGGCATGTCTGATGAACACCGCAACTATCGGTAGAGCCGGATTCCGTCTGCTCGCCGCCGGCACGATTCTGAGTGCCGGAGCCGCGTGCGTCTCGTACCGGCAGGTCGGCGTCGACGAATTGGGGTCCCAGCAAAGCGTTCGACTTCAGCTCACCGCCGAGGAACTTGCCAGGCACCTCAGCTTTGCGGATGTCAACCGGCGAACCGTGAGCGGACGATTCGTGGAGCTGCAGGGGGACTCCGCGATCTTCGTCCTCACCACTCCGGTGGCACACCAGCAGGTCAGTCTGCCTTTGACATCGATCGTAGTAGCCGAGCGCAGGGACCCGGATCACGTACGCAGCATCCTGCTTTCGTCGGCGGTCGTGGGCGGCGTTGCCACCCTGGCCTATCTCGGTTTTGAGGGGAACCAGAACACCGATCCCGACGGTCCCGGCGAAGTGGTCGACCAGTTCGCTCCCGTCTTCAGACTCGTGATCCCTTTCGGACGGTAGGGGCGGCCGCGCGCATGGAATCCCGCCGACAACATCGGCTCGGACAGTTGCGACACCGGCTTCGTCAGTGGCGGCATCGGCTTCGTCAGTGGCGGCATCGGCTTCGTCAGTGGCGGCGTCGGCCCCGGCCCTTGCGGCAATCGCCGAATTACGTAATCCTTATTCGCCGGGGATGCAGCGGCGTCCCCGTTTTTTCCCCATTACCCGGAGGCACAATGTCCCCAACAAACTTTCGCCGGGCGGCCGCGCGCGCCGCCCTTCCCACGCTGCTGGCCGGCGCCCTGGTCGCGACGGTCCCTGCCCTCATTGAGGCGCAGCAGACCGGCACGATCACGGGAACGGTGCGCAGCGCAACCAACGGGCAGCCGCTGGCCGGCGCCCAGGTCTCGATTCCGGCCATCAACGCCGGGATCATGGCCAACAATGTGGGCCGCTACCTGATCCCCAACATTCCCGTAGGGACGCACACCGTGACCGTGACGTTCATCGGGTACGAGACCGTGGAGGCCGAAGTGACAGTGACGGCCGGAGGTGCAGCCGTCGAGAACTTCGAGATGCGCTCCGAGGCGATCAGCCTGGAGGGCGTCGTGGTCACCGGCACCGCCGGGGCGGCCCGGAGGCGTGAAATCGGCAACTCGGTCAGCCAGCTCAACGCAGAGGTTTTCGAATCCTCCCCCGTGGTCAATGTGGCCGACATTCTGCAGGGCCGTGCTCTCGGTGCCACCGTCCTCACCAACGGCGGCCAGGTGGGCGCCGGTTCCACGATCAAGCTGCGAGGCAACAACTCGGTGTCGTTCAGCAACTCTCCGCTGGTGTACGTCGACGGCGTGCGCATCCGCGAAAGGGGCATGGTCCACTCCCAGGAGGCCAACCAGCAGCGGAACCCCTTCGACGACATCAACCCCGCCGACATCGAGAGGATCGAGACGATCAAGGGCGCTGCGGCCACCACCCTGTACGGGACGGAAGCTGCGGGCGGCGTGATCCAGATCTTCACGAAGCGCGGCGTGGCGGGCGCCCCGGCGTGGTCGCTTACCGTCGACCAGGGCCTCAACACCCTCGGTCACATCGGCCCCTCGTCGGACGTGAACCCCACCGGCCTCGGCCTGAACAACTGCAACTTCACCGGTGACGACAACTTCCCCGGCGGAGACCCGATGTTCCCGGCCGACCCGAGCTGCCCGGAAGGCGGAGACTGGCTCAAGAACGGCGCCATCCAGAACTACAACCTGTCGGTTCGCGGCGGGGCCCAGCGGATGAACTACTTCATGTCCGCCAACTGGGGGAACGAGGAAGGCGTCTTCGACACCGGGATCGACGACAACGGCGTCGCGCGCCCCACGCAGGGCGTGGAAACGTGGAGACTCCGCGGCAACTTCGCCTTCGCCCCCAGCGACGCCATGGACGTGCGCTTCAACACTTCGTACGCGCACCGTGACATCACCTGGGTTCCGGACGGCAACAACGCGGAAGGGCTTCTGCTGAACGTATTCCGCGGCGGCAGCGACTACACCAACGACTCGGACGGCAAGCTCCTCGACATGGGTGTCAACAACATCGCTGACCACTTCACCAGCGGGATGAACGTTACCTGGACCCCGATGGAGGGGATGAGCCACCGGGTCAACGCGGGCATCGACTGGAACCGGGACACCTACTTCGAGAACCGGCCCTGGGGCTACTTCTACGTCCAGGGCGGCAACCGCGAGACCGTCGAGAGGACCTACCGGTATCTGACGCTCGACTACGCCGGCCAGTACGACAACGAGATCTTCGGCCTGTCCTCGTCCTTCTCGGTGGGCGGACAGCTGTACAACAACTTCATCACCGGTACGTCGGGAGACGGCCGGGACTTCGCGGGCCCGGGCGCCAAGGTACTACAGTCCGGCGCGATCACCTCGGCGTCGGAAGCGAACAGCACGGTCACCAGCGGCGGATTCTTCGTCCAGGAGGTTCTCGGCCTGTCCGACAAGCTCTTCCTGACCCTCGGCCTGCGCGTGGACGGCCACTCAACCTTCGGCCAGGACTTCGGGCTGGAGCAGTATCCGAAGGCGTCGTTCTCGTACGTTATCTCGGACGAGGACTTCTACCCCGCCTCGTTCGGGACCCTGAAGCTCCGGGGAGCCTTCGGGGAATCGGGCAAGGCCCCGGGACTCTTCGACGCGACGCGGACCTGGAGCTCGGTGGCCGGCGACAACGGCAGGCCGGGCGTGACGCCCTCCAACCTCGGCAATGCGAACCTCGGGCCGGAGCGAACCAGGGAGTGGGAGGTGGGATTCGAGGGCACCACCTTCAACGACCGGATCACCTTCGAGTACCAGTACTTCGATCAGAACACCTTCGATGCGCTGATCGACGTGGTGCAGCTCCCCTCGGGTGGATTCGTCGGTGATCAGCTCGAGAACGTAGGGCAGGTTACGAACGCGGGGCACGAAGCCTTCGTGGGCGTGAACCTGCTGGCGACCAACAGCGTCATCTGGGACACCAACGTGCGCATGTCCACCAACCGGTCCCGTGTGATCGATCTCGGAGGGCTGGAGAGCATCAACCTGGGTTGGCGCAACTACGTGCGCGCGCCGGTGGTTTGCACCGCCGACCTGGCCAATCAGGTCGACTTCGACGGCAACGGCTTCATCGGTAAGGGCTGCGAGGTCGGCGAGAAGGTCTACTTCCCGCTTCCCGCATTCTGCCACGACCGGGTGCAGAACCCGGACGAAGTCGGTGCGCCGGACTATGAGGAACAGTGCCTCGGCCCGACCACCCCGACCATGACCTACGGGATCGGGACCAGCGCCACCTTCTTCCAGCGCCTCACTTTCGATGTCCTCGGCGAGGGCGTGGCTGGACAATGGCTATCCTCGGGGACCGCCTACCAGAACGCGCGGCGCCGGGTCTGGCCGCTCTGCCGCGAGACCGTCGCGGCGATCGCGGACGGCCGGCAGGATCAGCTGACGGCTGGCGAGAGAGCGCTGTGTGACCGGTCGGTGGTGCGCTACGGGATGTGGACTCAGCCCTCCGACTTCTTCAAGCTGCGTTCGGCTTCGGTCAGCTACCGCGTGCCGGATGGATGGCTGCCGGGGCAGATCCGGGGCGCCACCATCCGCCTGCAGGGCCGGAATCTGCTGACGTTCACGGACTTCGAGGGCGTCGATCCGGAAGCGTTCGAGGACGGATCCGCCGAGGTGCTCTTCAGGCAGGAGTACTACAACCTGCCGCCCATGCGGAGCTTCCTGCTTTCCGTCAAGGTCGACTTCTAGGATCGGGAGATACAGAAAATCATGAAAACGAGAAAAACCCAAGGACTTGTCCTGGGCGCCCTGCTGGCGAGCTTCGTGTTCACCGGTTGCGGCGACGGCAGCATCTTCGATGTCAAGAACCCGGGCCAGATCCTGGACGACGACCTGAACACCGTCGCGGGCGTGCAGTCGCTCGTGACGGGGATGTCCTCCGACTTTTCGGTGTCGTACGACAACCTTTCCTTCATGACCGCCATTCTCTCCGACGAGATCGTCGGCTCGGGAAGCTACTTCTCTACCGGGCGGTACCGGAGGGGACTCTTCGATTCGGAAGACGCCAACGGGTTCTGGGGCGGAGTGCAGAGAGCCCGCTGGGTCGCGGAAGCCGGCCTGATCCGCATGGCGGGAATCGAGGGTTACCAGTTCGACGGCAATGCGGAAACCGCACGGGCCTACCTCTTCGCGGGTCTCGCCAACCGCTGGTTCGGCGAGAACTTCTGTCAGACGGTGTTCAGCCAGCCCTACGACGAGGAAAACCCCGGACCCGGAGGCGAAACCGATACCGGGGATGCGATGGACCGGAACGCGGCGTTCAACCGCGCCATCCCGTTGCTTCAGAGGGCGGTACAAAACGGAACGTCCGCTGGGGCGACGGACATCGTGACCGCGGCCGAAGGCGCCCTGGCTCAGATCTACCTGGGGCTGGGCGATATGGGCAACGCGGTCGCGCACGCCGCCAGGGTGCCCACCGACTTCGTCTTCGCGGCAGCCTATTCCTCCAACTCGCCGCGTGAGACCAGCCAGATCTGGAACGAGACCCACGGACGCCACGAGATATCGGCGTGGATGACGCTGGCCGGTACAGTGGGCGCGGGGGATCCGCGTACTCCATGGACCGACTGTTCCGATCCGGGAGCCGGATGTCCCAGCGGCAACGGGGCGGACGGCACCACCACGCACTACCGCCAGGAGAAGTACCCCACCCGCGACGATGACATTCCCCTGGTGAAGGGGACCGAGATGCGGCTCATCGAGGCGGAAGCGGCGCTGGTGGCCGGAGATCTGAACGGTGCGATGGCCAAGATCAACGAGATGCGCGCGCATCACGGTCTTGCGCCACTCGAATCGGACGGGACGATCGGCCGGATCACGGGCGGCGAGAAGGGCGGCGCCAACCTGACGTCGATGTCGGGTTGGGATATCCTCGACCGCGAACGCCACCTCACGCTGTGGCTGGAGGGGCGGCGACTGTGGGACCTCCATCGCTGGGATCATCCGCACCTGGACGGCGGCGGAGTCGTCTACGAGGCGACCGTGGACCGCAGGGCGTCGTGCATACCGATCTCGCTGGACGAGTGCCAGGTCAACGAGAAGGTGGCGGGCCTCTGCTTCAGCGTTTAGCGGTACAGGTCACGCGATGACCGGAACCGCCCCCCGGAGCACTCGCCCTGGGGGGCGGTTTCGCATGGTAGGGGTGCTTCTCTCCCTGGCCGCCGGTGTGCCTGCGTCCCTTGCGGCGCAGATCAAGGTCGAGGGCGAGGTCCTCGACGCGGCGACCGGTCTCCCCGTGGCGGGGGTGATCCTGCACCTTCCCGATCTGAAGAAGGGCACCATCACCGACGAGCTCGGCTACTTCGCCCTCGACTCGCTGCCGGAGGAACCTCTGGTGGTCGCCACGCATCACCCCGGATATGTGGCGTTGCTGGAGAGGGTCCCGGTGGTCGCGGGCGAGACCTGGGTGCTGCGGCTGACGCCGAGCCCGGTCGTGCTTCCCGGAGTGGAGGTGGTGGGGCTTCGCAGCGAGGAGGTCGAGGCGCGCCGAACCGGGCGCCGCTCCGACTTCATCGGGCCGGAGGCGGTGGCCGAGGCGGCGGACCGCACCAACAAGCTGCTGGAGGTGCTTCGCAGCAAGGCGCCCCCACGGCTGCAGATCCGGCAGCAGGGCGGGGTCGGGGGGGTGAGGTTCTGTATCCAGTCGTCGCGGCGGCGGCCGTCGGTGCAGGAGCTGCTGGACCTGGGCACCGGGTGCCAACCGGTCCTGCTGGTCCTGGACGGGGTCGTCATCTACTCGCCGCCGGCGGTGCCCGAGATGGCGAGCATGGATGGGGCGCTCCCCGAGCATGTGGCCGCGTTGCTGCTGAACCAGAACCCGCAGGAGATCGCCGGCATCCGCGTCCTGACTCCGTCGGATGGCTTCTTCCGATATGGCGAGGCGGGCCGCCTTGGGGCAGTGGAGATAAAGACGAAGCATCCGGGAAGGCCAAGGGGGCGGTAGCCGCCCGATGCGCCCGCTCCTCATCCCCTGCGCTATCGCTGTTGCGCTCGCCGGGTTCCTGATCGACCCGGGGGTGCGAGGCACGCCGGGCGCGTTCTGGACCTTCATCGTCGCCGCGGCTGGAATCCTCGCCTGGACCGGCTGGCTGTATTCGTCGCGTCGCAGCCGCGGCGAGAAGCTGGATCTGGAGGTCGTCATCCGCACGCCCCACTGGATGCAGACGCTCGCGCAGGGGGCGTTGCTCGTGTGGTGGGGCACGTTCGTCGACATGGTGCAGCTGTGGGCCCCGATGATCCTCGCGCAGTTGCTGCTGGCGGTCGCGATCGAGGGGCTATTCGCCTGGACCCGGAGGGGCCGCTACGCGATCGGCCTGGGCGTCGTCCCGGTGATCTTCAGCGTCAACCTGTTCCTATGGTTCACCGGCCCGTGGTTCTTCTTCCAGTTCGCGATGGTCTTCCTCGTCTATGCCGGCAAGGAGTTCATCCGATGGCAGCTGGACGGGCGCTCGCGGCACATCTTCAACCCGTCGGCGCTGGCGCTGTCGGTGGCTGCGGTGGGACTGATCTTGACGGGCTCAACGGAAATCACCTTCGGAATCGAGATCGCCCAGAGCCAGTTCATCCCGCCGCACATGTTCCTGGTGATCTTCCTGGCGGCCGTCCCCGCGCAGCTGCTATTCGGGGTGGCGATGATGACGATGCCGGCCGTGCTGACGATCCTCGGGTTCGGGCTGCTCTACCAGTCGGCCACCGGCATCTTCTTCTTCTACGACGCTTACATCCCGGTGTCGGTGTTCCTGGGACTGCACCTCCTCTTCACCGACCCGGCGACTTCCCCGCGCTCGGACGGCGGCCGGATCATGTTCGGCCTGATCTACGGCACGGGCGTGGTCGCGAGCGCCGCCATGCTCGACGCCATCGGCGCGCCCAACTTCTACGACAAGCTGCTGCCGGTCCCGATCCTGAACATCCTCGCGCCGCGCCTCGACCGCGCGGCGAACTACCTGGGCGAGCGGCTGCCGGCTTTGATCGGCAGGTTGCAGAACCCCGCAACCGCGCGGCGCCGCTTCGCCACCGTCGGGCTCTGGGCCACGACCTTCACCGCGATGAGCTTCGCGGGCGGGGTCGGCGACAATCACCCCGGCCAGTACTACCCCTTCTGGCGCGCGGCCTGCGAAGCGGGCAACGACCGCGCCTGCAACTACTCCGGCGTCATGCTGCAGAACTTCTGCGACCTCGGATCCGGCTGGGCGTGCAACGAGTTCGGCGTGCTGCTGGTGGCGCTGGACCGCGACTTCGTGGGCGCCGTGGGCGAGCTCGAGCGGTCGTGTCGGCTGGAGTACGGGCCGGGGTGCGAGAACCTGCAGGGGTTGGTCGGCGGCGACGAGCGCTTCGCGGAGGGGGCGGCGGCGTTCCAGCGGGGCGACCCCCCGCCGGCGGAGTGGCCGATTGTGCTGCGCGGCAGCAAGGGACCGGTAGCGGAGCGTGACCCCGAGGCGCTCCGTGCGCTGGGGTGTGAGCGGGGGTGGGTGGAGCTGGGGTGCTGAGCGGCCGCCGCGGTCATCGAAGACCATGACCGGATTGTAAAGCCTACCTTACAGAATGTAAGGTGTTGTTCACAAGCAGGCCCTCCACCGCCCTACTGGGGGCCGACGACAAGACCGACGGCGGTGGCGAGGGCGCGGCGGGAGAGAAAACCACCCCGACGCGCCCTCTGGCCACGCCTGACTTCAGCCCCGCTCCCTAACCCCTCGGCTGTTCCGCCAGCAGTTCCAGAATGTCCACATTCCACTGGTCGTCGCCGAGCAGGTGCTTCACGAAGTACTCCGCCCGGAGCCAGAACCAGTAGTTGCTCATGTTCCCGAAGCCGTGGCGCTGGCCGGGGAAGATGAAGAAGTCGAAGCGCTTGTTGGCGCGGATCAGGGCCTGCGCCATGCGGAAGGTCCCGGCATGGTGGACGTTGTTGTCGACGTCGCCGGTGGTCAGCAGCAGGTGTCCCTTCAGGTTGGCCGCCAGGTCCGAGTTGCGGTCGATGTCGTACTCGAAGCCGGTGACCACGCCCGCGGTGTCCTTCACCTCCTTGACCCCGTCGTGCTTCTCCGACCAGTTGGCGTTGTAGACGTCGTTGTTGTGGTTCCCCGCTGACGACACGGCCACCTTGAAGAACTCGGGGTAGACCAGCATGGCCGCCGTCGACATGAAGCCGCCCCCGGAGTGCCCGTAGATCCCCACCCGGTCGATGTCGATCCAGGGGTGGCGGTCGGCGAGCTGCTCGAGCCCTACCTTCTTGTCCTCGAGTCCGTAGTCGCGGAGGTTGCCGTAACCGTAGTTGTGGTACCACTTCGAGCGGTCGGGGTGGCCGCCCCGGTTCCCGATCGTGACCACGATGAAGCCGAACTGCGCGAGTGCCTGCTCGGTCGAGTTGAGCGAGAAGAACTTGGAGACGGATTCCGTCTGCGGCCCGGGGTAGACGTAGGCGATGATCGGGTACTTCTTCGCCGGATCGAAGTCATACGGCTTGTACATGACGCCGTAGATGTCAGTGACGCCGTCCCCGGCCTTCACCGAGTATATCTCCGGGAACTGGTAGCCGGCGGCCTCGAGCGCGGACATGTCGGCGGTCTCGAGGTCCATGATCCTACGGCCTGAGGCGTCGAACAGCGCGCTCGCCGGCGTGGTGTTTACGCGCGAATAATTGTCCACGAAGTAGAGCCCGCCGTCCGACGCGCTGGACCGGTGGTCGAAGTTGCCGGGGTTCAGCAGGGTCGTGCGGCTGCCGTCCAGCGCCACCCGGTACATGTGCATGTAGTAGGGGTCCTCGCCCTCCTCCCGCGCGTTGCCGCGCACCAGCGCGTAGCCGTCCTCCTCGTTCACCTCCATCAGCGCGTCCACGTGCCAGGGCCCCTCGGTCAGCCGGTTCCGCACGGTTCCGTCCGGCGCGTACCGGTACAGGTGTGCCCAGCCGTCCCGCTCCGACCACCAGATCAGGTCGCCGTTTTCGAGCCGCTCCGGGGTGGTGTGCTCGACGTAGGTGTTGAGGCGCTCCTCGATCACGACCGTCACCTCGCCTGTCGCGGGATCGGCCCGCATCACGTCCACGCGGTGCTGGTTGCGGCTGCGGCGCCAGAAGTAGAGCTCGTCGCTCTGGTCGGAGAGCCACCGGGACTGGCGGATCGCGTTCGGATCGAAGCCGCGCGGGAAGCTGAAGTCGGTGAAGATCCCCATGCGCTGGTCCTTCCAGCGGTCGTCCTCGATCTGCCTCATCTCGCGCGCCTCCATGTCGAAGACGTGCAGCGCGACCTGGGTGACGTTCTCCTCGCCCGGCATCTCGTAGCGGTAGCTCTCGAGCTTGGGGCGCGTGTTGCCTACGGCGTGGACCACCCAGAGGTGGGCGACCTCGCGGCGGTCGCTCCGGGTCATCGCGAAGTAGCTGCCGTCGTGGGACCAGCTGATCCCCGGCGGCTGGCGCTTCTTGTGCTCCTCCTCGGTCTCCTCGTCGTTGGCGCCGCGTCCCTGCGACCCCCAGCTGAAGTCCTTCTCGCCATCGGTGGTGAGCTGAATCTCGTCGACCTCGACCGCGTCTTCCGCCTCCTCCGCCTCGTCGCCCGTCTTGCCGTGCCGCGCTTCACGGATCCGCTCGTAGTCCTCGTAGCTGATCATGTACAGGTTGAACTCGCGGCTGAAGACCACCCAGGTCGTGTCCGGCGAGATGCTGGCCCAGAACGGGTGGGTCCGCGGCTCCTCGTAGTCCTCGAGTTCGCGGAGCGTCTGCGTGGCCACGTCGTACTCGAAGTGGTGGACCTTGCGGCGCGTCTGCGGCCTGCGCGGCGCCCGCTGCTCCTCGTCCTCCTGGTCCTCCTCGACCTCTTCCTCGTCATCCTCCTCGACCACCTCGTCCTGCGACGACGTCACCTCGAACTGGATCGTGCCCTCGTTGATGAAGCGGATCCCGCGGATCGGGAGGTGCTGCGCATCCCACGGGTCGAGCGTGATGCGGGTCAGCTCGGCGGCGATGCGGTCGTTGTCGAAGATCTCGGTCTTCGTGCCGCGCTCCGGGTCGACCAGGTAGTAGTGCGTGCCGCCGGAGTTCTCCCACTGGTACCAGAACTTCTGAGTGTCCCCGACCCACCGGGGCTGCACACTGGTCGAGTGGAGGAGGTCCCCGATCCTGTAGGGGGCGAAGCGGGCGGCCAGCTCGTAGTTCGCCGACCCGGGGCCCATGACCGGGATCGAGCCGGGCTCCTGGGCGGCGGCCGAATCGGCGGTGGGGGCCAGGGTCAGGGCCATCGCCGCGAAGGTGAAGGCGAAGAGGGCCGTCCGTGTGATGGTGGAGGTCGTGCGGGGAGTCATGTCGGTCTCCGTTGTGCGGGTATGCGGTAAGCGCCCCGAACCCGGCGAGCGCGGCACGGGCGGGATCGAGGCGCGGGCCGTCCGGGATTGCACCAGTGAAATGGCGGGGGCGGTGGCGTGCGGTCAAGTCGTGAGGGCTAACCGCCCGGCTCCGCCTCCTCCGGAAACAGAAGGAACGCCCCGATCAGCTCGGGGTCGGTCTCGGTGCCCAACACGCGGCCGCCCATGTACTGCCCGACCATCGGTCCGAACTTGAACCCCTCCGCCGACCCGCCGCCGGCGAACCAGACATTGTCGAAGTCCGGGTGATGGTCGAAGAAGAAATTGCGCGTGACCGAGATTTCGTAGTGGCAGGCGCGGGTTTCGCTGATCGGAGCCTCCGTGAGCCCCGGGAAGCGCTGCGCGACGAACGCGCGGGGCCGCTCCAGCTCCTCGGGCTCCAGCCAGCGGCGACTGGTGTCGGGATCGGTATCGGCTTCGTCGCCGCGCCCGCGCCCTCCGGTGCGCACGCGAAAGCCGCGGTTGTCCGGACCGAGGGCGGGCCAGCCCGTCACCCCGGGAAAGTTGTAGCTGGGCAGGTTGGGATAGCTGTAGCTGTTGTCTCCCGGAGGAGTCCGGAAGTAGGCGACGTGTCCGATGGGGATGCGCACGCGGTCCCCCATGAGCTCCGGGAACGCCTTCGGGTACCACGGGCCGAGCGCGAAGACGTAGGTGCCCGCGGAGAGCGACTCGTCGGGGTCAAGCTGGAGTGCGCCCAGTCGCCGGCCGGTCGACGGACCCATCGCCGCGCGGGCGATCTTCACCTCGCCGCCCTCATGCTGGAACACCTGCGCCACGGACTCGATCGCCCGGCGCGCCCGTACCACACCGGCATCCTGTTCCCACAGCGCGACTGTGATGTCGGTCAGATCGATCACGGGCCACCGTCTGCGGATCTCGTCCGCGTCGATCACCTCGTAGCTTATGCCGAGTTGATCCCAGGCGCTTCGGATGCCCTCCATGAAGTCGTCCCACTCGTCGCGCATGATCAGGTCCGAGGTGGTGAAGAAGACCCGGGGCAGCAGCATGTCCTGCCACAGTTCGTCCCACGCGAGCCAATGCTCGATCGACTCCCTGGCCCACCGGGTCCACAGCAAGCCGGTGCCGCGGCTGCCGTAGCTGGTGCGAACTCCGCGTGTCTCGCCCCCGGAGGTCGCGCGGGAATTCGCCGGGCCGTACTGGTCGATCAGCGTGACCTGGGCGCCGGACTGCTGGAGGTTGAGCGCAGTCCAGGCACCGAAGGCGCCGGCGCCGACCACGGCGATGTCGGGGGTCTGCCGGGTCCGAACCCAGGGCGCGCTCCGTCCGGTGGTGAGCACGGACGGACGGCCTCCTGTCGTCGCCCCAGCCTTCGAGACCCCCCCACCGACAAGCACCGCGCCCGCTCCCAATGCGGCGGTCTTCACGAATCCGCGTCGATCGAGTCCCTTCCCGTCCTCGGCCATTCAGATGCTCCGGTTCTCGGTGTAGTCGGGTTCCTGTTGAGTCCGGGTCCCCGGTGAATCAGCCCTCCGAAGCCGGCGCGATCCGCACCTCCCGCATCGGGGAGTCGGCGGAGAGTTCGGAGGTACCGGCCTCGTGCCCGTTCAGGCTCAGGATGTACGACACGACGTCCAGGTAGACCTGCTCCTCCAGTCCGCCCGGGTTGTTGTCGGGCATCGTCGAGCGAATCGTGCGGTAGAACGCGTACACGGTCCGGCGTCCCCAGTTCGACTGGAACAGCCGTCCCCGGAACTCGCTGTCCGTGTGGCATTCCGCGCAGAGTTCGTCGAAGGCGGTCCTGCCCCGGTCGGCCTGCGATTCGGTGAAGATGCCGGCCGGGGCTTCGGGCTCGACTGGGGGATCGGTCTCGGCCGGGGGATCGGTCGACTGTGCGGGAGCGACGGGCGTTGCCTGTTCAGGGGTGGCCTGTGTGGGAGGATCGGCCGGCGTTTCGGCCGGGCCGCGAGCCGCGCATCCTGCCACCACAAGGGCGAGCGCGAGAACGGCGGCGGGCACAATCTCGCGCCGCCGGGGTATCCTTAGGCAAACCATGGACCGAAGCCCCTCCTGTGCGCTAGTCTATCACGCCGGCACCCACGCGCCGGTTCGGAAAACCAATATAGAGGAATAAGCACTATGCACGGTCGAGCACCAGTTCCCGCAACCCTCGCGGCAATCGTACTGCTCATCGGCGGCTGCGACAGCCGCCCCCTGGCGATGGGCGATGTCCAGGCCATCAACATGACGGCTTCGCCCGACCTCTGGGCCCAGGTCGGGGACGAAGTGCTCGACGGCATCGAGGGCGGGGTCTACACGGTCCGCGACGACTACGCCTTCCGGGTCATGTACCAGGACCCGAACGAGGAACCGTGGCTCAGGATACGCCTGCTCAAGCAGGTGCTGGTCATCGGTACGCCCGGGGATCCGTGGATGACGCCGGTCCTGGAAGAGGTCGGCGTCGACCGGGGCGCCCAGGTTGGCACTCCCGAAAGTCCGGGTATCGTCCAGGTGCAGAATGTGTGGTCGCGAGGCCAGCTGGTAACGGCCCTCGTCCTCCCCGAGGAAGCCGGGACGGGCGCAGCGGCGGAGATGGTGCGGCAGTCCATTCCCGGGCTGCGCGAGATGTTCGACGCACAGTATCGCGAGTGGGTGGTCGCCAGGATGTTCGTGACGGAGCCGGACTCGGAGCAGGCCCGGATGCTGGCTGCGGAGTACGGGTTCAGCATGGTGTTTCCGAAGGTGTACGAATACGAAGTCCACGATGCCGTGCACATCTTCATCAACGACAACCCGGATCCGTCGGAGCTGATCCGGCAGTTCGCGGTGGCATGGCGAAGCTCCGGGCCGGAAGAAATCACGAAGGAAGAGCTGCTGGAGTGGCGTGCCCAGGTCGTCGAATCCTACGATTTCCCCCAGGTGGTGGACACGAGTCGCCTGATCGAAGAGCGGAAGGAAGTCGGCGGCAGGCAGGTGTACTCGGTTCAGGCGGTCTGGCAGAATCCGCCCGAGGCGCTCTATCCGGCGGCGGGCCCGTTCATCACCTGGGCGGTTGCGTGCCCGCAGCATCAGCGTACGTACCTGGTCGACGCCTGGCTGTACGCGCCCGAGAAGGACAAGTACGAGTACATGATCCAGCTCGCCGAAATCCTGAATTCCTTCCGCTGCGGGGAGGATTGACGGCGACCGCCAGCTCGCCGCCCGGATTGAGTAGCCCGCAGGCAGGCCCCGCCGAGTGCTGCCGCTACTCCGGCACAATCCTGCGTGCCTGAACGCGGCGTTGGAGCAACAGGGACACCAGCGCGCCGCCGATCGCGACGAGGAGCACGGCGACGCGGTTGGGCGGTGTGGTGGAGGCGATCGTGTCCAACTGGTTCAGTCCGTACCAAAGGGTAGCACCACTGCCGATTCCCGCGAACAGCAATTCAAGCCGGCCGCTCCACCACGAATCCTCTCGTGCTTCCTCCCGCACTCCCGCCACGATCGCATCCACCTTCGATTCGGAGATCGGAACCCGGGCGGTCCCGATCTCCCGGATTGCGCTCACAAGTCGCACGACCTCGGCTTCGGCCTCACTGCCTGCGCGCCTTTCCAGCTGCCGTGCCCGGTCGGGGCCACCCTTCTGAACCGCATCGATCAGACGATCCACCGCCTCAGGATCGAGTCGGCGATCCGTACCCGGGCGTTGTCCCGGCTTTCGTCTCCCAATCATTGTCGCAGTCCTTCCGTTGCGAGGGTCGCTTGCTTCAAGCTCTTCATTCGGCGCAGCTTACGAAGTCCCCTGTGGATGAGTGAGCGCACCGAAACTTCCCTCACTCCCATCGCCTTCGCGACCTCCGCGGTGCGCCATCCCTCCAGCAGGCGCAGCATGATCGCTTGCCGCTCCCTGTCCGTCAGTTTTTCGAGTGCCGCGTAGAGCGCCTTGGCCCTGCGGCGGCGCGCCAGCCGGGCTGCGGGGCCAGCAGCCGTGTCCGGGATGTCCCCGTGGTCCTGCAGGCTGACGCGCACCAGTCTTGAGCTTCCCCGCACCGACATCCGGCACACGTTGCGGCTGACCGCCAGCGCCCATCCCTGAAAGGAGCCCTTGCCCGAGAACCTGGCCCGCTTGCGGTAGATCTGGACCCAGCTCTCCTGGAGCAGCTCGTCGGCGTGGTCCTGGTCCTCGGCGTAGCAGCGAATCATCGCCAGCATGCCGGGGGACACCTCGCGAACCAGCTGGCGGAAGAGCGCCGAATCACCCGCGCGAAAGAGCTCGCGGTCAAACCCGGTCTTGCGCGCGAGGGTCAACGGTCCGACCACCAGCTGACACCGGCCATCACGGCGATCAGAAGCGGCAGGGCCAGGTGGATCGCCAGGATCAGGGCAAACAACGCGATGGCGGACAGGTCCAGGTTGTTGGCGAGGGTCTCGGCGATTGGCAACGGACCCCAGCAACAGCCGGAGAACATCCCGCCACCCAACCCCCTTACGAACGGAATCTCGCGGACACCGACGCCGACCAGGGACCCGAGTCCGGCTGCCACAAAGACCATGGCGGCAGTCGCGAAGGGCACAACCAGCCGCATCAGGTGCCCGCCGGCCTCGCGCAGATACGTCTCCGTTTCCTCTCCCGTCGCATTCCGCGCTGCTTCTCCGGCTGCCTCCACGGCCCGGTCAAGGGCGCCCGGAAACAGGGCATCGGAACCGGTGTGCGGCGCCAGAAGCGGATCGACCAACGCCAACATCGCGTAGGCCGCTCCCGCGACCAGCGCCACGGCTATCCACAGATGGTGGCGGCTTTGGCGGTCGTAGCCTCCAAAGAGTCCGGAACGGCCCGAGGTGGCCGCGAACACCGCGACGGGGAGAAGCTGGCCGACGATGAAGGGCAGCCTTGCGATCAACTCGGGAAGTCGATCCGGGTTCGGCCGCAGCGCGATGTCGATCAACACATATGCGACATAGACCCCGAGCGGCACCAGGACCCAGAATCCGATGTGGCGAAGGAAACCGAGCCCCGATCGGATCGGTCGAGCATGAGCTTTCATTGACGCACCTCCCGTCAACAAGTTGTTCGCGTTCCCGCCGGGCACCTGCCGACAGGATGCATGTGCCCGCGTTTCCGTTGCGTCCAACCTGTCACCCCCTTCCCTCCCCACCTAGATTCGAAGGGAAGCCGGGGAGCGGCCCTGACCGCCCGAGACCGCTGCCGGGCCGCTCGCCACCGTGGATTCACCTCTCGCCCCCCAGCCAAGGCGCCATTGTCCTTCGTCCATCTCCACACCCACTCCGAGTACTCGCTGCTCGACGGCGCGAATCGCCTTTCGGACCTGGTGCGGAAGGCGCTGGAGTACGAGATGCCCGCGCTGGCCCTGACCGACCATGGTTGCCTCTACGGGGCCTGGAACTTCCAGAAGGTGGCCCGCAAGGCGGGGATCAAACCGATCATCGGGATGGAGGCGTACGTGGCGCCGGGGGACCGGCGCGAACGCGCGCGCTCCGGCCAGGGAGGGAAGGCCCACTACCACCTCGTCCTCCTGGCCCGCGACGCGGAGGGCTACCGCAACCTGATGAAGCTGTCGTCGATCGGGTACACCGAGGGGTTCTACTACCGCCCGCGGGTTGACCGGGAGACCCTGGCCCGTCATTCCGACGGCCTGATCGTGACGTCGGCGTGCATGGCGGGGGAGCTGGCACGCCAACTGAACGCGGGCAATGACGAGATGGCGCGCGAAGTCGCCGATTGGTACGCCAACGCCTTCCCCGGCCGCTACTACCTGGAGGTGCAGGCCCACGGGACTGCGGGCCAGGCCGAGCACAACGAACGTATCTTCGCGTTGGCGGACGAACTCGGGCTGCCGGTGGTGGCGACCAACGACGCGCACTTCCTCCAGCACGAACACCACCCGGCGCACGACATCCTGGTGTGCATCGGCACCGCGAAGAACCACGACGACGAAGACCGGCTGCAGTACGACGACGGCCTCTACTTCAAGACGGCCGAAGAGATGGCGGCGGCCTTTCCGGACCACCCCGAGGTGATCGAGAACACCCTTCGCATCGCCGACGAGGTCTCGCTCACGCTGGAGAAGAAGTACCACCTTCCCAGCTTCCCCCTTCCCTCCCGCTTCGACGACGACAACGCCTACCTGGTGCACCTGGCGGAAGCCGGCGCGGTGGAGCGCTACGGCGACCCCCTTCCAACGGAGGTCCGCGAGCGCCTCGACTACGAGCTCGACGTCATCCTGAAGACCGGCTACGCGGGGTACTTCCTCATCACCTGGGACTTCATCCGCTGGGCTCGCGAGAACGGGATCCCGGTAGGCCCCGGCAGGGGGTCGGCCGCCGGTTCGCTCGTCTCCTACGGGCTCCGGATCACCGACCTGGACCCCATCGCCTACGGCCTCCTCTTCGAGCGCTTCCTCAACCCGGAGCGCATCTCGATGCCGGACATCGACATCGATTTCTGCTACGAGCGCCGCGGCGAGGTGATCGAGTACGTGCGCGGGAAATATGGCCGCGACGCCGTAGGCCAGATCGTGACCTTCGGGACGATGAAGAGCCGTGCGGTGATCCGGGACGTGGGCCGCGTGCTGGGCTTCGAAGTCGGCGAGACCGACCGGATCGCGAAGATGATCCCGAACCAGCCGGGGCAGAGCTATACGTTGGCCCAGGCCGTGGAGCGGATCCGCGACGTGAAGTCGCTCTACGAGTCCGACGAGCGCCACAAGCAGCTCTTCGACTACTCGATGACGCTGGAAGGGCTGTCGCGCCACGCCTCGGTCCACGCCGCCGGGGTGGTGATCGCGCCGGGACCGCTGCACGACTACGTGCCGATCTGTACTCAGAGCAAGGGCGCGCGGAACGGGGGGGCGGGCGCGGGCGCGAACGGGAGCCAGGACGGGCCGGACATCGTCACCCAGTACGACATGAACTGCCTTGAGGACGCCGGGATGCTCAAGATGGACTTCCTGGGCCTCAAGACCCTCACGGTCATCCACGACGCGGTGAAGGCCGTGAAGGACCGGCTCGGGGAGTTCAGCCACCCGGACACGGGCACAGTCTACCACTCGCCGGCCATGGACGATGTACCGCTGGACGATCCTGAGGTCTACCGGATGCTCGCGAGCGGCGGGACGGCCGGCGTCTTCCAGTTCGAGTCGAATCTGGCGCTTGACAAGCTGCGGGCCATGCGCTGCGACCGCTTCGACGACCTCGTCGCCACCAACGCCCTGATCCGCCCCGGCCCCCTCGATTCGGGGATGACCGACAAGTACATCAAGCGGAAGCTCGGGCACGAACCCGTCTCCTACCCGGCCCCCGGGCTGGAGCACATCCTGGAGCCGACCTACGGCATCATCGTCTACCAGGAGCAGGTGATGCTGATCGCGAACGACCTGGCCGGCTATTCCCTCGGGGATGCCGACGTGCTGCGCAAGGCGATGGGGAAGAAGGATGCCAAGCTCATCCGCTCCGAACTGGCCCGGTTCCAGGAGAGGGTCGTCGAGCGTGAGGTGCCACGCAGCACGGCCTCGGAGCTCGCGAACCAGATCGAGACCTTCGGCCGCTACGGCTTCAACAAATCGCACTCGGCCGCCTACTCGCTGCTCTCGTACAAGACCGCGTGGCTGAAGCGCTACTACCCCGCCGAGTTCATGGCCGCGCTCCTCTCGTCAGTGCTCGACAAGACGGACGACGTGGTGAAGTACATGGGCGAGTGCCGTGACCTGGGGCGCTACCATCCCGCGCTCGCCGACGGCCTGGAGGTGCTGCCGCCCGACGTCAACGAGAGCGGCTGGAAGTTCACGCCCGTGGGCGCGACGACGATCCGCTTCGGGCTCGGCGCGGTGCGGGGCGTGGGCTCGGCGGCGGTGCAGTCGGTCCTCGCGGCGCGCGCCGATGGCGGACCCTTCGAGAGCCTCTTCAACTTCCTGGACCGGGTCGACACGCGCGCGCTCAACAAGCGGGCGTGCGAGGCGCTGATCACCTCCGGGGCGCTGGATTCGTTCGGGCACCGTGCGCAGATGGCGGCCGGGCTCGACGCCGCGTACGGGGAGGCCGTGGCGCGCATGCAGGAAGCCGAGCAGGGGCAGCACTCGCTCTTCGGCGGGGGTGGCGTGGAGCGTCCGACGCCCGAGCTCCCCACCGTCCCCGAATGGCCGGACCGGGAACGCCTCAAGCGTGAAAAGGAGGCGCTCGGCTTCTTCATCTCGGGGCACCCGCTCGACCGCTACCGCGAAGTCGTACGCGCCTTCGATCCGGTCGGCTCGGACGCGCTCAAGGCCCGGATGGGCGACTCCGTGGAGATGGCGTGCGTGGTGACCGCCGTATCCCGCCAGGTCTCGCGGCGCGATGGCTCCGAGTGGGCGAAGATCACGATCGAGGGCTTCCAGGGCACGGCCACCGTCCTCGCCTTCAAGGACATCTGGCAGTCCAGCAAGGAGACGCTGCACCCCGACGCGGTGGTGCTCTTGCGCGGCAAGGTCAGCGACCGAGAGCGCGACGAAGAGGACCCCCCCGTGTTCCTCGACGGAGCCGAGCCGCTCAAGGGGGTCCCCGGGAGCGGCCGTATCGCGGTGAGGATCGCGGTGGGGTGGCACGGCGAACTCCCCGACGACGCCTTCGGCCGGGCCCGCGAGGTGATGGTCGCCCGCGCCGGGGAGGCCCCGGTCGAGGTGGCGGTCGGTGACGGGAACGGAGCCGCGCTGCCCCGGCTCAGATCGCGCAGCCTGAAGGTCAGCCCCGACCGCGACACGATCCGCGCGCTCGAAGAGGTCTTCGGGAAGGGCAGGGTGGGGCTGGTGAGGGTTTGAACATGAGAACACCGGGAGTCTGCGTGTCCGCCGTCCTTGCGGCGTTCGCCCTCGGTTGCGCCGCTCAGGAACAACGGGAAGCCGCTGCCGGTCCCCCCAGTCTCTCGGGGAACTGGGCAGGCACGGCGGACGCCGGCGCCGTCCAACTGGAGCTGCGCCTGGTCCTGGCCGAAGAGGAGGGCTTGGTGAGTGCCCCCGTGACCTCGCTGGCACGGTGGAACTGGGAAACCCACCGGACCGAGAGGTTGTCATTCCGGCTCGGTGCCCCTGTCGTGACCGTAAGCGGAGACACGATCTCGGTTCCAATGTTGGACTTCGAAGCATCCTACACGGGCACCTGGTCACAGAATGACGACAGGATCAGCGGCACCTTCACCCAGGCCGCCGAGACCTTCCCGCTTGAGCTTGAACGCTCGTCCGAGGATGAGGCCGAGACGAGACGGCCCCAGACCCCCGAGGAGCCCTTCCCTTACGCTGCAGAGGACGTGACATACAGCAATCCGGATGGCGGACACTCGCTGGCGGCCACCCTTGCGCGCCCCACGGACGGCGGTCCGTTCCCGGCGGTGATCCTGATCTCGGGGTCGGGTCAATATGAAAGGAGCCGAACCGGGGATGGACACGATGCGTTTCTCGTGCTGGCCGACTACCTCACCCGGCGGGGGATCGCGGTCCTTCGTTACGACGACCGCGGCGTGGGTGAATCGACGGGGGACTTCTCGACCGCCACCACAGAGGACTTCGCCTCCGACGTACTGGCCGGAGTTACGTACCTCACGACCCGCGACGATGTCGACCCCGGCAAGATCGGCCTGGCCGGCCAGTCCGAGGGCGGGCTGATCGCGCCGATGGCGGCGGTCCAGTCCCCCGATGTCAGCTACATCGTCCTCTTGGCTGGCCCGGGGGTGAACGGGGAACGAATCTCCAGTGCGCAGATGGAGTTGCGTGCCCGTGCGAACGGTGCCTCCGAGGAGGCGATCGCCGAGATACTGCAGCGGCAGACCGCCATAAACGAGATCCTCATGTCCGAGGCCGATCCCGAACGTTCGCAAGAGGCGATCGAGGCGATCATTCGAACGCGGTTCGGGAAAGCGAGCGTTCAGGAACGGCTGCTGTACAGCACCACGGACGACACCTCGCTTGCGATGGTCGTGTCGGAGGAGGTGCGGAGGGTCAACACCCCGTGGGGGCGCTACTTTCTGACCTACGAGCCGGCGCCGACGCTCGAAAAGGTGAGCGTGCCGGTCCTGGCGATCAACGGAACCAGGGACCTGTATGTCCCCCACGAGGAGAACCTGCGCGAGATCGAAGCGGCACTGAAGCGCGGCGGCAACACCCGCTACGAGATCCACGCACTTCCGGGTATCAACCACTTCCTACAGCATGCGGAGACCGGCACCGCGCGCGAATCCGAAACGATCGAGGAGACAATCGCGGTCGAGGTTCTGGAGCTGGTCGGGGACTGGATCGTGCGGGTGACGGGCGGTTGATCGGCTTACTGTTGCAAGATTGTAAAATTTACATTACGAAATGTTAGGTACGCTTTACATATTGCCAATCCCTGCATGTCGTACCCACCCAAACGGGAACACCTCATGAAGACCCTGCTGGCCTGCATGACCCTCACTCTCGCCACCCTGGCCATCGGCGTTGGCGCTGCACCCACCACCGCCCAGGAACCCGAACCGGACACCGCGGGCTTCGTCGGAAACTGGATGGGAACCCTGGACGTCGGCGCCGCGCAACTCCGCCTGCGCTTCGTCATCGCCGAGACCGAAGGCGCGCTGGGCGCCACCCTGTACTCCGTGGACCAGGGCAACGCGCAGATCCAGGTCGCGGAGACAACCGTGTCCGGCGACACGATCTCCATGTCCATGCCGATGGTCGGCGCATCCTTCCGCGGCACCCTCTCCGCCGAAGACGGGAACATCACCGGCACCTTCACCCAGGCGGGCCAGTCCTTCCCGCTCGTCCTTGAGCGCGTGCCCGACGACGAAGGCGAAGTTACGCTGCGGCGCCCCCAGAACCCCGAGGAGCCCTACCCGTACCTTGCCGAAGACGTCACCTACGTCAACCCGGAGGGCGGCCACACCCTGGCGGGCACCTTCACCCGGCCCGCATCCGGAGGCCCCTTCCCGTCCGTGATCCTCATCTCGGGTTCGGGTCCCCAGGACCGGGACGAAGCCCTCATGGGACACCGCCCGTTCCTCGTGCTGGCCGACCACCTCACCCGGCGCGGCATCGCCGTCCTGCGCTACGACGACCGCGGCGTCGGCGAATCGACCGGCGACTTCGGCTCGGCGACCTCACAGGACTTCGCCTCCGACGCGCTGGCCGCCGTCGCCTACCTCAAGACCCGCGACGACGTCGACCCCGGCGAGATCGGCCTCGCGGGCCACTCGGAGGGCGGCATCATCGCCCCCATGGCGGCGGTCGCATCCCCCGACGTCAGCTACATCGTCCTGATGGCCGCTACCGGGGTGAACGGCGAGCGCATCCTCTACGCCCAGGCCGCGCTGATCGCCCGTGCTGCGGGCGCCCCCGAGGAGGCGGTCGCGGCAAACCGGGAGCAGCAGCGAGCCATCTTCGAGGTCCTCAAGCGAGAGCCCGATCCCGGGCGTGCGGGCGAGGCGATCACGGCGATCGTCAGGGCGGGGCTCGAGCGCGCCAACCCAGGAGGGGACACGGCCTACGACGACGCGATGCAGCAGGCCGTCACGGCCCAGGTGCGGCAGGTCAACAACCCCTGGTTCCGCTACTTCCTGACCTACGAGCCGGCGCCCATGCTCGAGAGGGTGACCGTCCCCGTTCTGGCGATCAACGGCGAAAAGGACCTGCAAGTCCCCTACGAGGAGAACCTGCGCGAGATCGAGGCGGCGCTGCGGCGCGGCGGCAACACCCGCTTCGAGACCCACGCGCTCCCAGGCCTCAACCACCTCTTCCAGCACGCGCAAACCGGTGCCCCGAGCGAATACCAGTCGATCGAAGAAACCTGGTCGGTCGAAGCGATGGAGCTGGTCGCCGACTGGATTCTGAGGACGGTGGGCGGGTAGCGGTGCAGCAATGCTTCGCGATCAGTCGTGAAGAACCAACACTGCTCTCTGCGCGTGCTCCGGTGGAAGAGAAACCGAGCGATTTCGCCCATGGTCGGCTAGGCGGGGTGGTAGAGACGCCTTAGAAGGTCCGTCAGTGCCACCGGGAACCTGTCATCCCAATGCAGGAAACCGTAGGCAGTTCCATCCACAAGCCCGGCCGCGTAGCTCGGGTCTCCCTCGGATCCGATGCTGACGGACACCATGGTGCGGTCGGGACGAATCCAATCGAAGGCCACCTCGCCATCCGGATCAAGCCCGATGTCTGGAACCGGGAATCCGCTTGGTATGGTGTCCAGCAGTCGGCGTGCCCTCGCGAACGTGGCCGGAAGCATGTTGTCTTCCGCCATCGATTCGGAGTCCTCGAAAAGATCGATGAGATCCAATCGCGCGGTCCAGTAACCACGACTCTTGGCTCTGCGGGTCAGCTGTACGATCTCTCGGTCCGCCTCTACAGACTGTTCGTAGGAAACCCGAGATCGAGAGGAACGGTGTGCCGGCGGAACATTGCGTGCCAGAATCATTCGTGAAGCCTCGCGTTACGCTCCGTGATGAGTTCGAAGAAGATCCTGTTCTTGAAATCCCTTAGTGACTCGAAAGTTCCCCTGATCTGATCCTCTTCGGGACCGAACCGGTTGTCCGAGAACACGTCAATGTCCAGCAGGTGCCCAATCCTCCCAGGCGCAAGATCGTCAAGAAGGACATGCCATGACGTGCACCGAGCGCCCGGATTCCGAATGGCGGGCGGTAGTCGATGTAAGTAGTCGGTCCACGGACAGACTCAATGAATCCGGGAGCGAGGGTAGAGACACGAAGTAATCGCGGGGATCCCTGTCAGGGAGCCGGAAGTGATTGACGTACCGGAGTCCGAGCCGAACGACTTGAGCTGGCATGGTGATCGAGAGGAATTCCTCGACAAGGGGACGGGCCAGACCGGAGTACTCTCGCCAACTCGGATAGGGGGATCTACGGCTGAAGGTCAGCCCGTCCCTGCGAAAATCAACGACCCAATCACGCTCGTCGGTAAATCCACGCACTCCGATCACGCCACCAGGTCCAGAGCCATGCTCCAGATCCTGCTCGTTCGGGGTGTGTTGGGGCGACGATTCCGAAGTGATGTCATGGACCTCGGGGAAACGTTCCGTCGATTCCAGGGAATTGCGGAGAAGGCGCAGGTCAACGGGTGTTCCCCCGGCGACGCCGACATCCAGCACAGCCTCGCGGATCGGTGCCTTCGAGAGGTGACGTTGATGGGCCAATCGGTACTCGGGGTGGTCGGCAGATCGATGGAGGTCTCGTGTCTCGA
The DNA here is from genome assembly GCA_009841475.1 of Gemmatimonadota bacterium. Taxonomy (GTDB): domain Bacteria; phylum Gemmatimonadota; class Gemmatimonadetes; order Longimicrobiales; family Gaopeijiaceae; genus Bin94. The sequence goes on from VXLT01000089.1 coordinate 23,789, forward strand.
CAACATAGACACTGTAGATCATCGATCGATCAGTGACAACGACCCTGCGCGTTCGGGCCGATCCATCCCACATTCCCCGGACGACCCGCCGTGTCACGGAGGGCACGGCCAGCCGCCCGGAGAATCCCCTTCGATCAACTCCCCGGCCGCCGCGGCGGCTGCAGCAGCTCCGCAAGCTTCTTCGTCTGATCCTCGTTCAGCAGTTCGCCCACATCGGTGTGCAACTTCGTGAAGGCAGGACCGAGCTTCTCCAGCAACGTCTGCATCCGCTGGAAGGTCGCCTGCATGGCCTGGCGGTTTCCGCCGCCGCCCCCAGCGCCGCGGCCGCCGCCCCCGCGGTTGCGCATGCTCTGGCGCATCTCGGTGTACTCTTCCAGCCCCTGCTCGTTCTTCTCGCGGAAGTCCTTGAGGAGCGCGGCGATGCTCTCTCCCTGCTCTTCCGTGAGGGTCAGCTGTTTGGTGAACTCCTCGTAGTTCTCGTCGAACTGGGTCCACAGCCGGATGCCGGGGTTGTTGAGCATCCCGCGCGCACCGCCCGCGCCGCGCTGGGCGGACAGGGAAGCCGGGAGGACGAGGGCGATCGCCACGGCGAGGACGCCGAGCGCAGCGATGCGTCGATGGAAAGTCGCGTGCTTCATGTCTTTATCTCCTTGGGTGGTTGAACACTGCAGGCCCGCCTTATACGGTCAGGCTCTGCAACTTCTGGTGGATTCGGTTGGCCCGCTCGTGGAGGCCCGGCGCGCCGAGGTCGCCGGCAAACTTCGCGAAGGCGCGCGTGGGCCCGTGCCACTCCAGTTCGTCCACGTTGTCGAACAGGGCGGCGCCGTCGCGAAGGGTTGCCAGATCGCGAAAGAGAAAGGCGTTGGCGCGGTGTTCCCGCAGCGCAGCAGCCAGACGCGCCGCGCCGCGCACCGTCACGTCCCAGTCCCGGGCCCGCGCGGGGATGTCTTCCAGGTGCCGGTAGCGGGACAGCACGGCAGCGGTCGACTTGGCACCCCAGCCGGGAACCCCGGGGAAGCCGTCCGCGCTGTCGCCTACCAGCGCGAGGTAGTCGGGGATGCTGCGCGGCGGCACCCCAAACTTGCTGACCACGCCGTCGGCATCCCGCACCTCGCCCTGGCGCCGGTCCCACTGGACGATGCGATCCCCCCGCACACACTGCGCGAGGTCCTTGTCGGGCGTGCACAGGTAGATGCACTCTACCCGCGGATCGCGTGCCGCGAGCGCCGCCCCCGAGGCGAGCCCGTCGTCGGCCTCCAGCTCCTCCATCGGCCAGACCTGCACTCCCATCGCGCGCAGCCCGTCCTCCAGGGGCCCGAACTGCGCCAGCAGGAGCGGATCGATCCCCGCTCCGGTCTTGTAGCCGGGCCACATCCGGTTGCGGAACGACTCGATCACGTGGTCGGTGGCGACGGCCATGTGCGTCGCCCCTGCGTCGAGCATGGTGAGCAGCGAGTAGAGCACGCCGCGCATGCCTCCCACCTCGCGGCCGCCGCGATCGGTTGCGCCGGGCGCGCCGTAGTAGTGCCGGAAAAGCTCGTAAGTGCCGTCGATCAGGTGAACGTTCATCGATTCAAGGACAGCCGAGCCGGTCGTTTCGTTACAGGCGGCCACCGCCCGCTCAGAATGCCAGCAGCTTCGTGAACTTCACCGTGATCGCACGATCGATCAGCCCCGCTTCGCCGGCTTCCGGAGCGGGGTTCCTCCGCTCCGAGTACACCAGGAAGAGGTCGCTCAGGGGCGCGTGAACAAGGTTGAAGCGGATGTTCGTCTGCAGCTCGTCCGCCGACTCGTTGTACTGCACGAAGGCGCTGAGGAAGGTGCGGGTGTCGCGAGCGAGCCTCACCCGTCCGCCAAAGAGGTTGGCTTCGAAGGTCCGGCCTGCCAGCGTGAGCCGGTTGCGCTGGGCAGTGCCCTCGACGAAGAGGCGGGCGCTGGGGCGCAGCGTCACACTCCCGCCCAGCGATGTCCGTTCCCCGTCGAAGAAGCCGCCTTGAGTGACGGACACCCTGCCGCCCACCTTGCGGCCCAGATTCGACTGGTAGCTGGCCGTGAACGCGCCGAAGTCGTATTCGCCGGCCGGGACCGACGCTCCGGCGATGCGCGTCTCGGCCGCCAGCCGCTCGTAGGACACCGCGTACTCCAGCGTCAGGATGCCGCTGTCCAGGAACGACACCCCGAGACCGGGCGTGATCTCCCGCGTCTCCAGCGCCCACTCCAGGTCCGAGTAAAGGTCAATGTCCACGTAGGGGTTCAGCTCGCGCACCCGCGGGATGTCCGGCTGCGGATGCGCGCCGAGGGTCACAAAGCCCTGCCGCACCCCTCTCCGCGCCACGAATCCGACCCCGGGATTGAAGTCGTCGCCGACTGTCTTGAGCAGCATCGACGCGTCCCAAAGCGGATCGCGCCACGCGACCTCCAGCAAGCCCGCCGTGCGGTCACCGTCCGCGCCCGGCTCGTCCGTGAGCGCTAGGTACGTATTGAGCAGCATCCGCCCGCCGGCGAGCCGCAGATTGGCGTCCGCGCCGAACGACCGGTTGTAGTCGCCCGCCACCTCCGGCCCCGTGCCCGCCCGGTTTACGAACATCACCCCGATGTCGCTGCTCCCGAGCACGTTCTTTCTGAGGCGGACCACCGATGAGTTCTCAGCCGGACTCCCCCCTTTGTCCCGGGTCTGCATGTTGAGCAGCCCGACCGCGTAGCCCCCCGCGCGCCCGGTGAGCCGGACCCCGCCCGCGATCGGCACAGGCGTCCGCTCCGCCGACAGCCCGATCCGCCGGCTGTGGAAGAGCTTGAAGTTCTGCGGCCCCGAACCCGTGCGGAAATTGCGAACGCGCGCGTCCTGAAAGGCGAATATCCCCTCGTTTTCGAGGAAGAAGTCCCGCTTCTCGGGGAAGAAGAGCGAAAAACGGGTCAGGTTGATCTGCTGCTCGTCGACCTCCACCTGGGAGAAGTCGGTCAGCGCTGTAAAGTCGAGTGTAAACTGAGGCGTGATTCCCCACTTCAGGTCGAATCCCCCCTCCACCGCCTCACCCGGCGACGCCGCCTGCGCGCCGTCCGTGCGAACCCCGTTCACAAACGGCTTCACCCACAGGTTCCGGCCCTGCCTGAGCCCCTCCAGCGAGCTCAGCGTCCCCGCCCGGGACATCTTGTAGATGCGAAACTGCCGGGTCAGCGGCGCCCACTGCGAGTCCTCCGAAATACGCCGGATCCGGCGCGCAAAGTTCAATCCCCAGCTCTGCGCGCCTTCGGTGGCGCGAAAACGCAGCGTCGTCAGCGGCACGGCCACCTCGGCCACCCACCCCTCGTCCGTGATCCGCGTGGACACCTCGACTTCGCCCTCCCAGGCCCGGTTCACCGACTGCTGGTCGTTGAACGCCTGCGCGTCGAAGAGCGCCCCGGCCGGGTTCACGGCAAAGAGGAATGCGTTCTGCCGGTCGAGATACGTGTCGAGGGCGAAGCCGAAGATGTCCGAGTCCTGCGTGGCGAAGTCCTGCTCCATGCCGGCGGACACCAGCAGGTCGGGGCGGCTGTCGTACATGACGGCGCCCACGTAGAGGCGCTCGTCGTCGTAGAGGACGCGGACGACCGTGCGCTCGGTGGCGGGCGCGCCCTGGTCCGGGATCGACTGGTAGAAGGTGCCCCGGGTGGAGTCGGCGAGCGACCAGGCCAGCTCGTTCAGGGTGCCGTCGAGGGTGATTGGGCCCGCGGCACGCCTCGCTTCCAGGGTAGGGCGGGGCATCGTGTCGGGGTCGATGCGGGTCGCCGGGCGGGCTTGCGCGGTGAGGTCGGGGGTGGGCAGGGCCGCCAGCGCGAGGATCGGCAGCGTGACAGGCGGGAGGAGTCTGGTCGGCATGGCCGGGAAGAATCCGGCGGGCCGGGGCGAGTGTCAAGCGGGAGCGGGCCCCCGCGGGCGTGCCCGTCGATCGCTGGGAACCTGCGGGGAAACTCCCCGCGTGCCGCTGGCCGTCCCGGGCTGGCGCGCACCCGTCCAAAGCCCCAAGTTGGCAGTCCGGTTCAGTCCACTCCGTGGTGCAAGACGGGAGAAACAGATGGCAGAGATCGAGCGAACGATTCGCTTCATGGTCGGGTCCGCAATCGTGGCCGCGATGGCAGGGTGCGGGGGCGGGGATGCGGGCGGCGAGTCGGACGAGATGGACATGGTGCCGATGGATGAGGCGGCCGGACCAGCCACGGTCACGATCGTGTCTCCCGCCGATGGCGCGGAGCTCGATGCCGGGCCCGTGCTCGTGGTGATGGAAGTCGAAAACCTGCTGGTCGTCGAGGCCGGTGTCATGGATGCAGGGACGGGCCACCACCACCTGATCGTGAACGGCGACGTGGACTGGGAGCTGCCCATCCCCAACGACCCCGGCGTCCACTATCACATGGGACTCGCCCAGACCGAGTTCACCCTGGAAGACCTTCCCCCGGGTGAGCACCGGATCATCGCGGTGGTCGCCGACGGTGTGCACATCCCGCTCGATCCTCCGGTCGCCGACACCATCATGGTGACCATCAAGTAGGGCGCGGTGGGACGCAGTTCGCTGCCCTGGCAGCCCGTGGACAGGACCCCCCCGGCATTCGAGCGGCGATGCATCCGGGCTGGACCGCTTCGCCGGCCCGTCCACGCTGCGCTGCCATTCACCTCTCTCCTGATCGGGACGCTGGCGGCGCTGACCGCGTGCGGCGACCTGACGGATCGGGGGGTGGTGGCGCGGGCCGGTGACTGGGCCCTCACCGAGGAGCGGCTGGCCGAGCTGCTCGTGCTGGCCCAACCGTTCCCGCTCGATTCGGTGCCCGTCGGCGAGCTGGTGGATCACTGGGTCGCCGCGGCGGCCATGTCGCAACGCGCGGCGGCGGGCGACTCGCTGCTGGGCAGTGAGGCGCTGGAGGCGGCCGTGTGGGCGGTGCGCCGGGAGGCGATCCTGGCCGCGGACCGGGAGCAGCGCCTGGGTGGCGGGGTGGTGGTGACCCCGGCCGAGGCCGAAGCCGTTCACCGGGAGGGGGCGCTCCGGCTGGTCGCGCAGGTGTTTCAACGGGCCGGCCCGGAGATGTCGTCAAGCATGCTCCTGCAGCAACAGAGAACGGCGGACCGGCTGCTGCAGGAGATCGCCGACGGGGGTTCGTGGATCGACGCCGTTGCGGAGAGCGAGGACGAGGCGTCGAAGCCGTCCGGCGGAGTGATGGGCCTCTTCGGGCCGGGCGAGCTGCCATCCACCCTGGACCGGGTCACCTTCCGCCTGGAGCCCGGCCAGGTATCGCCCGTCACGCAGAGCAGCCAGGGGTTTCACATCATCTATCGCCCCACCTTCCCGGAGGTCGAGTTCCAGTTCATCGGCCTTCTCCGCGAGCGGCGCCTGGCCGAGGCGGACGCAGCGGCGGCCCAGGACGAACGGACGGCCCGCAGCTTCGCGGTGGTTCCGGGCGGTGCGGCCGTCCTGGCCAGGATTGCAGAGGATCCGGCCGCATGGCTTGAATCGCGCCAGCCGCTGGCAACCTGGGAGGCTCGCGCGGACGCGGCAGGCGATCCGTTGGCCAGCCACCCGGCCGGGCAGCTCACCGCGGGCATGATCGCTCGCGACTTCCATTTCGTTCCCCCCCAGGCGCTGGCCCAGTGGGCGGAGACCGGCCAGGAACAGCTGGAGGACCTCATCACCGACGTCGGGACCCGGGCACTGCGGATTGCGGACGCTGCCGCGCGCGGCATGTCCCTTGACCCGGTGCTCGACGAGTCGTTCTTCATGGCCCACGCCGACCGGATGGAGTACTGGACCCGCACCCTGGCGCTGGGCGGCGCCGATGGCCCTTCGCGCGACGCGCTGGCACGGCACATGGCAGGGATCGTGTCGAGAGAGGAGCCCACCCGGGTGATGTCGCCGCTCTTCGAAGCCTGGCTGCTCGAGCGCGTCGATACGAGGGTGCGGAAACGTGGCATGCTGGCGGCTATTGTTCAGGCCAGGGCCGCGCTGGAATCGGCGGGAGGGACAACGGGTACGCCATGACAGCCCCTGCATCTTCTGGCCGCGGCGCTCGCGAATTCGTGCAACCATGAAGGAGGAATCCGTGAAGGAATCAATGACCCCGCAGGAGCTGCGCGGCCTGCGCCGGGCCTCGATCGCGGCTACAATCGGATTCGCACTGACACCGGTCGCGGGCGTGGCTGCACTCGTGTCCGCGTTCATCGACCCGGAGCGGGGCTGGTCGATGGGTCTTTTCTTTATTGCGGTGGGCCCTTCCATGTATGCGTTCACCGTTTCCCCCCTGGTTGCCGGTCCGCGAAGTCTTGCGTTGCTCAGGCTATTGCACAGCGTGCGCCCCCTCCATTTCGTTCTGTTGATTGCGGTGATCGCTACGAGCGTGTACGACGGAATGCACGGCCTGATGCCGTGGTGGTGGGTGGGTACCTCGGTGGTGGCCTGTGGTTGCATGCTGATGGCTCTGAAGCAGCTGTCTGCGCCGGGACCCGCTGGGCAACCTTGACCCCGTCCGGTCGTACCCTAGCTTTGCAGTCGTGTATTCACCGCTTGCATCCACTTTGCCCGCTCCCCTGATCGCATGGTAGAGCTGTCGGACGTCACCAAATATTACGGTCCCAAGCGAGCCCTCGGCCCCGTGTCCTTCGAGATCGAGAAGGGGGACGCCGTGGGCATTCTGGGCCTCAACGGGGTGGGCAAGACCACGCTGCTGCGCATCCTCGCCTGCGGCCTGCGCCCGTCGTCCGGCAGCGTCAGCATCGACGGCCATGACGTGCTCGACAATCCCCACGAGGTCCGCAAGCGCGTGGGGTATCTCCCCGAAGTGCCCCCCGTCTACGGCGACATGACCGTCCGAGACTACCTTGCGTTCGTGGGGCGCCTGAAGGGGATGACGGCCGGCGCGGTGGCGGAGCGGATGCCCGTCGTCGAGGAGTGCACGCGCATCGCCGAAGTGCGGGACATGCCCGCCCGCCACCTCTCGCAGGGCTACCGCCAGCGCGTTGGCGTCGCCCAGGCGATCATCCACGAGCCGGACCTCCTCATCATGGACGAGCCCACCCACGACCTCGACCCGGTGCAGATCGTCGAGATGCGCGCCATGATCCGGGCGCTGAAGGACTCGCACACCATCCTCATCTCCAGCCACATCCTCCCGGAGATCAGCCAGACCTGCGACCGCCTGCTGATCCTCGACGACGGCCGGATCGTCGCGTCGGGCTCGGAGACGGAGCTGGAGGCGCGGCTCTTCGTATCGCGCCGTATTCGCGTGACGGTGCGGCCCGGGGAAAAAGGGGTTGCCGCCGCTCACGCCCGGATCGCCGGGACCTCCGGAGTGAAGAAGGTGGAAAAGATTGGCGCCGACGACGGAATCGCCGAGGAGCCCGGCAGCGCCACCTTCCGCGTCGAAGGCGAATCGGACGTGCGGGCGGAAGTCTGCCGGGCGCTCGTCGAGGGGGGTCATGACGTGATCACGCTTACGCGCGCGGAGCGCCAGCTCGAACGTGTTTTCGTGGGGCTGGTGGCCGGAGGGTCAAACTGACGATGGGCGCCACCGGGATCATCTTCCGGCGCGAATTCAACGCGTACGTGCGCGCGCCCATCGGGTACATCGTCGGTGCGGTGGTTCTCTTCCTCGATGGACTCCTCTTCTTCGGATACATCCTGGGGGCGGACGCCCAGATGCTCTCGGGATACGTCCTCAGCGAGTTCTTCTACTTTGCCAGCGGCATGACCACGATCGCGGCGGTCGTCCTCTCGCTGCGCCTGATCGCCGAAGAGCGCCAGACCGGGACGCAACTCCTGCTGGACACGTCCCCGGTCCGCGACCGGGAGATCGTGCTCGGCAAGTTCCTCGCCGCGCTCGCCTTTCTCTCCGCCCTCAACGCGGCGACGATCTACATGCCGCTGCTGATCATGGTCAACGGCAAGATCACGATCGGCCAGATCGTCGCCGGGTACGTGGGCCTGACGCTGATCGGGGGGGCGGTCCTCGCGATCGGCATCTTTGGCAGCGCGCTCAGCCGCAGCCAGCTGGTTGCCGCGGTGGTCACCTCGGTCATCACCAGCATGTTCTACCTCTTCTGGCAGATTTCGGAGGCGGTCGAATATCCGCTGTCCAGCTTCTTCTCGGCGCTTGCGATACACCAGCGCCACTTCCCCGGCTTCCAGCAGGGGATCTACCATCTGCGCGACATCGTCTACTACCTGTCGCTCACCTGGTTCTTCCTCTACCTGGCGACCCGCACCATGGAGGCCAAGCGATGGGAGTGAAGCGTCCCTGGCTGACCTGGGTCCTGGTGGCGGGGCTGGTCTCCGTCTTTGCCGGCGCGCGCATCTTCGCCGGGATGGAGGTGCTCGATACCTTGCTGGTCGTGGTCGGCGTCGCCGCGGTGGGGACCGCGAAGGCGCTGCGGGCGCTCTCCTGGCGAGCGGCCGACAAGGACGCGCGCGGCATGGAGACCGTCTTCATGCTGGGGTACGCCGGGTGCGCTCTGGCGCTGGTCGGGTTCGCCCCGGCCACCGAATTCGGGGTGAATCTGCTGGGGCTCGAGTTCGATGCGGCGCGGGCGGAGCTGCGCTTCAAGCGATTCTTTCTGGTGGGTTCGTCGATCCTGCTGGTCTGTTCCCTGCTGCCGGTACTCGCGGCCCAGTGGGCGGTGAGCAAGGGGGGAAGCGCCGGAGCGGCGAGCGTCGATACACTACGCGTGCGCCGGACGGCCGGAGGGGCCCTGAGCGCCTCGTTTCTCGCCCTCAGCCTGATCTTCATCGGCTACATTACGACAGAATTCAATCGCAGTGCGGACTTCAGCTACAACAAGACGGCCATGCCGGGTGAATCGACCCGCCAGATCGTGCTCAACATGGATGGACCGCTCCGGGCGGCCCTCTTCTACCCGGAGGTCAACGAGGTCAAGGACCAGCTGCTCGACTACCTGAACGAGCTGGCGCGCACGACCGGCAAGGTCGTGATCGAGGAGTACGACCGGTTCGTCGATATCGAGGCCGCGAGGGAATGGCAGGCGGGGGGCCAGGGGTCGCTGTACCTCGGCAGGGGCGAAGACGCCAAGGAGTCGATCTACGTCGGACTGGACATCGACGACGCGCGTGGCTCGCTCAGGGTTCTGGACAGCCAGGTGCACGAGAAGCTGCTGCAGCTGAGCCGGGAGCGCCGCTCCGTCTACCTGACCACCGGCCACGGCGAGCTGAACGACCCGCTGGCACTCGAGGAACCGGGAGCCGGGCCCCGGCCGAATCCGGGAGAGTTCTACGGGCCTCAGCTGCCGCTCCAGGAGCTCCGCGAATGGCTGGCGGTGCTCAACTACCGTGTCTCGGACATCGGCATCGGGGAGGGGCTCGCCGACGCAATTCCGGACGATGCCGCGATGCTCATGATCCTCGGCCCGCAACGCCCGTTCTACGAACCCGAACTCGATGCGGTCCGGAGATACCTGGACCGGGGCGGGTCCCTGCTGCTGGCTCTGGAAACCGGTTCGGAGTTCACCCTTGACGGCCTCCGCGACTACCTGCCGTTCGACTTCGAGCCGGCCATGACCCTCCACGATCAGGCGCACCTGCCGAGCTCGAACCCTTCGCTGGCTGACCGCCGCCTGATCCACACGCAGCGCTTTACCACGCATCCCTCGGTCATGACGGCCAGCCGCTCGGGCGGAGCCACGCTTCTCGTCGGGTCGGGCAGCTTCGCCGAGGGCGACGAGATTCCCGGGATCAGCACCCAGGTCACGATCGAATCCGCCCTGGGCAGCTACGCCGACCTGAACGGCAACTACACATTCGACGACGACACCGAGGAGAGGGGCCTCTATGTCCTCGGCGTCGCGGTGGAACGGGAGGAGCCCATGGGAGCGGCCGGAGACGACGCGGATACCGGCATGCGCCTGCTGGCGCTTGCAGACGCCGAGATGTTCTCGGATCAGGCTCTGAATCGCCCCAACCTGAACCGATTCGTCTTGTTGGACGGTGTGCGCTGGCTCGACCAGGAGGAAGCGTTCATCGGCGGCATCGTTTCCGAGGAGGACATCCCGGTGCTGCACACGCGGGAAGAGAACGTGGTCTGGTTCTACGCGATCATCTTCGGGGCGCCGGGGGCGCTGCTGGCCCTGGGACTCGGCATGATCTATGCGCGCAGCAAGCAGGGTGTCCCCGAGCCGAAAGCGAGTAGCTCGTGAAAGGTCTCACAGGCTCCCGGGGAGCCGCGCGCATGACGGATCTTCGGTTTCATGCCATCCTCTTCGGGGTGGTGCTGATCGCCACGTACTTCACCTGGAACCGGGAGATTTCCTACGGACAGGCGGACATCCTCCGCGTATGGGACCGCGACAGCACCGACGTCCTGGCCATCGCCTATCAGATCTCCGAGGTGGAGGTCCGGATCGAACGCCGCACGGATCAGGCCGGTGACTTTTTCTGGGGCACCGAAACCGTCGGAGGCGACGAACCGCGCACGACCGATTTTCCCGTCGGGGGGCCCGGCAGGAACCTTGTGCATCAACTCGCCGGCCTTCGGACGGTGAGGGACCTGGGGCCGCTGTCGACGGAAATGATGACCACCTTCGGCATCGCGGATTCGTCCGACCGGCTGGCGGTGCAGTTCCGCGACGGGCAGCGCGAGCTGGTCCTGGGCGATCAGGTCTACGGTGCCGAGCAACGGTATGCGTACGAGCCGGCGACGGGAATGGGGCATGTGCTGCCGCGGGATATCATGACGCCGCTGTCCAACGGGCAGGAAGCGGTCCGTGAGCGCTTGGTGCACCGTTTCGACGGAGAGGACCTGGCCAGGGTGCGAGTGCATTTGGGCGGCACCGTCCGCACGATGTCGCGCCTCGGCGACACCGGAGAGTGGGCCGAACCGGGAAGCCCGGCGCCGGATGTGCCCTTCGGCACCTTCATGCAGCGGGTCGGCCAGCTGGCGATTCAGGGATTCGCCGTCCGCCCCGGGCCCGATGCCCGTGTGCTGGTACGCCTCGAGTACCTGGGGAGCGACGACGAACCGCTCGGCTTCATGGAACTGTTGCGCGACGACGGCCGCGAGGCCGATCCCTACTTCGTGCTGACCGAGACCACCCGTGTCCCGGCGCAGGCAATGACCTTCCTGGCGGTGCGGGTCGACGAGTGGCTGGGGGGTGTTGCAACCGGCGGTGCCAGAGGAGGCCTGGAACTGTCGGAACTGTAGAGGCCTGCCAATGAAGAGACTGGCCATCCCAACCATGTTCATGGCTCTCGCCGCTTGTGCGACCGCATCGGAAGCGGGACCGGAGGCCGAGCCGATCACCATCCGGGTGGACAACATGACCAGCCGGGTGATTACGGTCGAACGCTACATCGGGAGCACGATCGCCCGGCGCGTCGGGCTGGTGAACGGACAGTCCCAGCGCGTCCTGACCATCCCATGGCATCCGTCCCGCCTGGCCCATCAGCTCCTTCGGCTGGAAGGCGTGGCGCGCGTTGCCACCGGCGCCGAGACTGGCGCTGCTCCCGCCCTGGGCTACGGCGTCGAAGAGTGTTACGAAGGTGTCTGCGCATTGACGGGAGCGCTTCATCTGCCTCCGGGTGCGGAGGTGTCCCTGGTGATCGACACGCGCGGGGTAGCACGCATGTACTATAACCGGCCGGCCGGCCCGCCTCAGTAGGGCACCGCCAGCGCGCGGCACAGCCAGCGCTGGAATACGGCGCCGTCACGGCAGAGCTGCGCGAAGGTCTCCAGAAAGTCCCCTGCGATGAGCGCCTGCGCGTTCAGCCGGGCCACACCGATGAAGTCCTTGCGCCTCAGATCCTCGATGAGCCGGTGATCGGGGCTGTAGCCCTTCGGAGCGCGGATCAGGGAATCGCCGGTGAGGTCGAAAGCCTCGCGGAAGCGCGCGTCCCGGGAGGCCTGCTTCCATGCCGCGGGCTCCTCGTCGATCGATTCACGGATCTTCCGTAGCGCGGGACCGCTCGGGCGCCAGACCCCGCAGCCCGCGAAGCAGTTTCCCGGCTGGATGTGGAGGTAGAAGCCGGGTGCGTGGGCGTCGCGTGCAGCGTCGTGACGAAAGTGGATGCCGGTGTGGGTCTTGTAGGGGCTCTTGTCCTTCGAGAAGCGCGTGTCGCGGTAGATCCGGAAGAGGGAGCCGCCGTTGGCTCGCGGGTCCGCGCGGAAGTGGGGGCTGATCTCCTTCAGAATGGGGCCGAAATCGGTGATGAAGCGGAGCGCGGGGTCCTTCACGTGCTCTTCGTACCGTGGCTTGTTCGCCTTGAACCAGGTGCGGTCGTTGTTGGCGGCGAGCCCGGCGAGGAACTCGAAGGTGGCGTCGGTGAAATAGGGGTTGGTCATGGATGCCTTCCGGTGTGGGGTCGGTCTCCGTTGACCGCCCACAGGGAAGATATACCTTGCGGGCATGACGCGGATTGAACTCGCGACCCTGCGCGACGAGCTGGTGGAGTGCCGGCAGTGCCCGAGGCTGGTGGCCTGGCGGGAGAAGACCGCCCGGGACAAGCGGGCGGCGTTTCGTGAGGACGAGTATTGGGGCAGGCCCGTACCGGGCTTTGGCGATGCGCAGGCCGGCGTGCTGGTGGTAGGCCTGGCGCCTGCGGCGCACGGGGCCAACCGCACCGGCAGGATGTTCACGGGGGACCGGGCCGGCGACTGGCTGTACCGCGCGATGCACCGGGCCGGGTTCGCAAACCAGCCGCTCAGCCGTGACCGGGATGACGGGCTGGAGCTGAGCGGGGCGTATGTGACGGCCGGGGTGCGGTGCGCGCCGCCGAAGAACCGGCCGACGACCGGGGAACGCGACCGGTGCGCGCCGTTTCTACGGCGGGAGCTGGAGCTGCTGTGGCCAGGTCTTCACACGGTCGTTGCGCTGGGCGGCTTCGCCTTCAGCGTGGTCCTCGGGATCCTCGCCGGGCGCGGGTTGCCGATTCCCCGGCCGCGTCCGCGTTTCGGGCACGGGGTGGAGGTGGATCTGGGCCGTGTTGCGGTCCTGGCGTCGTACCACCCCAGCCAGCAGAACACCTTCACCGGGAAGCTGACCGAGCCGATGTTCGACGCGGTGTGGGGCCGGGCGGCGGAGCGGGGGGGCGGATGAGGCCGGTTGCGGAGAGCAGAGGAGCGGGGTGACGCGGCGCGAGTCATGCAGGGGCGCGACGTGACGCCGGACGCCGGTTCGGTACCGCTTCTGAGGGCGTTACACCAGCGCGTATTCGCCGCGCCGGAGGTGCGGGTGTTGCTGGATGCGGCCTTCGAGGAGCTGGTTGGGGAGTTGCGTGAGCGACGCGAGCCGCCGCACGCCGCGCGTGTGATTCCCATTGAGTTGTTCACGGACGGGTTGGGATCGGCGCTGGCGGACAAAGTGCGGCTATGCCGGGCTTTCCTGCTCCGCCGCGGGAGGCGGATGGCAGTACCGGAGGTGCACCGGAACAGCGTACAGCGGCTGGTCTCGTATCGGGGGTGGGGCCGGATCCACGCTGAAAGTCCCGTTGAAGGGCGCAGCCGGCGCGGTCCCCGGGATCTCGCGGCCAGGGCGATTCACAGCCCTGACCGCGGCGACCCTCGCCCATTCCCCATCGAGCACTCCTGGGACATCGTCCCGGCGGGGGTTTGGCACTATCCAGAGGCCGGGGGCGGCGCAGATTGGGCCACCGTTACCTTCCATAGCGCATCGGAAGACGAGATCATCGACGAGTATTGGGAGGGCGAGTGACGGGAGAGAGCGCAAAGGCCGAAAACCGGACTCGGGCCGTTGGTGAGGATGGCGCGATCACCCGGGGCGTATCCGGCGATGCCTCCGCTGAGGGCAGGCGAGGCGGCACGCCGGCTTCGGGGTCCCGGCTTCGGGACGGGAGCGCCCCGGTGCGCGGGCTCGCCGCGAACAAGTGCTTCGTCTGCGGGCCCGACAACCCCATCGGGCTGCATCTGACGTTCCGGCTGGAGGACGGGGTCTGCGTCTCGGAATTCACGCCTGGAGAGAACCACCAGGGCTATCCCGGGGTGATTCACGGCGGGATGCTCTACAGCGCGCTCGACGATGTGATGGCCAACTGGCTGTACCTGCGCGGCGCCCGCGCATACACCGCCAAGTGCGAGATCCGCTACCGTACACCGGCTCGGGAGGGGGAGAAGCTGGAGCTGGTGGGGCGCCAGACGGCGAGGAAGCGGAAGCTGGTGGAGATGGAGGGGATCGCCAGGCGGGCGTCGGACGGGGAGGTGGTGGCCATCGCGAACGCCACCTTCGTGGTGATCGACGAGGAAGAGTTCGCGGGGGTGGTGGGGAGTTGAGTCTCACATTCGCCGACAGTCGAACGCCCGAGAATGAATCACGTTCATATCAATTATGAATCATATGTCATGACTATGGATCATGCGTTATTCGGGCGGCCCGTCCGGGTGCAACTCGCACTCCGGGGGCTGCAGCCGGGTCCAGGAGAGCGCCACGACCGTCCACGACTCTCCGGACCGTGCGAGCACGAACGCATCGGCGCCGCAGTGGCTGAATTCGTCGCCGACGTAGAAGTCATATGGCGTCCAGACCATGGCGAGGTCGCCGCTGACGCGTACCTCGGGGTCCCACATCCGTTCGGTCAGGACGGCCTCGCTGCCTTCCACGCGTGCCACGAGCTGATCCAGGGTCGAGGTCGAGCTGGACCGGGTACCGTCGGCGGCGCGCTCCACGGAGTGCATGACGACGTTCGGGTGCATGATGTCGCGCAGAACCTGGCCGTCGCTGGTTGCGAGCGCGTCGAAGAGGGACTGGACGGTGGCCAGGATGGCCGCGTGGTCGGCGTCGGTGGGGGCGTGGGCCGATTCCGTTATGGGAGCGGCCGGTTCAGCGGGGGGCGCCTCCCCGGACGTACACGCGGCGAGGGCCACAGCGGCCAGAAGGGCTGAAGCGAGTCTCTTCATAGGTGAATGTCTCCTTGATTGGTCAACCTTGGCAGTTTGTCGAGTGGCCGCATCCATGGACGGAAAAGCGGCCAAGTCACTACCGGACAATGATCTCGTCGATGTAGGTCCAGGCCTGATCGCCGGCGGAGGGCCAGCCGTCGGGCACGTTTCCGAACGCTCGAATCCGCACGCGGATTGCCCGCGCGGTGCGGCCACCGAGCGGGACATTGACATAGAGACGTCCGCCTTCGGGGGGCTCGTCGGCCAGCCCTCCGCCTGCCCAAGCCTCTACCTCGCGCACGACCCCCTCCCCGAACCCCACCCCGTCCTCGCTCACCTCCACCTCGACGCGGCGCGGCCAGTACACCCCTGACCCCGGATGCTGCAGAAACCCCACCTTCACGGCTTCCACCGGCACGGCTATCGCCTCCGCACCCCCGCCGAGCTCGATCACGGCGGTGACCTCGTCGGCCCGGTAGCCCTGCCAGTGACCGCCGCGCCGATCGATCGAGCCGCGGATGCCGTCGACCAGCCCGGCGTCGACCGCGGCCGAGTAGCGGGACGAGGACGCGGGCACAACCTCGACGGGGCGGCCGCGCGCGAGGTGCGCCACGAGGTTGACCTCGCCGAAATGGTCGAGAGCAAGCCGGCGCCCCGCGACCGCCTCCGCCGCCGCGGCGTCCGGCATGCGTTCGCGCGCCAGCGGGCCCGGATCCTCGCCAGGTCGCAGTGGCCGCAGCAGGAAGCGGAAGCCCATTTCGCGCGGCCAGAGCGTGTACTCGTGGTGCGGGACCGCGCCCCAGGAATCATCGCCGCCGACGCCCTGCTGCCGGTAGTCGACGGTCAGGGTGACTTCGTCGCGGGGGACCAGGTCGGCCCAGTGGCGCTGCGCCTTGGTCTCGCCCGCGTCGAGGTCCTCCAGCGTGTACGGGAGCGCGGAGAAGGAGACTGCGGGCAGGCCCGTCACGAGGAGCCCGGTGCCGGAGCCGTCGGTGACCGCTACCCAGCGCGTGTCGGTGCGGGTGCCGGTCTCCTGAGGGCGCACGTAGGAGTGCGCGAGTTCGGAGAGGGGGGCCGCGTAGCGGCCGACGGCGGCGCCCGTGCGGCGATCCCAGTAGTTCTCGTGGGGGCCGCGGCCGTACCACTCAACCTGATCGAGGCTGCCGGGGAGCGTGAGGAGCGTGCCGAAACGGGGCATCTCGGGGAGGTCCTCATCGACATCGGACAGGTGCGCGGAAACGGCGGTGGTGCCGTCGGGGTGGACTTCGTGGGAGAGGGTGTAGCGCGCGTCGATCGAGCGCAGCGTGAAGTGGCTGGTGACGGTGACGGGTCCGCCATCCGGCGCGGCTTCGACCGTCATCGAATCGAGGTGGCGGGACGGAGGACGGCCCGCGCGGCGCCACACGCCCGACCGAACCGGCATTCCGTTCCCGTAGTCGTTGTCGGTGGGAGCGCGCCAGAAGTTGGGGGCCGGGCCTGAAAGCAGCAGGTCGCGGGCATTGACCCGCATCGAGACCAGAGTCCCGGTGCCGCGGTCGAAGCCGAGCGTGAAGTCGTCGCCGCTCACCTGGATGGCGTCCGGTGTCTCCTGTGTGCGCAGGGGCCCTCCGGGAAGGGGGCCCTGCTCAGGGGGCGCCAGCCCCATCCAGAACTGCTCGCGGGCCACCACGTGGCCAGCCGGCACCAGCGGCGCCGCGCGAGGCCCGAGAGTCGTCCATATGGCCTCACGTCTTCTCAGGGTGATTGCCAGCAGCTTTTCGACTCCCGGCTTGAGCTTGGGATTGGGGAGACCCTGCAACGTGAGGGTGTCGCTGGTACCTGGGGCCGTGGCCAGATGCGGGAGTGTCCCCGATCGAACAAACCCATCGAACGCGAGTTCCCACGTCAATTCCAGATCCGACAGGTCGGTGAACGCTCGCCGGTTCTCGATCACGATGCGGTGCGGGTTGCCATAGACCATCGAAACCCCGACCGGCTGGTACACCTTCTTCACCTCCCAGGCATGCGGGTGCGGCCGCCGGTCCGCCGACACCAACCCGTTCACCAGGAAATTCCCGTCGTTGCGCATCCCCGCGGGCCCGAAGTCCCCGCCGTACGCCCAGTACTCCCGCCCGCGCTCGTCGGTCGCGCGCATCGCCTGGTCGACCCAGTCCCAGATGAACCCGCCCTGCAGCTGGGGGTGCGCGTCGATCACCGCCCAGTAGTCGGCCAGGTTGCCCACGCTGTTCCCCATCGCGTGCGCGTATTCGACCAGCAGGAAGGGCTTCTCGGCACCCGAACGCGCATACCGCTCCAGCCAGTAGGGCCGCACGTACATCGGCGCCACGATGTCGATGTTGTTCCGCTCTTCCGAAGGCTCGTAGAGGATGGGCCGGCTCGGGTCGCGTGCGCGAATCCACGCCGCGGTCGCGTCGAAGTTCTCGCCGTCCCCCGCCTCGTTCCCCAGCGACCAGATGATGATCGACGGGTGATTCTTGTCGCGCTCGACCATCCGAACCGTGCGGTCCATGTGCGCGGCCCGCCAGTCCGGCCGCCCGGCCAGCGTCACCCCCGGCTCGAAGCCCATCCCGTGCGACTCGATGTTGGCCTCGTCCACCACGTAGAGCCCGTACAGGTCGGTCAGCTGGTACCAGCGGGGCACGTTCGGGTAGTGGGCGGCCCTCACCGCGTTGATGTTCAGTTGCTTCATCAGGCGGATGTCCTCGATCATCGACTCCTCGTCGACCACGTGCGCCCGGTCGGGGTCGTGCTCATGGCGGTTGACGCCGCGGACCGTGATCGGCTGTCCGTTGACGGTAAGGATCCCGTCGACGATCTCCACGCGCCGGAAGCCGACGCGGGTGGACACGGCCTCAGCGATTTCACCGCCGGATCCCCCGACTGCCACGGCCTCGGTCGTCTCGCCCTCCGGCCCCGTCACCCACATTATCAGCCGGTACAGCGCAGGGGTCTCAGCGGTCCAGTGGAGCGGTCGTTCGACAGAGCGGTCGCCGGTCGCCTCCGCCTCTCCTCCCGCCGGGACATCCACCACCAGCACCTGGGGTTCCTCCCACACCGGACGACCCTCGGGGTCCCGCAACTCGAAACGCACCTCATGCCTGCCCGCCGATCCCAGCCCCCGGTTGACCAGATTCACCGTGAGCCGTAGCCGCCCATTCTCGTAGTCGTCGTCCAGCTCGGCCTCGGCGAAGAAGTCACGCAGATACGTCGTCGGCCTCGACAGCAGGTACACGTCTCGGTCGATCCCGCTCACGCGCCAGAAGTCCTGGCTCTCGATGTAGCTTCCGTCGCTCCAGCGGTAGACCTGGACTGCAAGCAGATTCGAACCCGGCCGCACGGCCTCCGTGATCCGGAACTCGGCGGGTGTCCGGCTGCCCTCGCTGTACCCGATGTACTCCCCGTTGACCCACACGAAGAACGCGGAGTAGACCCCGTCGAAGTTGATGAAGACCTCTCGGCCGTCCCATTCGGCGGGGATCTCGAAGCCGCGCCGATACGACCCCACCGGGTTGTCGTCATGGGGGATAAAGGGCGGGTTTGCGGGAAAGGAATAGAACTCGTCGCGGTACACCGGGTAGCCGTATCCCTCGAACTCCCAGTTGCTCGGCACCGGGATTTCCGCCCACCCGGACGCGTCGAAGTCCGGGTCGAAGAAGTCCATGGGCCGCTCGTCGGGGCGGGGTACCCAGTGGAACTTCCAGTCCCCGTTCAGGCTGACGCGAAAGGGGGAGTCGTCGGGTCGGCCTGCTGCGGCGCCTGCGGGCGTCGGGAAGGGTGTGAAGGAGGCGTGGGGCGGTTCGCGGTTCTCTGCGAAGACCGCGGGGTTTTCCCAGTAGGGGTCGGGTTGCCTGGATCCGTTTCGGCTCGGCGAGTCGGTGCATCCGACTGCGATGACCAGCGCCGCCAGCAGCACGCTGGCGCTTGGGAGGCGAGTTAGTGAAGCCCGGCGGAGCCGAAATGTAAACAACACACGACATTTGGTAATGTCTTCTTTACACTGCAATTCGCTGAACGCTTTTGGAACCCTCGCCAAGTGTGTCGGTCCGACATCCATTGTTTTGCCCCTTCTCTCTACCAGAAGATCACATACAGGACCGCCGCACACCCGATCACCGCCCCCGCCCACCACTTCGCCCCAGGCGCCGGCGCCAGATCCACACCATCCACCGCCCGCGGCAACCTCCGCGGCTCCTCCAAACCCTGACGTAACGTAAGGGTAACCATGAACGCGCTGATCACGAGGAAGGTGATCGCCATGTGGTGCAGGAACGCGATCCCGGGGAGCAGCCCGAGCAGCAGCCCATACACGGGAATCCCCAGGATCATCCCGCCGAAGGCCGCGGCAGGCGGCGTGCGCGGCACAAAGATCCCGAAGAGGAACGCCGCCACGATCCCCGGCGAGATGAATCCCCAGAACATCTGGATGTACTCGAAGACGCTTCCGGCCCGCGCGACGAGCGGCGCCCACAGGCACCCCACCAGCACGAGCACGCCCGTCGTCACCCGCCCCACCGTCATCAGCCGGCGCGACGACGCCTCCGGGCGCAGGTGCCGCTTGTACAGGTCCACGCTGAAGATGGTCGCGGCCGAGTTGAGCATCGAGTCGAGCGAGCTCATCACCGCACCGAAGAGCGCGGCGAACATCGCGCCGGTCAGCCCGACGGGGAGCAGTTCGCGCATCATGACCGGGTAGGCCTGGTCGGGGTTCGCCACCTGATCGGCGAAGAGTTCGGCCGCCATAATGCCGGGGAAGACGATGATGAAGGGGATCGCCAGCTTGATGAAGCCCGCCAGGAAGATCCCGCGCTGTCCGTCCGCGAGGCTGCGCGCCGCGAGCGTCCGCTGCGTGATGAACTGGTTCAGTCCCCAGTAGAAGATGTTGGGGATCCAGAGGCCGCCGATGAAGACGGCCAGCCACGGCATCTCGGGGTGGTTCCAGGGCAGGACGGTGTGCAGCTTGCCGTCCGCGACCTCGAGGAATTGCGCCACGCCGCCGATCGCCTGGAAGCCCAGCACCGTCACCACCACCCCGCCCAGCAGCAGCGCCACGCCCTGGATCAGGTCCGACCAGACCACCGCCTTGAGCCCCCCGTAGATCGTGTAGCCGCCGGCGAGGACCCCGATCAGCCAGATTCCGGCCACGGTGTCGATCCCGAAGATGGATTCGAGCGCAAGCGCCCCCGAGTACAGCACGGTCGCCAGCGCCACAAACACGTACGCCGCCATGATGAACGCGGCCATGAGCGTGCGGGTGCGCAGGTCGTAGCGGAACTCCAGGTACTCGGGGATCGTGTAGATGCCCGCCTGCAGGAAACGCGGCAGGAAGAAGAGGCCGACGAGCACGAGCGTGACGGCGGCCATCCACTCGTAGCTGGCGATCGCGAGGCCGAGGTCGTATCCGCGGCCCGCCATCCCCACGAAGTGCTCGGTCGAGATGTTGGACGCGATCAGCGAGAAGCCGATCAGCCACCAGGGGAGGTTGCGGCCGGCCAGGAAGTAGTCGGCGGCGTCGTGCTTGCCGCGCGAGGCGTACAGGGAGACGCCCACGACGAGCGCGAGGAAGCCGATGAAGGCGGCGATGTCGAGGGGTTGGAAGGACATGGGGGCGGGACGTGGTGTGACGTGATCGGCGAAAAGCGCTGGTAGGATAGCCCCGAGGCGGGGGGTGTTGCCAGAGTGCCCGGTGGGTGCGGGCGGACCCACCCGGCAACCCTTCCGCCGTTCCCCGTGTCAGCGATGTAGTCCACCGTCATTCAGACGACGGATGCTCACTCAACCCCAACGACGAATGCTCACGCTGACCGGGTTCTCCAGCGACAACCGGAGCCGCTTCCCGACATGGCGGCGACCCGCACTTCCGCAACCGGCGCGACACCTGCCGTGCGCAATCACCGCTGCCGCGCTTCTGGCCACCGGCGCAGTGCCGGCGGATGCGCGCGCGCAGGCCGTCGTCGAGAACACGCTCGCGTCGGGCTGGACGACCACTCCCGAGTGGACCCTCGAAGAGGATCTGCGGATCTGGGGGCCGCCCGACGGGTACCTGGGCGACGTCGACGCCGTGGCGGCCGATTCCCGGGGCAACATCTACATCCTGGACGGCACGTCGCAGGAGATCCAGGTCTTCGACGCCGAGGGCGGTCACTTGCGGACGCTCGGCGGACGGGGACAGGGGCCGGGGGAGTTCCGGGAAGCGCTGGGACCCGCCATCGCGCTGGGGGACACGCTGTGGGTGGCGGACGGGCTGGCGCCGCGCTATTCGATCTTCGCGCCGGACGGTACGTTCATCCGTACGAGGGTGCGCCGGATGGCGTCGGGCATGCTCACGGAGCGTTGCACGATCCCCCCGGACGGCAGCTACATGGAGTGGTGGACGCGTTTGCCGAGGGTGGAGAGGAGCGAGGACATGGACAACAACGACCTTCGCCATCACCATCCGATCCGGGTATCGGCCGACGGGGGGAAGCAGGACACGCTGCCGTACCTGGAGTTCACCCGACAGCTGGCCGATCTGCCGTCGGTGGGCAGCCGGCGGCCGGTCTGGTTCGGACCAACTCTCCAGAGGGCCCTGGGTTGCAGGGACGATGTCTGGTTCGCGCCCAGCAACGAGTACCGGGTCTACAGGCGCACGCTCGCCGGTGACACAACCGTGGTGTTCACTCTGGAGGGCGTCAGGCCGGCGGCTGTCGACGAGGACGACCGCGACGAGGTGCGGGCCACCTTCGAACGCTACCCCGAACTCGCGTCCGCTTCCGCATTGATGGCGGACCACCTGCGAGCCCTGCCGGAGAACAAACCGGTCATCGCCGGCCTCTTCGTGGATGGCGCAGGCCACGTCTTCGTGGTCCCGGAAACCTCGCGGGTCGACGCGGGCACGGCCATCGACGTATTCCGGGAAGACGGGGTCTTCCTGGGGCGGGCCGCGGTGCCGGAGGCGGTCAGGGTCAACCCCGGCAGGGCGTACGCCACCGGGGACTACCTCCTCTTCGCGGGCGAGAGCGACGCGGGGGAACCCTACGTGACCCGGCTGAGGATTCGGCGATGACGATGCCATCGGCCGATTCCGCTCGCGAGGAGGGCGTCCGGCGGCCGCTTGACGCCGACGCCGGGCGGCCGTCCGCGGGGGAGGCATCGCCGATCGGTCGCGGCGGCACCTCCGGCCCCGGCCCCGATGCAACCAATGGGCACATTGCCGGTGTCATCGGATCGGAGGCGGCGGCCAGGGCGGAAGGGGCGGGTGACCGGAGACTCGGCTCGGTGACGGAAACACAGCTCATACAGCGGTTGAAGGACGGAGATCAGTCGGTCGCGCGGACGCTGTACGAGGCGCACGTCGACCGGATCTTCCGTCTGTGCTACCGCTTTGCGGGCGAGTACGACCTCGCCCAGGACTTCACGCAGGAGACGTTCGTGCAGGCGTTCACGAAGATCGGCAGCTTCCGGGGCGAGGCGAAGTTCAGCACCTGGATCACGGCGATCGCCACCAACGTGTCGCTGAACCAGCTGAGGAAGGTGAAGCGCTTCCGCGACCGGCAGGCGGAGCTCGACGAGCGGATGCATGTGGTGAACTCGCCCAAGCAGGTCGAACCCGACCTGCGCGACGATCTTCACCGCGCGATCGACGCGCTGCCCGAGGGCTGCCGCACCGTCTTCATCCTGCACGATGTTGAGGGCTACACCCACGCCGAGATCGGCGGCATTCTGGGGGTCGAGGTCGGCACGTCGAAGTCGCAGCTGTTCCGGGCGCGCAGGCGGCTGCGCAAGGCGCTGGCCGTGCACGCGGGGGAGTGGGCATCGTGAGCGGCTTCGACCGGTTTGCGGAGTTTCTGCGGCGCGAGGCCAAGGGGTACAACGAGGCGCCGGGTGTGCCGAGGGAGGTGATGTGGCGGGGGGTGGAGGC
>VXLT01000319.1 GCA_009841475.1 Gemmatimonadota bacterium
GCGCCCGGGTGGAGGCCCGTCCGCGCGGAAGACCGAGCCGTGAAGCTGCTCCTGGCCACGCGCAGCACCCACAAGGTGCGCGAAGTGCGGCGCATCCTGGCCGGCGAGGGGCTTGAAGGCTGCAGGATTATCTCGCTGGAGGACGCTGGCATTCCCTGGACGGAAGCGGAGGAGGAACTGGAGCCGTACGACACCTTCGAGGAGAACGCCGCGTCCAAGGCCCGCTACTTCGCTCGTCTATCGGGCCTCGCCACCGTGTCGGACGACTCCGGGCTGGAGGTGGAGGCCCTCGGTGGCAGGCCGGGAGTCAGGACCAAACGCTTCGCGCCCCCCGGCCACTACCCCGGACTCGATCAGGACGACGCCAACAACCGCTACCTGGTGGAGCGTCTCGACGGAATGCCGCCCTCGGCGCGCAGCGCCTGCTACGTCTGCGTGGCCTGCCTGGCGGACGCTGCCAGCGGCGCCGAATCGTTCTTTCGCGGCGATTCTCCCGGCCGAATCCTCGTCTCCGCCAGAGGTACCGCAGGCTTCGGCTACGACCCCCTCTTCCTCGACCCCGAACTGGATCGCAGCTACGCCGAGCTGACGCCGGCCGAGAAGGACGCCCGCAGCCACCGGGGCAGGGCGTTCCGGGCGCTGGCAGCCGCCTTGCGAGCTCAGCTGTAGACCAGCGCGTCGTCCGCCCGGTGGACGCCCAGCATCACCCAGCAGAAGCCCAGGTTCAGCGGAAGCACGAACGCAAGCATCTCCCCGTTGCCCTGCGACAGCGGCGGGATGAGGTGCAGGGCGAGCGCGATCACAGCCAGCCCCAGGGAAAACACAGTGAACCTCCGCCCCCACACGCTGGTCGTCCCCCTGACCGAGGTGCGGGTCAGGCTTGCGGCGACCAGCGCTCCCAGCGGGCTGAAGAGAAGGATGTTCTGGTTCCAGTAGGTGAAGGTGTGCGCCGTCCAGTGCAGCACCACGATCAGCACGGTGGTGGCCAGACAGAGGAGGCCCCAGCCGCATGCGAAGGCGATCAGTCCGGCCCGTGCGGCCCGGCCTCTTCCCCGGGCCCCGTAGCCCAGCAGGGACAGGACTACCCCGGCGAGCAGGCCCGACAGCAGGAAGAGCATGTCCAGGCGGGGCGGAGCGGCGGACGGGTAGTCCCTGCCGGCGTCCTCCCAAAGCTCCTCGGATCGCACCAGCGGAACCCGGCTCCCGTCGCTCTGCGTCACGCGAAGCGCGCCAGCGGTGTCCCTCAGCTTCATGGGCGTCCACATGTCGTTCCAGCCGGTGGTGGGCTCGTCTCCGCTGGGTCCCATGAACAGCTGGATCCCCACGTACACGAACGGGTCCTCGGCGGCGAGGCGAAGAGTCCGGTCGCGCCAGCTCGCCGCAGGGCGCGGATCGGCTGCTACGCGTCCCTCACGACTTGGCGCACCGCTGCCCTGGTCGGCATCGGTTGCCGCCTTCAACTGCCCTCCCAGAATGATGTCGAGCAGGTCCCGCACCTTCGTCGAGCAGTTGTTGAGGTAGTAGTTGTACCGGTAGAACATGTTTTCAGGGAGAGCCGCCGTGCGCAGAAGCCCAAGGAGCCGGACCTTGGCGGCCGGCTCGAGTTCCAGTTCCTGCGCCCACACCCGGCGACCCGCCCGGCGGTAGCCGTCGAGCATGCTATCCAGGGGCAGCTCGGCCACCCTGTAGTTGCCCCGTCCCCAGAAGAAGTCCGCCAGGAAGCCCGGATCCGTGGCGTCGAAGATCCCGTAATTGTACGCTTCCTCGATTCCGGCCGCCGTGTCCCGGACCAGCACCGCGTTGTGCCCCCACATCTCCTCGACGCGGTCGCCCGGCCCGACCGTGATGAGGTGAACCGTCAGGGTGGTGCCGGGGAGGGGATTCGGTGGCGTGGCGTCCACCGTGTCTGCGGTGGCGGCGGGAGTCGCGGGAAGCTGTGCGGCGAGGGGGGACGGCGCGGCGGCGGCCAGGAGCAGGGCCGGGATGGCCGCCACCGGAAGGCTTGACCGGGCGGGGGCCGGGGCCGCCCGCATGGAAGCCGGGCCGTGCCGGCGGGTTGCCGGACGCGAACGGCGGGCGGCTACCACTCGGGCAGGGAATGCGCGATGTTCGAACACCATATCATACAGTAGCGGGGCGTGGCGCAGCTCGGTAGCGCGCCTGCTTTGGGAGCAGGAGGTCGCCGGTTCGAATCCGGCCGCCCCGATTGGAGTTACGGGATTTCGTTAAAGCGACTCCCGCTTTTTGTTCCCGCTAATTTAGCGGGAAATGGCCCTCTGGCGCTCCTCAAGAGCTTGCCTGAGCCGGTCCTCGTCGGCGCGCTGATAGCACTGAAGGACCGTCTCGGCCGTCTTCCAACCGCCGAGTTCGCAGAGGACCTTGAGCGGCTGATTCATGAGGTCGGAGGCGAACTTTCGCCTCAGGGAGTGCCAGCCGCGGAGTCGCTTGGGCGGCAGCCCGGCGAGCGCCTCGGCCTTGTCCCACCAGTCGCGGGCCAGCGAGCGCCCGATGCATGCGGAGAGGTTCTTGGGCGCGGGTAGCAGCGGAGTGTCTCCGATTCCGGGATTCCGCCTCCTCGCTTCCTCCAGGACGGTGAGCACGGCGGCCGTCACCGGCGTCCGGTGCTCGTATCCAGTCTTCTCGTGCTCGCCTCGCCACCGGATGGTCCCGCGCTCCATGTCGATGTCCGACCACCGCAGCTGGCGGACGGCACCGATCCGGTGCCCCGTCTCGTGAGCGACCACCAGTGCGACGCGGAACCGCCAGTCCATCGCCAGCGACGCTTGAAGCAGTGCCTCGTACTCGGCTTGGCTGAGAACCACGCGGGTCGGGTTTTTCTCCTTCGGCACCCTGAGGCCTCTGAGGGGATTGGAGTCGAGCAGGAGCTTTCCCTCCTCGTCCCTCGATTTCGTGGCCCAGTTGAGGACCGCCAGCAGGAACCTCAGATCCTTTTCGATGGTCCGGTCGGACACCGGCGAGCCGCTCGGGCCGACCTTGCCCGCCCGCCGCGCCCGGATGAACCGGTCCCAGTCCCGCTGGGAAAGCGTCGCGGGCTTCCGGTGCCTGCCGAAGACCTTGACGAACATGTTCATCGCGACCCGGTCGTACCTCCGGGACCGCTCACTCTTGGTGGGGGTCACCTCGTCACCGTAGATGTCAAGAAGCGTTCCCAGGGTGAGCGGCTCGGGCTCGGGCTCGGTCTGGCCGTTGGACTCGTGGACCGCGAAGCCAGCGGCAACCTCGTCCGCCTGCCTCTTGGCCCGCGACCAGTCACGGTGCTTGAGCGACCTCGTGAGCCTGCGCCCGTTCTCGCGCCACTCGATCTGGTATCGGCCGGTCTTCGGATCTGGGAACACCCGTACCCGATTCCGGCCCCATTCGCCGGCGCTGTACGAGCGCCGACTTCGTTTCGTGCGTGCCATCATTCGATTCCTCTCGTGATGGACTGCACGATCTGCGCGTTTGAAACGTCGCGCCGGGGCCGCGTCTCCGCCAGACGGGCGGCTGACGGCACGGCGGGCGCTGCGGCGTTCGGGTGGCAAGCGACTGGACGCCATGGTCAGCGGCTCGGACCCTGATCGCGATCTGGTCCCGGGCGGCGCATCAGATACGGAGGCCGCGCGGTCTCGCGACGGCGGATGTCCCGAAATACTCGGCCAAGCGTGTCGCCAGCACGTCGAGCCGCTCGATTTGCCGCTGCAAGACTTCGTTCTCCGCGCTCAGCCGCTCGACACGCTGCCGCAAGGCTTTGTTCTCCCCGCTTTGCCGCTCGACGCGCCCTCGCAAGGCTTCGACGTGCTGCCGCAAGGCTTCGGCCTGCCCGGATTGCCGCTGCTGCTCCGTCTCGTACTGCGCGGACAACCTCCGCAAGGCCCTCGTCAACTGCTCCTCTAACGCGGTCATAGACCTCCTTCACCTGTTCGACAGCTTCACGGCAGGCCGATCGCGCCACGTCCAGTCCGTGTTGTCCAGCGTCCCCGCTGGCAGCACCACGACCCGCTCTCCCTCGATCTCCAGCAGCGCGACCCCCCAGGTGTCCACCTCCAGTTGTGCGATCGTCTGCCGTGCGTCTTGGATGTCGTAGTCCAGTTCGGCGAGCGTCTCGATCCGGTCCTGAATGCTCCCCGCCAACCAGCGCATCGTCGCCCAGCTTCCGCCGAAGAAACCGAGCCAGAGGCTCAGGCCGACGATCAGGGGCCGTTGCCAAGCCTTTGTCAGCAACTCGCGCATCCGCCCGGTCGCCTCCTCCGTATCGCGCTCGATGGTAAGCAGCGCGTTCCTCGCGACGCGCCGCGAGTTCTCGGCGAGCCGCTGCAACTCGTTCGCGGTCAACTCCTCGATCTCCCTGCGTTCGGTCTCCAGCCGTCTGCGCAGCCGGTCGGACAAATCGTTCCCGCTCGAAGTCACGTGCGTATAGTTCTCCTTTCAGCCGCCACCGGTCCCCGGTCTTGGGGTCCAGCACCGTGATGCAGTCCTTGCCTTGGCGCGGCACTTCGAGGCCCGCCTCCCGCAGGGCGGCGACGACCTCGGCCCGGTCCCGCACCGTTCCGTGCTCGACACGCTGGAGCAGGTAGTCCCGGATCAGGTCGCGGGGGGAGGCTTCGAGCCGAAGCCCGGCCCGTAGTTGCGCCGCTTCGATGTAGGCGCGGTGGCCGGGTTGCTGCACTCTGGCCCTCGCTGGATCGTCGGGACGGCTCCAGCCTTGCTCGTGGTTGAAGGCGTCCCGGAGCGGATCGAACGTCTTCCGCCATCCCGGAGGGGCGATGTTGAGGCTCCGCCCGGTCTCCAGATCGCACCGCGCCGCGAGGATGTGGACATGGGCGCCGCCGCCCTCTTCACGGTGGAGCACCGCCGTCCATGCGTATCGGTCGGGTTCGAGCCCCGCCCAAGCCGTATTCTCGAACTCGTCGACCACGGCTTCGATGTGCTCGTCGGCGGGTTGGTCGTCGGGGGCCCAGGCGATCACGCCGGAGGTGTACCTGTGCTCGAAG
>VXLT01000199.1 GCA_009841475.1 Gemmatimonadota bacterium
CCCCCCCCCCCCCCCCCCCCCCCCCCCCCCCCCCCCCCCCCCCCCCCCGGCCGGTGCTGTACGGCACCACTCCACGATTCATGGAGCACTTTGGACTGGCATCCCTCGACGACCTGCCCCGGCCCGAGGAGCTGCCGGTCGTTCTGCGGGAGCCGGAGCCGCTGGAGGCGGCCGAGGCGCCGGAAAGCGGAGAACCCGGGGCTTCCTCCGGGCAGCGGGCGGCCGACGTTGAGGCCGACGCCGAAGCGGCACCAGGGTCCCGGGCCGGGGATGCCCCCTCCGATCCCGAGACGGCGCTTGCCGCGGTGCTCGACCACGCGTCCGGCCGGCGGGAGGCCTCCGATGAAGCGGGATAGGCGTGCGGGAGGGAGCGGTCGGTCCAGGAGGCGTGGGCGTGCCGTGTCCGGTGGCCCCGCCCCGAAGCCGGTCCGGCTGCAGAAGTATATCTCGCAGGCGGGAGTTGCGTCGCGCCGCCAGGCCGAGGGCTTGATGCTCGAGGGCAGGGTCGTGGTCAACGGGAAACCCGCCACGGAGATGGGGGTCAAGGTCGTCCCGGGCCGTGACACGGTGTTGCTCGACGGCAGAATCGTCGAGCCCGCCCGGAGGCGCTGGATCGTCTTCCACAAGCCGTCCGGAGTCCTGTGCACCCGGAACGATCCGCACGGCGGCCAAACGGTCTACGATCTCCTTCCCCGGTGGGCGATGGGGCTGCGCTACGTCGGACGTCTGGACCGGGAGACCTCGGGGCTGCTGCTCCTGACCAACGAGGGAGACACGGCGGCGGCCCTTGCGCACCCGAGCGGGCAGGTGGAGAGGGAGTACGTCGCCACGGTCGCCGGCCCGGTCACCGCCCGGGATCTGCGAGCCCTCAGGCGCGGCGTCGAACTCGAGGACGGTTTCGCGCGCCCCAGGCGTGTGCGCAAGGTCCCACCGGACGACGACCACTGGAGCATCGTTGTTGTCCTGACGGAGGGAAGAAAGCGCGAGGTGCGCCGGCTCCTGAAGGCGGTGGGGCACCCGGTGCTGGCGTTGGAGCGCACCCGGTTCGGGCCCTTCCGACTGGGCGGACTCTCGCCAGGGGGCTGGCGGCCCGCACATTCCCGAGAACTCGAGGAAGCTCGATCCATCATTGCCGGTGGCAGACGAATCCGGCGCGGAAGCGTGAAACGGAGGGCGCATGCCTGACTCGACCCTGAGAGTTGTGGAGCATCCGCTGATCGAACACAAACTCTCCCTGCTGCGTGACGTCGGCACGGAGAGCCGGTACTTCCGCGAGCTGGTCAACGAGATCACGATGCTCATGGCCTTCCGCGCGACGGAGTGCCTGGAAGGGGAGGAAGTGGCTTTCGAGACGCCGCTCGCGGCCATGCGGGCACGACGCATTCGGGAAGACAGAGTGGTGGTCGTGCCCGTACTGCGGGCCGGGCTCGGGATGGTCGAGGGGATGCTCCGAATGATTCCGGGCGCCCGCGTGGGCCACCTCGGTTTCGAACGGAACGAGGAAACGCTGGAGCCGCGCCGCTACTACGGGAAGCTGCCGCCGGAGTCGCACCAGTACAGTTTCCTGCTGGTGGATCCAATGCTCGGGACCGGCGGGACCGCGTCGGCTTCCATCGCCGATCTGAAGGAACGCGGTGTGACGCGGATCGTCTTCGTATGCCTCGTTGCGGCACCGGAGGGCGCGGGACGTCTCGCCGCGGAACACCCCGATGTTCCCGTCTATGCCGCTGCACTGGACCGTCAGCTCAACGAAATCGGCTACATCGTTCCCGGGCTGGGGGACGCGGGAGACCGCCTGTACGGAACACTGTGACGGCCATGGGATGGGTGTGACCGCCAGCGCCAGGCCGCCCGGATCGAGCAGGGACGCGCTCCACAGGCTGTTTGGGCTGCCCTCACCCGATCCGCGCGGTTGATCGGCCGCTCCCGCTTTCGTTACCGTTAGTCGGGCCCATAGCTCAGGCGGTCAGAGCAGCGGACTCATAATCCGACGGTCGGGGGTTCAAGTCCCTCTGGGCCCATGGCGCGGCAGTCTTGACGATCCCGGATCCCTGCCTTCATTTGACGTCGTAAACACACACGATCTTCATCCCCCGGTTGGTGGCGGCACTTGTTCATTCGGCGATCGGACACACGGAACCTGCGCCGCGTCGGCGCCGCATGCATCTGCCTGCTCCACATCGGGGTAGCGGCCGTGCTCGGACCCGCCGACGCGGTTCTGGACGCCGAGCGTGCTCTTGCCCCGATCCATATCGAGTCGCCGGGTTATGAGGATTGCGCATCCCACCACGGGCATCTCTTCTGCCAGTTGGTGCGGGCGCTTTCTCTTGCGGACATTTCCCAGAGCATCAGTGTCGCGAACCCGCATGCGCCGCCGGTTCGTCATCCCGACCGGAGCCGTGAGGCGAACCACTCGTGGAGCACGCCCATAATGTCCGGCTCCGTCATCCCCCGGGGGCCGCCGGTCCTCTTCTAACAGCCCGCGGCAGCGACCCGCCGGCGGCAAGTGCGGCGAGGTCCCGACACGTGGGCTGCTACCCCTCCCGGGGCTCCCGGGCGACCGTTTTCCCGGGGTTCCTCCATGTCCGTGCGTCCTGCGTCGCGAAGGTCGATCAGGAGCGCGTGACCAACCTGCGGCTGTACGCATGTCCAGACACCCGATTCGACGATCGCACCCGGCCATCGGAATCGCACTGATTCTGATGGCTGCGGCAGCCACGCCCGAGAGCGCCGCGTTCGCTCAGGTTGTGGAGCACAGGGGCGAGATCGAGGGTGTGGTGCGTGCGGCCGAAACGGAAGGGCCCCTCGCGGGAGCGTCCGTGTCCGTGGTTGGTGTCGGGACGTCAGCGGTTACGCACGGCGACGGCTCCTTTCACCTGACCGGCATCGCGCCGGGGAGCTACACGATTCGCGTCCAGCGGCTGGGGTATCGCAGCCGGACCATCGAGGTCACGGTCGGAGTGGACGGGGAATATGTGGAGATCGAACTCGACACTTCACCCATTCCGCTGGAAGATTTCGTGGTCACCGCGATGCTCACGGAGCGCGGGGCCGCCGAGGCCCTTCGGCCGGTCAGCGTGATGGCCGGCGAGGAGCTGCAGCGCCGCATGACGGGGACCATTGCCGAGACGCTGGCCTCGATACCGGGGCTGGCGGAGACAAGCATGGGTCCGGCTACCTCGCGCCCCGTGATCCGGGGATTGAGCGGCGACCGCGTCCTCATGCTGGAGGACGGGAGCCGCGTGGGCGACGTCTCCAGCGCCGGGCCCGACCATGCCACTGCGGTCGATCCGTTGGCCGCGCGGCGAATCGAAGTGGTTCGCGGTCCCGCGTCCCTGCTCTACGGAAGCAACGCCCTGGGAGGGGTCATCAACGTCATCCGCGACGAGATTCCGTCCGCGGTTCCGCATCACCCGACCGGTGCCGCATCGCTGCAGGTCCAGAGCGTGAGTGGCTCGGTGTCGGGAGGGGGTTCAGCCACGTTCGCCGTGTCGGAACGCATTCCCCTGCGGCTGGAAGTTACGGGGCGTACGGCGGGCGACCTGCACACGCCGGCTGGCCAACTGGCCAACACCAACGGTGAAACATTGAGCGCGGGCGCAGGGGGCTCGTGGGTCGCGGGCTGGGGACACGCGGGGGCTTCCGCGCGGGGCTACC
Organism: Gemmatimonadota bacterium; assembly: GCA_009841475.1. GTDB lineage: Bacteria > Gemmatimonadota > Gemmatimonadetes > Longimicrobiales > Gaopeijiaceae > Bin94. The sequence goes on from VXLT01000199.1 coordinate 3,658, forward strand.
GCAACCACTATGGGATCCCCGGCGGCTTCGTGGGTGGCCATGCGGAAGGGGTGCGGATCGAGATGGAACGCGCCGCATCCAAGGTCCAGGCAGTGATCGAGCGACCCAACGCGCGGTTCCGGTCGGTCAGGTTCGACGGTGCCTACACCTGGTACCGGCACAGGGAACTGGAGTCTGCGAACATCATCGGCACGCTGTTCAGGCTGCAGACGCTGAACGCGGACATGCTGGCCCGGCACCAAGCCTGGGGCCCGTTCTCGGCTGGCGCCGTCGGAGCCCGGGTAGCCTGGGAGGACTTCGGGTACGGGGGCTCGGGCGTTGCTCGAACCGATACGCCGGACACGCGCCGCAGCACCGTTGCGGCATACGTTTTCGAAGAGGTCGATCTGGGTGCCACGCGCGTCGAGGCGGGGCTTCGCTACGACTGGGTCTTCATCAGTCCCGCCCACGAGGATCCGGACTCCGACATCGGCAACGTCCGGGACCGCAGCTTCCATGCGGCGTCAGCCTCCCTCGGGCTCCTCTACGACATCGGCGCGGGCATGACCGTCGGCGCAAGCCTGGCTCGTGCCTTCCGGACCCCGGATGTCACCGAACTGTTTTCAGAGGGGCCGCACCTGGCGGCCTACACCTTCGAGATCGGGAATCCTTCGCTCGAGACCGAGCAGGGTACCGGGGTCGACGTATTCGCGCGCTTTGAGTCTCCGCGACTCAGGGCGGAGATCGCCGGATTCTACAACCGGATTCGCGGTTACATCTACGGCGAGGAGACGGGGCGGCTCAGCCGTGTCCTCCTTCCCATCTACCAGTTCCAGAGCAACGACGCGCTGCTGGCGGGATTCGAAGGCAGCCTGAACTGGGATCTCGGCCGGGGGCTGGCGCTGCAGGCGGTGGCTTCGTCCGTGAGGGGGACGCTGACCGAGACGGACCGGCCCATCCCGTTGATCCCGCCGCTGCAGGGCCATGTGGGCATCGAGTATGAACGCCCGGCGTGGTTCGTTGGGTGGGACACCGAGATGGCCACAAAGCAGGATCGCGTCGGCGCTTTCGAGTCGCCGACAAAAGGGTACACGGTGTTCAATGCGTCGGCCGGGGCACGCCTGACGGTGGGAGGACGGCTGAACGTGATCACGGTGAGCCTGAACAACGTTACGAACAGGGAGTATCGGAACCACCTCTCACGGGTGAAGGAAATCATGCCGGAGGCCGGGAGGGGTGTCAGCCTGAGCTATCGGGTCGTCTTCTAGAACGGCGGGTGGTCCGGGCTGCATAATCGACACACAATCAACAACGAGGTTGGGAGAACGGAAGATGAAAACAAGGACTATCGGAAGAGGGCTGGTCGGGTTGACGGTGGTTTCGGCGCTGGCCCTCGCGGGGTGCAGCAGCGATACGACCGAACCCGAGGAGGAGCATGCCGAGCCAGAGGGCGTCGAGCTCGTGATGAGCGGTCAGGTGATTGCCTCCTATGACGGAGACACCCAGCGCTGGACCGGCGAGATGGAGGTCGACGTGGGCGAGGAAACGCCCCACATCAGCGTGCGGTTCATCGACCACGACGGGGACGCGATTCCACTGGACGACGACCTCTATCTGGAAGTGGATGTCGAGGACGAATCCATTGCCGAATTCGAGCAGGACACTCCGGGCGAGTTCGGGGGGCACCTGCACGGGCACATGGAGGGCGAGACCGATGTCACCTTCAAGCTGATGCACGGGGAGGTCGGGAGCGGTCACGCGGACTTCGTGACGATGCCCGTGCACGCACACGTGCACGAGCACATGTAACAGACAGGTCGAGGCCGGTTTTCGGCCGGCCGGGCCTGGTATTCCACGCTCGGCAGGCCCCGGGGGCCACCATCGGCCCCGGGGGCCTGCTGAAAGCGGTGGCGCGCGCGCTCCCCGACCGGTCGCTTGCAGCCAGCGAAAACTCAGCTCCCGGCCAGCTCCATGCGCACGTAGAGCACGCGCCCCGCGATCCCGTATGGCGACTCGGCGGGGTAGTCCATCGACCATAGCTGCGCCACGGCCCCGTCCGGCAGGCGGTTGGGAAGCCGGTCCAGGATGTTGTTGGCGCCCAGCCCAAGCCGCATGCGGTCGGCGACCCGGAGGTTGACCTCCGCATCCACGATCGAAGCGGCGTCGATCGTCACGGGCTCCTCGAAGATGAAGGGCGTAGTCACCTCGCCGATGTGCTTCAGGCTCAGCCGGGCTCCCACGCCGCCGGCCAGCCGGACGTCGGCGCCGACGCCTATCCGCTGTTTCGGCTGGGACTGTTCGATCAGGGTGGCCTGCGTCTCGCCGATGAAGTACTCGTTGCGGTTGGCCGTGATCTCGGTGCGGTTCCGGTGGTAGCTCGCCGACAGGTCGGCCACCCCCCAGGACATGTCTCGGAAGCGCCAGTTGGCGACGAGGTCGAAGCCCGACGTGCGCGTGTCGATCGCGTTGGTCCAGAACGCGACCGCGTCCACCGGGCGCCCCTGGAAGCGGGCGTCGGCACGCAGGCCGTGCGCCTGGGTCAGCGACCGGGTCAGAGCGATCGCGTTGGTCACCAGGACCCTGTAGTAGTCTGCGGACAGTTGCAGACCTGCCTGGCCGGAATAGACGAACCCGCCGGTGAGGCTTACCGACGTCTCATGGCTCAGGGAACAGGCGTCGAAGTCCGCGCAGGCGACGGGATCTTCCTCCGGGAGGAATCCGGCGCTGACCAGTCCGTCGCTGCCGCCGACGAAGCCGACGGTGTTGAAGCCGCGCTGAGCGAGCCGGGGCGCGCGGAAGCCGGTCGACACTGCCCCCCGCAGGGCCGCGCCGGGGACCCCCGTCTCGACCCGTCCGGCCACCTTCCCGGTGATCGAGGCACCGGCGTCACTGTACTGCTCGAAGCGAAGAGCCGCGCCCAGCAGTGAAGCCTCCGTCGGGCGCAGCTCGACATCGGCATAGGCGCCGAGACTGTTGCGGTCCCTCTCGCTCCCGTCGGCCGAAAGCGGGCTATAGCCGGGATACCCCTGAACCCCGCAGCTCGCGTAGGCCGAGCCACCGACATTCAGGTGATGAGCGGCGGGGAAGCTGCCCGGGCTGTCGCTTTGTCCACACGCCCACGAAGCCCGTTCGCCCGCCTCCATCCAGTAGGAGTCACGCCGAAAGGCGCCGCCGACCGCCAGTAGTCCGGGAGCCAGGCCGAAGAAGAAGTCGCGCTTGGCGTCCGCGTTGAACGTCAGTTGGCGGACGTTCAGGGACCCGCTGCGGACATTGAGGGGTCCCGCGTTCGCGGCAATCGCCGCGCCTTCCGCACCCGGATTGTTGGCCAGGTATTCGGCTGCGTAGGAAGGGTTGATCGAGTTGGCGGCGCTGAAGGCGAACTGGCCGCTGCCATAGCCGACGCTCAGGTCGGTCGTCCACTCGCCCATGCTTCCACGGAGTCCGCCGACTGCCGAGGCGTCGGTCATCTCGGACTCCTCCACGGGGAAGAACCCGTCGGGGTACACGTAGGACACGTTGCGCGGGACCCAGTCCGCCTTGCGGTAGAGACCGTCGGAGACCGCGGTCCGGTCGGAATACCCGCCGAAGGCGTAGAACTCGAACGATTCGCCGGCGGGCAGCAAGGCATTGAGCATGAGCGCCGCGGATTCATAGTCGGGCTCACCGTTGCGCTGGAGCCGGATCACCTTCCCGCCGTTCGCGCAGGGGGCATAGTCCGGATTCGGGCCGAAGCATGTCGGAGCCTCGCTGGCCCGGTTCGCAACCTCCTGCTGCGCGACCTCCACGGTGAGGTTGAGGAAGCCGCGCCCGAGGGGGACCCCCGCGTTGGCCGAGGTGAGCAATCGTGCGCCGTCACCCCGGGAGGTGCGGCCCAGATACGACCGCGCGCTCACGCCACCCGCGTCGTCCTTGAGCACGATGTTGATCACGCCGGCGATCGCGTCGGAGCCGTACTGCGAAGCCGCGCCCTCGCGCAGGACCTCGATGCGCTTGATCGCATGAAGGGGTATCGCACGCAGGTCGGTCCCGGTGGTGCCCTGTCCGGCGGCGGCGAGCACCTTCGCAAAGGCGACGGGGTGGCGGCGCTTGCCGTTCACCAAGACCAGCACCTGGTCGCCGTTCATTCCCCGCAGCGTGGCGACGTGTAGCGCGGCGCCGTCCCCGGCCGAGAGCCGCGTGGAGTTGAACGAGGGTGCGATGCGTCCGAGGACCTCGCCCAGGTCGACCTCGCCGAGCCGGGCGATCTCTTCCGCGCCGTAGACGTCGACGGGGACGGGCAGGGAAGCGGGATCGACGATTCCGGCGCGTGAGCCGACGACGACAACGATTCCCTCAACGGTGGTCACCGTGTCCGGCGGGATTTGCGCAGACGCGGGGGTCGCCGGGATCAGTGCCATGAGCAGGGAAGCGGTGAAGGCGCAGCGGAGCCGGACTCCGGGTTGCGCCGGGAGTGACGATCCGTCCATGATTAGCCCCCGTTCCTGGGTGATTCGAGAAGCAGCCTACCGTGTCACATTTGGGTATCACGGAGCGTCCGGGCAAGTAGCGGGGAGCGAATTGGCTATGCCCCTGCACGGCTTTCCGAGAAAGAGACCAAGAGGATCCAAGGTATGAGAAAAGAAGCGCCAACACTTCCGAACGCACAGCATGCAAAGGTGCTGGGCGGCATCCCGCAGGCCCCGGCCTTCCCCTGGGCCCCGGCCTTCGCCCGGGCTCTGGCCTTCCCCCTGGCCCTGGCGGTTGCTCTAACGGGCGCGTGCGCTCCCGATTCAACGGCCACCGGAGACACCTTCGACGTCCCGTTCGAACGCTTCGAACTCGACAACGGATTGGAAGTCATCCTCCATGTGGACGACTCGGATCCGCTCGCCGCGGTCGCGATGACCTTCCACGTGGGCTCGGCCCGCGAGGTGGAGGGGCGGACGGGCTTCGCGCACCTTTTCGAACACCTCTTCTTCCTGGACTCCGAGAACCTGGGCCCGGGCGGGCTGGACAGGCTCATGACCCGCGTCGGCAGCTCGACCAACGGCTCGACCAGCCGCGACCGCACCAACTACTTCGAGGTCGTCCCCATCGACGGGCTGGAGAAGACGCTGTGGGCCGAGGCCGACAAGCTCGGTTTCTTCATCAACACCGTGACCGAATCGGTGGTGGCCAAGGAGAAGCAGGTCGTCAAGAACGAGAAGCGGCAGGGCGTCGACAATCGCCCGTACGGCCACAACGAGTATGTGATCGACCGGGCCATGTACCCGGAGGGCCACCCCTACCGCTGGCAGGTGATCGGCTCGCTCGCCGACCTGGACGCGGCCACCGTGGCCGACGCAAAGGAATTCCACGCGCGCTGGTACGGGTCCAACAACGCCACGCTGGTCGTCGCCGGCGACATCGACGTCGATCAGACGATGGCGTGGATCGAGAAGTACTTCGGCGAGATCCCTTCCCGGCCGACGCCAGAAGTCGCCGAACCCCCCGAGGTCCGGCTCGCCGAGACGCGGCGCCTCTACCACGAGGACAACTTCGGCAATCTGCCGCTCCTCACGCTGTCGTGGCCGTCCGTGCCGCGCTACCACGCGGACGCGTACGCGCTCGACGTGCTCTCCGACCTCCTGACCGACGGCAGGTCGACACCGCTATACAAGGTGCTCGTCGAAGAGGAGGAACTCACGTCGCAGGTGACCACCTACCACAGCGCGCAGGAGCTTGCGGGCCAGTTCAACTTCCAGGCGCTCGCGTTTCCCGGCACCGATCTCGACGACCTGCTCGCGGCCGTCCATGCGGGATTCGCACGCCTCGAAGAGCAGGGGATCCCCGACGCGGAGCTGCAGCGCGTCAAGGCCGGCACCGAGACCGGATTCTACCGGGGGCTGTCGAGCGCGATCGGCAAGGCCTTCCAGCTGGCCGACTACGCCATCTTCGCCGGTGATCCGGGGTACGCCGGCGAGGACCTGCGGCGCATCCTGGCGGTGTCGGCGGAAGATGTGATGCGCGTCTACGAGACCTACCTCAAGGACCGGCCGCACGTCGCCACCAGCTTCGTGCCGCGCGGGCAGGCGGAGCTGGCCCTGGAAGGCTCCGAACCAGCCGAAGTGGTGATCGAGCCGATCGTGCAGGGAGCCGAGGCGGAATTCACCGTCGTGCGCGGTGAGGAGCGGACCCCGGCGGGGGCCTTCGACCGTTCGGTGGAGCCTCCCTACGGCGCGTCCCCGCGCGTGCGGGCCCCCGAAGTATGGCGAGAAACGCTTGCGAACGGTCTCTCCGTCCTGGGCGTCGAGGACCGGGAAACTCCGATGGTCCAGTTCGAGCTCAGCCTGCGCGGGGGGATGCTCCTGGAGGAACCCGGCCGCACCGGCGTCGCCAACCTGCTCGCCGAGACGATGCTGGAGGGCACCGCGAACCGCACGCCGGAGGAGCTGGAGCAGGCGATCGACCTGCTGGGCGCCTCCCTGAGCGTGTCCGGGGGCAGCACCGGCTTCACCGTCTCGGGCAGCGTTCTGGCTCGCAACTACAACGAGACCATGGCGCTGGTCGAGGAGATCCTGCTGGAACCGCGCTTCGACCCCGAGCGCTTCGAACTCGCCCGTCAGCGGGTCATGAACGTCATCCGCAGGTTGGACGCGAACCCGTCGGCCATCGCCTCGCAGGCATTTGACCGCCTCCTGTACGGCGACCACATCCTCGCCCGGAACCGCTTCGGCACGCTCGAGAGCGTCGCCGCCTTCACCCTGGACGATCTCCGCGCCTACCACGCCACCGCGCTGGTACCCGGCGCAGCGGCGTTCCTCGTCGCGGGGGCGGTGTCCCCCGACGAGGCGACCGCCCCACTCGCCACCCTTGCCGCGCGGTGGGAGGACCGCCCCGCGCCCGCCCTCCCCGATCCCCCCGTCTGGTCGGACGACCGCGCGGGCCTGTACTTCATCGACGTCCCCGGCGCGGCCCAGTCGGTCATCAACGTCGGGCGCCTGGCGCTGGCCCGGACCGACGACGAGTACCACCCGGCCACCGTCATGAACTACCGCCTCGGCGGCGGTGGCTTCGCCTCCGACCTGACCCAGGTGCTACGCGAAGGCAAGGGGTACACCTACGGGGTCGGATCGAGGTTCCAGGGAGGCCACTACCCGGGCCCGTTCAGCATCAGCACCTCGGTGCGCTCCAACGTCACCCTGGAGTCGATGGAGATCATACGCGACATGCTGGAGACCTACGGCCCCACCTTCGACGAGGAGGACCTCGCGGCCACGCAGGGATTCCTGCTCCGCTCCAATGCACGCGCCTTCGAGACGCTGGGCGCCAAGCTCGGGGTGGTCCGCGCGGTGAGCGACTACGGCTTCGCGCCCGACTACGTGCTGCAGCAGGAGCGGACCGTGCGCGAAATGACGATCGAGCGGGTGCGCGAGCTTGCGGCGCGGCATCTGAGCGGCGACATGGTGTGGCTGGTCGTTGGCGACGCGGCCACGCAGCTGGGGCGGCTGGAGGCGCTGGGGTTGGGGAGGCCCGTGGTGCTGGACCGGTCGGGGAGGCCCGTTGGATGAAGAGAAGCCCGGGGTATGCCAAGTCTTCGGCCGCCTCTCGGCGGGGATCATCCACTGATTGCCAGGCAACGGCGCGACGCGGTCCTGCGCCCTAAAGGACTCACGAGGCAAGTCAACCGACCGGGCGGAGACGATGATTGAACGCGAGCGCACGAACACGGTATCTGGCATTCCTGCGGCTGGCCGACGCGGACGTTGTCGGCGCGTGTAGCGATGCGGTTGCCGTGTGCAACGGTGATAGCGGCATTGATCACGATGCCCGCCAGTAGAGTTGGCGGAACTGCCGCGTCGGCCCAGCAGATCAAGATCGACACCACCGGGGTCCGAATCGTCTCCTCCGACCCGCTCGGTTCCGATGCCATGTGTTCCCTCGGTGAAGAACCGACGTTCCATGTAGGCGACGACCAGAGCAGCGAGGAGCTGTGGTTCTCGCGCGTCCTGGGCCTCGCCAGGCTGTCCGATGGCTCCGTTGCGGTCGCCGATGACGCGTCCAGCGAGGTACGCATCTTCGACGCGGCCGGCAGGCACCTCCGCTCCATGGGGCGGGAAGGCGAGGGTCCGGGAGAGTTTGACCACCTCTGGTTCATGTGGCGCCTGCCGGGAGACACCCTGTGGGTTGGCGACTACAGACCCTGGCGTTACCACCTGTACGCCGTGACCGGGGAGCACATCAGGACGGTGACCATGGATCCGTTCTACGAGAACCGGAGCCGTGGCGGCGGAGTGCTCGCGAACGGCGTTTCGATCAACGTAAGGCTCGAGCAAGCCAGGCGACGGGATTTCAGGACACCCGATACCTGGCACGTCGAAGCCCACGGAACGGACGGTAGGCTGCTGGGGACACTCATGACCCTGCCGGGGCGTACCTTTGGCCGGGGGAGTAGCGGGATCCTGGAAAGCCCCTGGTTCGAAGCCAACTCATCGATCGACGTGAGGGGCCGCACAGTCGCGGTTGCCAACGGCCTCGACCCCGAGGTCAGGGTCCTGGACGACGAATTGCGCTTGCGCCTGATCATCCGTTGGGACGCCCCTGGACGTGAAGTGACGGCCGCGCACATTCGGTCGGCCAGGGAAGCCGCGAGGCGGCGGGCCAGGGAAGCCGGGGATGTCTCGCCGCTGGAGCGGACCCTGCTGAACTCGGACCGGCCTGCGGCAAACATCTTTCCCGCCGTCAGCTCGGTCATGGCAGGCGTGGATGGAACCGTGTGGGTGTGGCGCTACCCGCGGCCGGGAGGGGTGCCCGGACAGTCGCGGGTGATGGCCTTCGGCGCCGACGGGGACTTCGTGTGCTACCTGTCCCACAACAAGAACAACTACACGATCTACGAGTACGGTGCGGACTACGTGCTCGGGGTGCAGGCAGACGAACTCGGTGTGCCGCATGTGGCGATGTACGACCTGCTGCGACCGGCCATGCCACTACGGTAGTTCCGGCGATGCACCCAGCCCTCGGTGGCACACCCGCCGCCGAACCGCATCCCCGGTCTATGACCCACGACATCCACGAGCGGTTGCTCCACAAGCCATGACCCACGACATCCACGAAGTCCTCCACCGCGTCTTCGGGTACCCCGGCTTCCTCGGCCACCAACAGGCCGTGATCGAGCACACCGTTGCTGGCGGCGACAGCCTGGTACTGATGCCCACCGGTGGCGGCAAGTCACTCTGCTACCAGATCCCGGCGATCGTGCGCGAAGGGATGGGGGTCGTCGTCTCGCCCTTGATCGCGCTCATGCGGGACCAGGTGGAGGGGCTCCGCCAGGCGGGGGTGCGTGCGGCCTGCCTCAATTCCACGCTGACCTGGCGGGAGGTGCAAGAGGTGGAAGCCGCCGCGCTCTCCGGCGCCCTGGACCTCCTCTACGTCGCCCCGGAGCGGCTCCTGGGGGAGCGCACGCTGGAGTTGTTGTCCCGCATCCGCCTGGCCCTCTTCGCGATCGACGAGGCGCACTGCGTCTCCCAGTGGGGCCACGACTTCCGCCCCGAGTACCTGCAGCTCTCGGCCCTGCACGATCGCTTTCCGGCCGTCCCGCGCATCGCGCTGACCGCGACCGCCGACGAGCCCACCCGGCGCGAGATCGTGCGCCGCCTCGGGCTGGGCCGCGCAGCCCGGTTCGTGAGCGGCTTCGACCGCCCCAACATCCGGTACGCGGTCGTGCCGAAGAACCGTGCCCGGCAGCAGCTCCTGCGCTTCCTGGAGGAGCGCCACCGCGGCCACGCCGGGATCGTCTACTGCCTTTCGCGCCGGCGCGTGGACGATACCGCCGCGTGGCTCCGTGGTGAGGGGATCGACGCGCTGCCGTACCACGCGGGTCTCTCCGGGGAGACCAGACAGCGTCATCAGGACCGCTTCCAGCGCGAGGAGGGGGTGGTCATGGTCGCGACCGTCGCCTTCGGGATGGGGATCGACAAGCCCGATGTACGCTTCGTCGCCCACCTTGACCTGCCGAAGAGCATCGAGGCCTACTACCAGGAGACCGGCCGCGCGGGGCGTGACGGAGAGCCGGCCGACGCCTGGATGGTCTATGGGCTGCAGGAGGTAGTGACGCTCCGCCACATGGTGGAAAACTCGGAGGCCGGCGAGGCCCGCAAGCGGGTTGAACTGCGCAAGCTCGACGCGATGCTCGGGTACTGCGAACTGGCTACCTGCCGGCGCCGGACCCTTCTCTCGTACTTCGGCGAGGACCTGCCGGAGGACTGCGGCAACTGCGACAACTGTCTCACTCCTGTCACGACCTGGGACGCCACGGAGGCGGCCCGCAAGGCGATGTCGTGCGTGTCGCGTACCGGCCAGCGCTTCGGCGCTGCCTACCTGATCGACGTGCTCCGGGGTCGGGATACCGAGCGTATCCGCCGCTTCGGACACGACCGGCTGCCGACCTACGGCGTAGGCGCGGACCTGGGGCCCTTCGAGTGGCGGTCGGTCTTCCGCCAGCTGGTCGCCCGCGGGCTGCTGAGCGTCGACGTGGAAGGCTACGGCTCCATCCGCCTCACCGGCGACAGCCGGCCCGTGCTTCGAGGTGACGTGGAGGTGCTGATGCGCCGCGACGTCCGTCCGACGCCGCGGAAGTCCCGCCGACAGCGCGGAGAGACCGGGTCGCCGCCTGATCCGGCCACCTGGGACGAAGCTCTCTGGGAGGCGCTGCGAAAGCGGCGCACCGAACTCGCTTCCGCCCAGGGAGTCCCGCCCTACGTGATCTTCCACGACTCCACGCTGCGGGAGATGATTGCGCACCGCCCTCGCACGCCCGATGATTTCTCCAGGCTCAGCGGTGTGGGGGACACGAAGCTGCACCGCTACGGGGCGGACTTCCTTGGCGTGATCGCCGCGCACGAGGGGGATTCGGCCCCGGGCTAGCCGCCTTGGCCGACGCCGGGACCACCTGGACGGGTACGATCATGGAATGGGGTGCTTGATGGTCACAGCAATCCGCAACCGCCACGCCGTCAACCGCCGGGCAGTCGGGTGGGTCCACGGTGGGAATCATCGCGTGATGTCCTTCATCCGTGCCGCCGGCAGCCGCGCAATCGCCGTTCTCCCGCTGCTGCTGGCCGCGGCCGGGTGCGGGTCCGGCAACCCGGGCGGCGGCACGGCCTGGCCGGACGCCGACTGGCCCGTCTCAACCCCGGAGGCGGAGGGCGTCGACCCCGCCGCGATCGACTCGCTCGTCGCCGACATCGACGCCGGCAGGTACGGCCTCATCGACCACTTCCTCCTCATCCGCAACGGGCGCGTGATCGCCGACCATCGCTGGGACCACTCCGAGCGCTACGCGGAACTCCTGGCCGATCAGGACGACACCGCCGAGCACCAGTACAACTACGACCACCCCGCGTGGCATCCCTACTTCCGGGACACCGACCTCCACACACTCCAGTCGGTGACCAAGAGCGTCATGTCGGTGGCCTTCGGCATTGCGGTCGACGCAGGGCACATTCCCGGTGTGGACGTCGCCGCCTGGCCCTTCCTGGAAGCCTACGGACCGGATCTGACGGACCCCGGACGCGCCGCGGCAACGATCGAGGACTTCCTCACCATGCGGAGCGGCATCGACTGGGCAGTCCCGGGTCAGACCTATGAAGACGAGACGCACCCCACGGTGGTCCTCGAAGCCAGCGACGCCTGGATCGAGTACGTGGTCGGACGTCCCGTCGGCACGGCCCCGGGGACGCGCTTCGACTACAACGACGGGGTCAGCGTCCTGCTGGGCCGGATCGTGCGGGAAGCCACCGGGCAGCGCATCGATGCCTGGGCCGAAGAGCACCTCTTCGCTCCCGTAGGAATCGACGACTACTACTGGAAGATCACGCCCCGTGGAGAAGTCGATTCGGAGGGTGGCCTCTACCTCGCCACCCACGACCTCGCCCGGATCGGCTACCTGATGCTGCATGGAGGCGAGTGGGATGGCCGCCGGGTCGTCTCGGAGGAGTGGGTACAGGCGTCGACTTCCCCCGTGGTCACCGAGCCCGGCTACGGATACCAGTGGTGGATCCCCGCCCATGAGAACGGCGAGACGACAATCTTCGCGGCAAACGGCTACGGGGGACAGTTCCTCCACGTCGTCCCCGAGTACGACCTCGTTTCGGTCTTCAACGGCTGGACGCTCCACCAGCGTGCCGAGATGTCCAGCTGGATGGCGCTGCAGCGACGAATCCTTCCGGCGATCAGGCCCTGACGGGGACTGTTCGTGCACCTCCCGGAGCGCTACGATCTTCACGCCTTCCGCGGCGATCTCTTCGGCGGCCTGACCTCCGCGGTCGTGGCACTGCCGGTGGCGCTCGCCTTCGGCGTGGCCTCGGGGCTGGGCGCGGCGGCCGGGATGTACGGCGTGATCGCCGTGGGATTCTTCGCCTCCGTCTTCGGCGGCACGCGTTCCCAGATCTCGGGTCCGACCGCGCCGATGACCGTGGCCATGGCCGTCATCGTGACGACCCACGCGTCCACACTCGGCGAGGCCTTCGCGATCGTCGTCCTCGCCGGGCTGCTGCAGGTCGCGCTCGGCACGCTGAGAATCGGCCGCTTCGTCGTCTACACGCCGCATGTGGTGGTGTCGGGGTTCATGTCGGGCATCGGGATCATCATCATGCTGATCCAGTCGCTGCCGTTCCTGGGAGCCCCTTCGCCGAGCGGCGGCGCGCCCGGCGCGATGCGGGCGCTTGCGGCGGCCGTTCAATCCATCAACCTCGAAGCGCTGGTGCTCGGGGCGGTCACGTTGGCGGTTGTCGTCCTCTGGCCGCGGCGCCTGTCCAGGTTCGTACCCCCGGTGCTGGTGGCGCTGGTGGCCGGGACGCTGATGGGCGTCCTGTGGCTGACCGATGTCCCGGTGATCGGCGAGATCCCCAGAGGGCTGCCGGGGGTTCAGGTGACCCTTCCTTCAGCGGGTTTCCTGCTGGGAGCCCTGCAGCCCGCCCTCATTCTGGCGCTTCTGGGGTCGGTGGACAGTCTGCTGACCTCGCTGGTGGCGGACTCGCTTACGGGCCAGCGTCACAGACCGGACCGGGAGCTGATAGGGCAAGGGATCGGCAACATCGCCGCAGGCGTCTTCGGCGGTTTGCCCGGGGCGGGCGCCACGATGGGCACCGTCACCAACATCCGCGCCGGGGGGACCACGCAGATGTCGGGTGCGTTGCGGGCGATTCTCGTCCTCGGACTCCTCCTCGGCCTCGGCCAGTTCGTTCAGCCGATCCCGCACGCCGTCCTGGCGGGAATCCTGATGAAGGTGGGATGGGACATCATCGACTGGCGGCTCCTCAGGCGCATCCACCGCATCCGCCGCGCCCACCTGGTGGTAATGCTGGTCACGCTTGGGCTAACGGTCTTCGTCGACCTTGTGACTGCGGTCGCGATCGGCCTGATCGTCGCAGGCATGGCCCATGCACAGGCGATGGAAGTGCTGGAGCTCGACAGCGTGGTCTCGGTGCCGTTGCTCGATTCGGAGTTCTTCGCCGAGCACCCGGAGATGTTGGCCGCGGCCGACGAGTATTCCGCACGTGCCGGGCTGGTGGCACTGAGGGGGAGCTTGACGGTGGCGTCCGCGCACAGGCTGGTCGGCGTTATCGGAGGGGACATCGCCGAACACGAACTCGTCATATTCGACTTTTCCGGCGCCACCTTCGTGGACGACAGCGCGGCGATGCTCGTCGAGCAGCTCATCGAAGTGGCCGAAAGGTCGAATACGGGGGTGATCGTGATGGGCCTGAAGGGAAAGGTCGCGGATACGCTTCACGGGCTCGACATCTTCCGCCGCGTTCCGCCGGGTCACATTGTCGGCACGCTCGACGAAGCGCGCGAGGTCGCGATCAGGCTCCTCGGGATAGGCGCTCCCGGGGCGGCCGACCGCTAAGACGAGACGCGGCTACCCCTCGCCGCCGCTCCCCTCGTCGTCCGCGTTGGCCGCCTTGAAGGCCTCCGCGAACTCCGCCAGCTTGGCCCGCAGGGCCTCGCCCAGGACATCCGCCGTCGTGCCCGCCTCGGCCACGCCCACCGTGGTCGCATACCAGGTCACCGCCTCCGGCAGGGTGATCTGCGTGTCCCGGATCATCTGGGTCGCCTGTTGCACCCGCACGGACACCGAGTAGCCGACCACACCCGCGACCCCGCCCCCGCACTCGAAGGTCACGCGCAGCTCGGGCAGGCCCGGTGATTCGAGCATCTCGCGCTCGGTCAGCAGCGGCACCTCGGCTTCCGTGAGCACGGTTTCCGCGTCGGCGCGGATCGATTCCGCCGAAACGCCCGCCCCTTCACATCCCTGGTTGGTCTCGGCCCGAATGTACAGTCCGTTCAGCCCCTCCAGGGTGTAGCGGTTCCAGACGGTGTCCTGGGCGGCGGCTCCAGGGCTGGTCAGGGGGGCCAGCAACAGGGCCGCCAGCAGCCCTCGTACCTTGCCCATCAGCGGCTGCCTCCGCAGGAGCGGCATCGGTGGTTGTTCTGCGAACCCAGCTTCTCCAGCAGCGCAACCGTCGCCGGGTGAGGCTGGGCCCGCTGCTCGGGGCTGTTGGCCAGGTCGGCCGTCGTCTGTCCCCGGCGGCTGATCGCGCCGACGTCAGCACCCCGGCTGACCAGGAAGAGGATGGTGGTGTTGTCGCCCCGCGCAGCCGCGTGGTGGATCGCGTTGAATCCGTCGTGGTCACGGAGATTGGCATCCACGCCGAGTTCGTCGACCAGATAGCGCACCGCGGGCAGCCACCCGTCGGGCACGCTGCGGTGCTGCTGCGCAACCCTCGACGTGCCGAATCCCACCCCCGAAGCGGCGTGCAGGGGATGAACGGCGGGGCCACCCGTCGGAACCGGAGGCAGGCCGGACGGGTCCAGGCGTTCCTCCTGCTCGGGCTGCGCGCCCGGGAAGGCGAAGCGGTTTCGGCCGGGAAGCTTCAACGTCGACATGTTGGGATCCGCCCCGTACTCGACGAGCAGCCGCATCGCCTCGACGTCGGCGGCATAGGCGGCTCTCCAGAACGGCGTGGCTCCGGTGAAGTCGACGCCCATGCGCCCGGCGTTGTAGGCGGCGTACCAGATGTGCGTGCCGGTGCGCTGATTCGGGTCGGCGCCCGCATCCAGCAAAAGGCGCATCAGTTCGAGGTAGCTGGTCTCCTGCTGCCGGAAGGCGGCGGGCTGCGGATACCAGGTACGCAGCGACCACTCGATGTTGAGGGTCGCGAAGAGCGGGGCCGCGCCGTCGTCGCTCGTGAGGTTGGGGTCGGCGCCCCGCTCCAGGAGATCGCGGGCAAGGTCGTAGTGGCCGTTGATCACGGCAACCAGCATCGGGGTCGACTCATCGCCCCCGGTGGGATGGTCGAGATCGGTGCCGGCTTCCAGGAGGATGCTTGCCGTCGAGCGGTGGCCCTCCCGCGCGGCGTAGTGCAGCGCGGTGAAGCCACCCTGCTTGCCGATCTGCTGCGTGGAACTGAGGGCCCGCACGGGCGGCTCCGCAGGGGGCTGGGGCGGTTGGGGCTGCGCTCCACTCGGGTTGGCCTGGGCAGCCTGCGCGCCCTGCGTCTGCTGGTTTTGTCGCGAAGCCGCCTGCGCGGCCTGCCGCTGGGCTTGCGCGGCGGCGGCGGGAGGCGGCGGCCCTTGCGGCGGCGGCGTCTGCCCCCGGGCTGCCGCGCTCCGCTCTTCCTCTTCGGGCTCCTCGGCGGCGGCCTTCAGCCGGGCCCGGCGCCGCTGGTCCGACCGAAGGTTCTGGGAGACTGCTTCGTAGTCCTTAATGGCGGTCTGCAGCGACGGATCGGCGCCGGCGTCCAACAGGGCCTGCGCAGCGGCGTCGGCCCCGCGCACGGCGGCGAACATGAGCGGCGTGCGCTCCGAAAACCCGTCCCGGGCGTCAACCTCGGCCCCGCTCTCCACCAGCGCCGCCACAACGCCGGCCGCGTCCGCGTCGGCCGCGAAGTGCAGCGGTGTCACGCCGGTCGAGGTAAACGCATTCGGGTCGGCACCGGCCTCGAGGAGAATCCCGGCGGTTCCCGCGTCGCCGGACCGCGCCGCGAGGTGGAGCGGCGTGTACCCGCCCAGCCGGGTCGTAGACCGTACCGTGGCACCCGCGTAGAGCAGCGTCCGGGCGATTTCGGCATCACCATTGGCGGCGGCCCAGTGAAGTGCCGTCATCCCGTCGGTCTGCGCGGCGTTCACGTCGGCCCCGCTACGGAGCAGCGAGCGCACCTCCGCCAGGTCCCCCCGCTCGGCCGCGTCGGCCACGGGAGAGTCGGCAGGCGCGCCCGCAAGGGTCGCCGCCGCCATGACGAAGGTGACTGCGATACCTGCGGCCAATCCGCGTCGTTGACCAGTCATCATTCTCATCCCCCTGGCAGCTGTCGGCACTCCCGCTCAGAACGCGAAGTGGCCCGTGCTGTCCCCGAACTTCTCGATGTCGTTGGCGCCGAGCTTGTGCAGCAGGCTCAGCATGACGTTCGCCATCGGCGTGCCGGCCCGGGCGCGGATGTGTTGCTCGCCCTCCAGAGCGCCGTTGGCCCCGCCAACCAGGAAGAGCGGACAGCGCGCGTGGTTGTGCAGGTTGCCGTCGGCCATCGCCGACCCGTACACGACCATCGTCTTGTCGAGCAGGTTGCCGTCGCCCTCTGTCGCCGCCTGCAGCCGCTCGAGGAAGTACGGCACCATCGACACGTGGTACTCGTTGATCTTGGCGAATGCCCTGACCCGGTCCTCGCGGCCCCCGTGGTGGGACGACGCGTGGAAGGGCGCGTCCACACCCGATTCCGGGTACGTCCTCGGGGACGCGTCCCGGCCGATCTTGAAGGAGAAGACCCTGGTGGTGTCGGACAGGAAGGCCAGCACCTGGAGATCGAACATCAGCTTCACGTGCTCCTCGAAGGAGTCGGGCACGCCGGCCGGCGCTTCGGGAATCTGGCGCTGCTCGCCGCTGGTGTTCTGGGCCTCGATTCGGCTGATTCGCTGCTCGAGTTCACGGATGTTCTGCGCGTACTGGTCCAGCCGGAATACATCCGAGGGGTCGAGTTCGCGCCTGAGCGACGACATCTCGCCCATCACCCAGTCCAGGATGCTGCGGTCCGTCGTGAGCCGCTCGGCCCGCTGCTCCGGCGTACCGCCGGCCCCGAAGAGCTGTTCGAAGACGGCGCGCGGATCCCGGATCATCGGCAGCGGCTGGGTGGGCGAGGCCCAGCTGATCGTATCGGTGTAGACGCAGGCGTAGCCGTACGCGCAACCCCCGGCCTGGTCCACGTTCTCAATCGATAGCTGCAGCGACGGGATCGGCGTGTCCTGTCCGAACCGCTGCACGTAGAGCTGGTCCATCGACGTGCCCACGCGCACGTCCGACCCCTGTGTCTGCTTCGGACGGGCCTGCGTGAGGAAGACCGCGCTGGTCCGGAAGTGGTCGCCGCCGATTTCGGCGGGGGCGTGCGCATCCGCGTTGCGCGAGTCGGTGTCGCTGACGATCGTCAGGTACTTCCGGAATGGCTCCAGCGGACGCAGGCTGCCGGGCGACAGGTCGAAGTTGCGCCCCGTCTCCGCGGGAGACCACAGGTTCTGCGAAGCCCCCCAGGAGTTGCACCCGGCGGCCCCGTGCACCTGCTCGATACACACGAGCCTGGTCTTGTTGGCAGCCTTGCCCGTAGCGGTCGATGCATATGCCCGGCCCGCCGGGATCATCGCATCCAGAAGCGGCAGGCCGATCGCCGCACCGGCTCCCTTGAGCATGGCCCGCCTGGAGATGTGTGTGCCGCTGAGGTATCGCATCGCTGTTCCCCTGTCGGTTCGAAATGTCCTAGTGGTTCGGCACTCCCGTGGGCGGGCCGTTTTCACTTACGGGCTGTTGCGCGGCGATCGTGCCCGCCCTGGCCATGCGGAAGGCCGGGCTGCGCACGACTCCCATTATGAAGGAAGACACCCGGTAGTCGTTTTCCGCTGCTTCGCGCGTGATCGTCCGGATGGTCGGCATGTCGTAGAACTCCACCCTCCGCCCCAGCGCGTACGCCATCAGATTTTCGGTGAATGTGCTGAGCAGGACGTCCGGAATGTCCAGCAGTGCTGCACGCAGATCCTCGGGGCCGGTCAGCTCGGTGCCGTCGTACATCGTCCCGACCGGGTCGACCGGGTTGCCACCGTCGCGGATCCGCCAGGTGCCGGTCACGTCGAAGTTCTCGAGCGCCAGCCCGAGCGGGTCGATTACGTTGTGGCACGAGTTGCAGTTGGGGTTGGAGCTGTGCTGGGCCATTCGCTCCCGCACGGTGAGGAAACGCCCTTCCTCGGCGGCCTGCGTCTCCTCGAAGGCCGGAATGTCGGGCGGTGGGGGCGGGGGCGGCGCGCCGAGCAGCACCTCCAGCACCCACTTGCCGCGCAGCACCGGCGAGGTGCGGTCGGGGTGGGAGGTGAGCGTGAGGATGCTGCCGTGTCCGAGCAGCCCGCGGCGCCTGGCCGTGGGGTAGTCGACCCTGCGGAAGCCGGGCCCGAGGACCCCGGTGATCCCGTAGTGCCGCGCCAGACGCTCGTTGACGAAGGTGTA
Source organism: Gemmatimonadota bacterium (assembly GCA_009841475.1). Lineage (GTDB taxonomy): Bacteria > Gemmatimonadota > Gemmatimonadetes > Longimicrobiales > Gaopeijiaceae > Bin94. The sequence continues at coordinate 22,139 of VXLT01000199.1, forward strand.
GTCCGCGGTGAGGAGCTCGAGGACCGGCCGGTCCTCCTGAACCAGGTAGTCGAAGAAGAGCTCGGTCTCCCGCAGCATCGCGTCGGCCAGGGTCTGGTCGAAGTACGGGAAGGTGAGGGCATCGGGGTGGATCAGGTCGAGATCCTGAAGCCTCAGCCACTGTGACGCGAAGCGGGTCGCCAGCGCCTCCGCGCGGGGATCCGCCAGCATGCGGCGGGCCTGCCGGTCCAGCTCTTCCAGAGAGGAAAGAGCCCCGGATCGGGCGGCCTCGAGGAGCGGATCGTCCGGTGGAGAACCCCACACGAAGAACGACAGCCGCGACGCCAGATCCATGTTGTCGATCGGGTAGATGCCCTCGGCGGTTACGTCGGCGGGCCTGCCCTCCAGGCGGAAGATGAAGTGGGGGCTTGCCAGGATCGCCTGCAGCGCCGTGCGGATCCCCTTCTCGAAGCCGCCGCTGGCCGCGCCCTGTTCGTAGAACGCAAGCAGGCCGTCCACATCGCTGTCCAGCGCGGGACGCCGGTAGGCCCGGGTCGCGAGGCGTGTGATGATGCCGCGCGCGCAGGGCAGTTCCTCTTCCGGCATCGTGGGCCGGCAGGTGAAGACCGTGCGCCGCGCGGGGGTCTCCGAGACGCCCGTAATGTCGTAGGGCCCGAGGATCGTGACGCGCTGCAGGTGCTGCTGGGTGGTCACCCCGAGGCCGATGCCGATCTGCCCGTCCGCGAGTGTGTGGTCGATCGGACGGATGAGGTCGTCCACGACGCCCTCGAACTGGCGGATGAAGGCGACCGACACGCGCTTCTGGCCGGCGGTCACATAGATCGAGTCCGTACGGATATTCAGCCCGCTCGGCTCCGATTCGGACATCCAGCGATCGATCTCCAGAAGGGCGACCCGGGTTCCGTCGATCGACACCTCCATCTGCTCGGTGCCGAAGGTCCTCCCGAACACCTCGCCCTCGACGGCGGCGTACGGCATGATGTGGAACACGTACTTCCCGTCGGCGGGGAAGTTGTGCATCACCGAAAGCCCGCCGCGCGTCCCGATCGGCGCCCCCTCGACGCGCTCCTTCTGCGACTGCACGCGGGGGATCCGGTAGATGGTGGAAGCGACCTCGGCATCGGGGTCCCCGAGCGCCATCCGGCTGATCTGCCCCGCAGCGCGCAGGTAGCCCTCCATGACCGTCGTGGAGGGCATCTGCACATCGGCGATGTTGTCGAAGTTGGCGCTCTTGGTGTCCAGCGGCAGGAATGCATTTACATCCACATCGATTCCGAGCAGGTCCTTCACCGCCCTCGCGTACTCGGCCCGGTTGAGGCGCTGGAAGGTCCTCCGTCCGGGGTCCGGGCTGTGGGCCGCGATCTCGTCCATCGCGTCCTCGAGCTCGGTTGCCATCGCGCCGATCACCTCCGGCTCGGGGCGCGGCTGCCCGTTGGGCGGCATCATACCGGCCCGGAGCTTGCGGATCATCTTCTCGATCGTTGGCCGGCGCTGCTCGGCTTCGGCAATGTCGAAGCCCTCCAGCACCAGGCCGCCCACCTGGCGCCGCTCGCTGTGGCAGCGAACGCAGTATTCGGCGACGACCTCGTTCGATACGGCGTCCGCACCGCTGGCGGCGGGGAGGGGATGTGCCGAAGACGCAATCACCCCGCCTCGCAGGTCCTGGGGCGGTGGTCCGGTGATTCCGGACGTGGCGATGCCAGCTGCCCCTGCGACGAGCAGAATTATGGCGTATTTACTCATAGTCCTTAAGATACAGTCGCAGGTGCCGGTTCCGCCACCCGCGCATCCGCCGACCCGGCCGCTTGCGGGCGCCGCGGGCCGCAGGGAATGTTATCTTCAGTCGTCTTGATCGCCGCCGCATGACGGCGGCACGGCGTAACGCGCAGAGCAATTCCCGAACCGGAGTGACACCACCGTGAATGGACTTTCAGTCGGCAGCGAGGCCCCGGATTTCTCTTTGCTGCGAGGCCTCCAGGACCCGGTCACGCTGTCGGAGCATCGCGGCGATCCCGTGGTGTTGATGTTCGTCCCGCTCGCCTTCAGCGGGGTCTGTACCGAGGAGTTCTGCCATGTCGGCGAGAATTGGGATGTGTGGGGTTCGCTCGGCGCGACCGTCTACGGAATCAGCATCGATTCTCCGTTCGTGAACCAGCAGTGGGCGAAGGACATGGATGTGCCCTTCACGATCCTGTCCGACTTCAACAAGACCGCCGCGGCCGCATACGGAGTCCTCGCTGAAGACCTGGCCGGGCTGCGCGGCCTGGCCAAGCGTTCGGTCTTCGTCGTGGACCGCGAAGGGCGCATCAGCTACGCCTGGGTGAGCGACGATCCGGGCGTGCTGCCCCCCTTCAAAGACGTACTGGCCGCGGTGCGGGCACTGGACTGAGCAGGGTGATGGCAGGGGGAATACCTTCCACACGCTCCAGCAGGCCGTGCATCATCCCCGCGTCGTACCGGGGGTGGCGGGGCGCCGGGCGCGCGCTGGTCCTCCAGCTCGTGGCGGTGTTGGCCGGGGGGGTGGGGCTCGCCGGGTATGCGGAAGCGCAGGTGGGGCGGTCCGTCACCTTCACGGGCCAGGTCACGGATACGTACTGGGGCGCACCGGTTCCGGGCGCGATCGTGCGAATCACCGGGACGCTGCGTGCTGACGGTTCGGCGATTGCCGGATTCACCGATGAAGAAGGGCGGTTCAGTATCAGCGAGGTCCCGGCGGGGCCGAGCCGGGTTCTGGTGTCGAGAATCGGTTACGCGGATCTGATCCAGGTTCTGGACATCCAGGAAGGGCAGTTCGTGGAGGTAGTCGTGATTCCGAAGCCGGTGGTGCTCGAAGGCATCGAGGTCTATGTGGACAGGCTGCAGACGCGCCTGCGGGCGCTGCCTTTCTCGGCCAGCGTCTTCGAGGAGACCGCGCTCAAGCTGTCGCCTTCGCTCAACGTCGCCGACTACCTGGACAGCCAGCCGGGATTCGAATTCGTCCCGTGCTTCGTCGGCGGCTCCCCCACCGGGCTCTACACCCGGCGGCGCGACTGCATGCGCACCCGCGGGACGACGCCGCAACGCCCCAGAATCTTCATCGACGACGCCCCGGCGATGGGCGGCGTGCGGGAGTTGGCGACCCTGCCCACCTTCGAGATGTACCGCGTGGAGGTGATTCGCGGCTGTGGCCAGATCCGCGTCTACACGACCAGCTACGTCGAAGGAACCGCTTCGCGCGGCTATCCGCTGCTGCCGATCATCTGCTGACCGGAGCGGCCGTCACTCCTCTCCGGCATCCGGCTTTCCCCGCAGCCGCTTCAGCCGGGACCGCCGCTTCTTCGCATTGATCCGCTTGCGCTTTTCGCGCTTCGGCACCGCGGTGGGAATCCGGGGCTTCCGCTTCCTGCTCCGCGCATTCAGCTCGGCTTCGAGCCTGGCGAGGGCGGCCTCCCGGTTGCGGTGTTGGGAGCGGTGCTTTCGGGAAACGGCCACGATACCGGTGGGACGGTGCGTCAGCCGCACCCCCGATTCCACCTTGTTCTGGTGCTGACCCCCCGCGCCCCCGGAACGAAAGGTGTCCACGCGGCACTCGGCGAGGAGATCGACACGCGCCCGGCGCCGGGCCGTGCCGGGCGGCGCGGCGGAGGCGGCAACCTTTTCAGCCGCTTCGTTCTTGGTGGCGGGGTCTTTCCGCGATGCCTGCTCGTCCATAGAATCCTGTAATGATCTACGACCAGTTCGATCGCAATCCGGGTTTGCGGATACTCTTCACTCTGGCGATCGCGTTCATCCTTATCCAGGGGCTGCGGTTCACCCAGCCCGTCCTCCTTCCGATCGCTACCGCGGGCTTTCTGGCCGCCATCAGCCTTCCTGCAGTGCTGTGGCTTTCGCGCAAGCGCGTTCCGCTGGCGATCGCGGTTCTGGTCACCATACTCGCGGTCGCGGGCAGCTTCGGCCTTCTGATTGTAGTGGGGAGCCAGCAATTCACCGAACTGCAGATCCGCCTGTTCAATCTCTTCACTGCGACCCTTCCGCAGCTGGAGGTGTGGTTCGCCCAGCTGGAGGAATGGGCGCCCGTCCTCGAGGAGGGCCAACTCATGGCCGTCGCCCGCGAGGCGGTCGGAGCGGCGTTTCTGACCAACCTGGTCACCGGCGCGACCACCTGGGCGCTGGCGCTGCTGGGCAGCACCTTTCTCGTACTGCTGATTCTCGCCTTCGCCCTCGGGGAGGCCCTGGTCCTTCCCCGCAAGCTGCGGGCGATCGCGGGGGACGGCGAGCCGCTCGACGAGCGCTTCCGCAAGATCATCGAAGAGGTGCAGGGATACCTGGTGATCAAGACGCTCGTGAGCCTCGCGACCGGGGTGCTGCTGGGGCTGTGGACCTGGTTCATGGGACTCGACCTGCCGATCCTGCTGGGCCTCATCGCCTTCGTCCTCAACTACGTCCCGACCATCGGTTCTATCCTGGCCTCGGTGCCCGCGCTGATCCTCGCGCTCATCAACGTCGACCCGGTCACGGCCGAATTCGTCGGCATCGACATCCAGCACGCCGCCGTCGTCGGGCTCGGGTACCTGACCGTCAATGTTTTCTTCGGGAACTGGCTGGAGCCCACTCTCATGGGCCGGCGTCTCGGGCTTTCGACGCTGATCGTGGTCGTCTCGCTGTTTTTCTGGGGATGGCTCTGGGGGCCGGTCGGTGCGCTTCTATCCGTTCCACTGACCATGGTGGTGAAGATCATGCTTGAGAACACCAGAGACCTCCAGTGGATTGCCGTGCTGCTGGGCAAGGGCCCGGCGCCGGAGCCCGCGGGCGGGCAGGGGACCCGCGCGTGAAGCCGGTGGACTTCAACGGATTCCCGGACGAGTCCAGGATATGGATCTTCGGGGCGCAGCGGGGGCTGGACGAGCACGAGGCCGCGGGGCTCATGGAGGCGGTGGATGGATTCCTGGCGTCCTGGAAGGCTCACGGGGTGCCTCTGCGGGCCGCCCGGACGTGGCGCTACGACCGCTTTCTGATCGTCTGTGCCGACACCGGGGTTGCGCTGCCCTCCGGCTGCTCCATCGACGCGCTGACCGGCGTGCTGAGGGAGATGGAGGCGCGGACAGGCGTCCGCCTCCTCGGGAACGAGGCGGTATGGTACCGCGGCCCGGAAGGGCGCATCCGCCGGGCCACCCGCCCGGAGTTCCGGTCGCTGGCCACGACGGGCGAGGTCACACCCGCGTCGGTGGTCTTCGACAACTCCATCACCAGCCTGGCGCAGCTCAGGGGCGGCAGGTGGGAGGGTCCGGCCGGCGATCGCTGGCATGCGGTCTTCTTCGCGCGGACGCCGTCCCGCGCAGGCGGCTGAATCGGGACGAGGGGGTGGAGGGTGCCGGGCAGACCGCTGCGGTTCAGGTGTGGGCCCGGAACGCGACGAGGCCGGCGGGTCGCCCCGCCGGCCTCGCATCCGTGATGTTGTGAACTCGCGGGCCCGGAGTCAGCCCATTGCTTCGACGCGCGTCACGTTTTCCGCTGCCGGCCCCTTCGGACCGTTGACCATGTCGAATTCGACCTCGTCGCCCTCCGAGAGGCTCCGGAAGCCCTCGCCCTCAATGGCGGAGTAGTGGACAAAGCAGTCCCTCTCGCCGGCGACCGGGCTGATGAATCCGAATCCCTTCGCGTCGTTGAACCACTTCACGGTTCCCGTGGTCCGCATCCTGATGCTCCTTCAAGTCGTCTGTAGGATCCTCACCGGCACGACTGTGTGCCGATCTCACGCCCAACAGGCTACCCCCTCGGCCACATTCCGTCAATACCGGAGGTCATCTTCCAACGGCCGCGGCCGGCTGCGTGTCTTGACTTTTGGTGCTCAAGACTCGTCCCTAGAGTGCGGGTTTCACGACGGTTCGCGCGAAACCCCGCGGACGTAGGAGATCAGTGGAGGTTGAATGTATAGATGGTGCAGGGGTGGGAGGATGAGGGGTATTGCGCCGCGTTCAGGCCGCGCGGGCGGCTCGGCAGTGGCGGTGCTTGCAGCATTCGCGTGGTCCGGCGCAGTGGCGTCGGCGCAGCGCCCAACCCCCGCCCCCGATCTGGGGAACGGGCCGGTGCTGCTGAGCGCGATCGCCGAGGCGGCGGTCGAACGCAACCGGGAGATCGTCGACGCCGAGTACGAACTGGCGCTCGCCAACGGGCAGGTCTCGGAGGCATGGAGCGACTTCTACCCCAGCGTGAGCCTTTCCTCCTCCTACACGCGCAACGTCGCGCCGCAGGTGAGCTTCCTGCCGGCGCAGATCTTCGATCCCTCGGCCGCCCAGGGCGACTTCATCCCGATTCAATTCGGGGCCGACAACATCTGGAACCTCTCGGTGAACCTGGAGCAGACGCTCATGGACCCGCAGGTCTTCGTCGGCGTCGGGGCGGCCGCCCGCTTCCGCGGCCTGCAGCGGGAAGTCCTGCGCGGTCGGACACAGCAGATCGTCACGCGAGTCCGGGTCGCTTTCTACGATCTGCTGCTCGCGCAGGAGGAGGTGCGCCTGACCGAGAACTCGCTGAAGCGCGTGCGGCGGTCTCTCGAAGAGACCCGGGCCATGGAAGAGGCCGGAGTGGCCGAGGCCTACGACGTTCTTCGCCTGGAGGTGGAGCTCGCCAACCTCGAGCCGAACCTGAGACGCGCGGAAAACCGCCTCCGCGCGGCCCGGCGCACGTTGGCGTCCGAACTGGATCTGGATCCGGAGTCGGAGATCGAGGTGGCGGGGGAACTGGCACTGATGGACCTCGACGACTTCGCAGCCAACTCCCCGGGAAACCGGGACATCCTGGCGTTCAGCGGCGAGGTGCTGGCGGAAGAGCCGGATTTGGAGCTGCTCCTCCGGCGGGGCAGGGCCAATCGATCCGACATCCGCCAGCTCGAGCTCACGGAAACGCTCAGGAGGACCGAATTGCGCATCGAACAGGCCGACTACCTGCCGAGCCTCAGCGCATTCGGCAGCTACGGACTGGCCGCTCAACAGAATGGCCTGCCGGTCTTCTTCGGTACGAGTGACCAGCGCGGCACGACGAAACAGGTCGGGTTCAGGGTGAGCATGCCCATCTTCTCGGGCTTTCGCGAAAACGCCCGCATCTCGCAGCGGCAGGCGGCGTTGCGCCAGGCCGAGACCCAGACGCGCCTGGCGGCCGACCAGGCCGAGATCCAGCTGCGCAACCTGGTCGACGAGGTGCGCGAAGCGCGGTCGCGGACACGGGGCCAGCGCCTGGCGGTGTCGCAGGCGCGCCGCGGGTACGAAATGGCGAGCGCCCAGTACCGGGAAGGGCTGGCAAGCCAGCTCGAACTCACGGACGCAGAGGTCGCCCTGAGGCAGAGCGAGTTCAACTATGCGCAGGCGGTGTACGACTATCTTGCGACGCGGGCACGACTTGACGAGGCTGCGGGGACCGTGCCGCTGGTAGACGTCGCCATTGACCATGGCGCCGGCACCGGAGGGGACAGAGGATGAACGGAAGACGGATGGGAGTGGTGTCCGTCGGGCCGGGACGGCTCGGGGGGCCGGCGGGCTGGACGCTCGTTGCGCTGGCCCTGGCGGTTGCCTGCCTAAGCGGCTGCGGTGGCGAGGGGCAGGGCCAGACGGAGGAGCCCCTGGAGGCGTTCGCGCGGATCGTGAATGTGGAGGTCGACACCGTAAGGCCTCGCGGCTTCACCCAGGTCGTCCGGCTCACCGGGGTGGCGCGCGCGATGCACGATGTAGTGGTGTCCGCGGAGGAGGGGGGCGTGGTCCGGCGGATCGTGCGGGACAAGGGCCGTCCGATCTCCGCCGGCCAGGCGATCCTGCAGCTCGACGACGCCGTCCTCAAGGCGCAGGTGGCGACCGCGACCGCCCAGGCTCAATTGGCCGACGAGGTCTGGGAGCGCCGCCGGAAGCTCTACGAGGAGGACGGGATCGGCTCCGAGCTGAGCTACCTGGAGGCGAAGTACGCCGCCGAGCAGGCGCGCGGGAGCCTCGACGCACTCGAAGAGCGGCTCGCACGCACGACCGTCCGTGCCCCGATCAGCGGAATCCTGGAAGACCGTCTCGTCGAGGTGGGCGCGATGGTTTCCCCGGGAACGCCGGTGGCAAGGATCGTCCATACCGACTCCATCAAGATCCTCGCCGGGGTGCCGGAGCGGTACGCGCTGGATGTGACCGAAGGAGCCGCGGCGACCGTTCGTTTCAGCGTTCTGCCCGACGAGCGCTTCGAGACCTCGGTCAGCTATGCGGGGGCGACCGTCGACCCTCAGAGCCGCACCTTCGCCGTGGAACTGATGCTCCCCAATCCGGGAGCGCGCATCAAGCCGGAGATGATCGCGGACATGGAGATCGTGCGCGAAGAGGTGGACGAGGCAATCGTAGTGTCTCAGCAGGCTCTGGTGTCGATGGAGGAGGGGTACGTCGTGTTCGTGGTGGAGGGGACGGGCGACACCGCGGTGGCGGTTATTCGACACGTGGAGGTTTCCGTCACCCAGGGAAACGATGTCGTGGTCGGATCCGGGCTCGAAGCCGGTGACCGTCTCGTGATTGTCGGGCAGCAGGGGCTGACCGCGGGCGACCGGGTACGGGTCGTGGGCAGCCGCGCGGAGCCGGGGGGCGGGGAGGAGCGATGAGCAAGGGCACCGACGGCCGGCGCGCCCCGGCAGGCCGGACCTTCAAGGAGTTCCGGCTGACCTCGCTCGCAGTCGAGCATTCTACCTCGGTGCTGGTCCTCTTCGTCTTCGTCACGATCTCGGGACTGCTCGCCTACCGGTCGATTCCGAAGGAGTCCTTCCCCGAATTCCAGATGGCCATGATCGCGGTGAACACGGTGTATCCCGGGGTTTCGCCATCCGACATCGAGAGCCTCGTCACGCGCAAGATCGAGGAGGAGCTGAATACGATCTCGGACGTGAAGGAGCTCACCTCGACTTCCGTGGAGGGCTACTCCTCGGTGGTGGTCGAGTTCGAGACCGGGACCGACCTGAACGAGGCGCTCCAGCAGGTCCGCGAGAAGGTGGACCTGGCCCGCCCGGAGCTCCCCTCCGACTCGGAGGACCCGTTCATAATGGAGTTCGACATGAGCGACATCCCCTTCATGCAGGTGAACCTGTCGGGAGGGTACGGGCTCGTGCGCCTGAAGGAGCTGGGCGAGGAACTGCAGGAACGGATCGAGTCGCTTCCGTCGATCCTGCGCGTCGGTCTGCGGGGCGGACTGGAACGCCAGGTCAAGGTCGAGATCGACCTGTCGCGGCTGCAGTACTACAACGTCTCCTTCGACGACGTGATCAGCGCGATCCGCCAGGAGAACGTGAACATCCCCGGCGGTTCGATCGACGTGAGCGGAGTCAAGTACCTGGTACGCGTGGACGGCGAATTCGACGACCCCACGCTGATCCGGAATCTCGTAGTCACGACGGTGGGCGGCCGGCCGATCTACGTGCGCGACATCGCGACGGTGGAGTTCGGCTTTGCCGAGCGGGAGACCTATGCGCGCCTCGGGGACGAGCCGGTGGTAACCCTGGACGTCGTCAAGCGGTCCGGAGAGAACATCATCGCTACCTCGGCCGCGGTCAGGGCCGAGATCGAAGCGATGCGCCCGCTCTTCCCCCCGTCCACGGTGGTCGTCATCACCTCCGACATGTCCGACGACATCGGCATGATGGTGAACAGCCTGCAGAACAACATCATCTCGGGCCTGATCCTGATCGTGGGAGTTCTGCTCTTCGTTCTCGGTCTGAGGACCTCGATCTTCGTCGCGATCTCGATCCCCACCTCGATGTTCCTCTCCTTCATCGTGATCCAGCTGCTCGGGGTCTCGATGAACATGGTGGTGCTCTTCTCGCTCATCCTCGCGCTGGGGATGCTCGTCGACAACGCAATCGTGATCGTCGAGAACATCTACCGCTTCATCGAAGAGGGCTGGTCCCGCCGGGAAGCGTGCAAGAAGGCCACCGGTGAGGTGGCCGTCCCCGTGATTGCGGCCACCGCCACCACTCTGGCAGCCTTCACGCCGCTGCTCTTCTGGCCGGGCATGGCGGGCGAGTTCATGAAATACCTGCCGCTGACCCTCATCATCACGCTGTCGAGCTCGCTGTTCGTGGCGCTGGTCATCGTCCCCACCCTCTGCTCGATCTTCCTCGATCCCGAGGGCGGGAGACCCCGCAAGCTCAACCGAAACGGCCTGATCCTGCTGTCCCTCGCCGGAGCTGTCGCGCTGGCGATCGTCGCCGCGGCGAATCCCCTGACCGCCGGCCTGCTCATCGTCGCCGCGGCCCTGGCCTGGCTTCTCCACAGATTCCTGCTGGACCGGATCAGCCGCGTATTCATGGGGCATGGACTGCCCCGCCTGGTGGCATGGTACGAGAAGCGGCTCAAGTGGGCGCTCAACAACCGGGCCATCGTGCTGGCCGGTTCAATCGTGGCACTGCTCGGCACGATCGGCATGTACGCCAACTTCGCCGCCCCGGTGGAGTACTTTCCCGAAGACATCCCGCCGGCTGTTCTGTTCGTGTCGGTCGACGCGCCGGTGGGTACTTCGGCGGAGGTCACCAACGAGTACGCGCATCGCCTGCAGGCCGAAGTCGGCCGGATCAGCGGCATTTCCGACGCGGAGACGATCGTCACGACGGTGGGCGCCACGGGAGGCGGCGGTCCGATGGAGGGCTCGGGTCCGTCCGGTCCCGAGGCGGCCCGCATCACGATGAGCATGGTCGACTTCCAGGAACGGCAGTTCGATGTCTTCCAGACGCTCGCCACGATGCAGGAGCGGATCGGCACCGGTGTGGCGGGCGCGGAGGTGCGGGTGGACCAGGTCAGCGAGGGGATGCCCTCGGGGCCGCCGGTCAACATCGAGATCGCGGGCGAGGATCCCATCCTTCTGCAGGAGCTCGCCGGCGAGGCGATCGATCTGATCGAGGCGGCCCCGGTGTACCCGCGCCTGGTCGGGCTGAAGAGCGACATGGACGACGCCCGCCCCGAACTGCGCGTCGAGGTGGACAGGGAAAAGGCGAGCCTCTACGGGCTTTCCACCAACGATGTCGGCTTCCTGGTCAGGAGCGCGATCAACGGTCTCGAAGCAGCCAAATACAGAACAGGCAACGAGGAGTACGACATTGTCGTGCGGCTGCGCGAGGAAGACAGGGAGGAACTCACGCAGCTCGCCGACCTCACGGTGTTTACCGAGGGGCGGCAGATCCCGCTTCTGTCGGTCGCCGGGTGGACCGTTGAAGAGGGGTACAGCGCGATCCGGCGCAAGGACATGGACCGGATGGCCACGGTGAGCGCCGAGGTGGCCGCCGGCTACAACAGCAACGCCGTCCGCGCCGAGGTCGAGGCCGTGCTCGGGGACTTCACCGCTGCGCTCCCGCCCGGCTACTCGCTCGAGTTCACGGGCGAGCAGGAGGAGCAGGAGGAGGCGTCCGCCTTTCTCGCCGGCGCCTTCCTCGCCGCGCTGATGCTGATCGCCCTGATCCTGGTGACGCAGTTCAACTCCGTCATCAAGCCCGTGATCATTCTTTCGTCGGTGATCATGTCCACGATCGGTGTTCTGATCGGATTGATGGTTTTCCGCATGCCGTTCGTGATCATAATGACCGGGGTCGGTGTGATTTCGCTGGCCGGGATCGTGGTGAACAACGCCATCGTCCTGATCGACTACATCGACGTTCTGCGCAAACGCGACGGGCTTAGCACCTACGAAGCACTGGTGCAGGGGGGCAAGACCAGGCTGCGGCCCGTGCTGCTGACCGCGACCACCACCGCGCTCGGCCTGGTGCCGCTCGCGATCGGGCTCAACTTCGACTTCTTCGGCCTGTTCTCCAGTCTCTCGCCGGAGTTCTTCTGGGGTGGCGAGCAGGCCGCCTGGTGGGGACCGATGGCCGTGGCGGTGATCGTCGGGATTCTCTTCGCCACCTTTCTGACCCTTGTCCTGGTGCCGGTCATGTACAGCCTCGTGGATGACCTTGTGGGCCTGTTCAGGCGCCCGCGGCCGGGCGAGGAGGACGAGGACTCGCGCGAGGACCCCGGGTTCTCCATTGTTGTGTCGCCGCTTCCCGCGAGCCCCGAAGCCGAGCCGGAAGTGGCCGCAATCGTCTCTCGCTGACAGCCGGAGGTTATCGCCGATGATCCGCCGCCACTTCTTCCTGCACGTCACGGCCCTTGCGGCCCTTGGGCTGGGTGCCTGCAGACCGCCTGAGTCGGATGTCCCCGCGCCGGAGGTTGCAGTCGTCCGCGATGTGCTCGCTTCGGACGGGGGGATGGTGGTGTCGGCCTACCCGGAGGCGAGCGTGGCAGGGGCCGAAGTGCTGGCGGCCGGAGGCAATGCTGTCGACGCGGCGATCGCGACCGGCCTGGCGCTGGCCGTGACGCATCCGGCCGCGGGCAACATCGGCGGGGGCGGATTCATGGTGATCCGCTTCCCGGACGGGAGCTCCACCGCGATCGACTTCCGCGAGAAGGCGCCCCTGAGGGCGCACCCCGAGATGTTCGTCGGGGAGGATGGCGAGTACTCCTACCAGATCCATCACCGCAGCCATCTGGCGGTCGGCGTGCCCGGGACGGTGGCCGGCTTCGCGCTGGCCCACGAGAAGTACGGGAACGCCGAGTGGGCCGGGCTGGTGGAGCCCTCGGTGGCGCTGGCGCGCGACGGATTCGTCGTCAGCGAGCGGCTGGCCGGATCGCTGGGGCGGATGGTGGACCGGTTCCGGGACTACCCGGCGAGCTACGCCCAGTTCTCGAGAGATGGCGAGCCCTATGAGGTGGGGGATACGCTGTTGCAGGCCGACCTGGCGGCGACCATGGAGCGCATTCGCGACGAGGGCAGGGACGGCTTCTACCTCGGCATGACTGCCCGACTCCTCGCCGAGGAGATGGAGCGGGGCGGCGGCTGGATCACGGAGGAGGATCTGGCGCGCTATGAAGCGAAGGAGCGCGAGCCCGTGCGGGGGACCTACCGGGGTTACGACGTAATCAGCATGCCGCCGCCCTCCTCGGGGGGGACCGCGCTGGTGCAGATGCTGAACGTGCTGGAGGGCTTCGACGTGGCCGGGATGGGCGCCGGCAACCCCGAGGTCGCCCACCACCTGATCGAGGCGATGCGGCGTGCCTTCCGGGACCGCGCGATGTTCCTGGCGGACTCCGACTTCGCGGACGTCCCCGTCGAGCGCCTGACCAGCAAGGCCTACGCCGACGAGATCCGCCCGACGATCCAGCCGGCGGCGGCCAGTGTTTCCGCCCCGGCCGACGTCGACGCCGCGGCCGACTGGGAGAGTTCAGAGACCACGCACTACTCGGTCGTCGACGCGGACGGGATGGCCGTGTCGGTCACCTACACGCTGGAAGGCGGATACGGCTCGTACATCACCGTCCCGGGAGCGGGATTCCTGCTCAACAACGAGATGGGCGACTTCAACGGCCGCCCGGGCCTCACGAACGAGAGCGGGCTGATCGGAACCGACGCGAACCTGGCAAGGCCCGAGCAGCGGATGCTCTCCTCGATGACCCCCACGATTCTCGCCCGCGACGGAGAGCTGGTCGCGGTGATCGGCAGCCCCGGGGGACGCACGATCATCAACACCGTGCTGCACCTCGTGGTGAACACGGTGGACTTTGCCCTGGCGCCCGCCGACGTGGTGGCGGCGAAGCGGCTGCATCACCAATGGCTGCCCGACCGGGCAAGGCTCGAGAACGGGTACATGAGCGAGGCTGACGGGGATGTTCTGGCGGCGATGGGGCACGAAGTCGGGTGGACCGGGAGCCAGGGGATCGCGCACTGCATCTTCGTGGATGGCGCGACGGGCGAGCTGGTGGGAGTGCCCGACCCGCGCGACTCGGACGGAGCCGCGGCGGGGTACTGACGGAGGCCGGCTGCCGCCCCGGAGGCGGCCCAGGAGACGCCAGCGACATCGGCGCGGCGTCCCGGCATCGGGCGCCCGCACCGGCGTCCGGACGGACGCTCAGCCCTTCAGCAGCGCAGCGGCGAGCCGGCTGGTCTTGCGGGGGTCCGCCTTTCCACGGCTCCGCTTCATCACCTCGCCGACAAAGAAACCGAGAAGTCCCGCCTGCCCCCCGCGGTAGGCCGCGGCCTTCTCCGGGTATTCGGCGAGGATCTCATCGAGCAAACCGCGCAGCGTGGACTCGTCTCCGATTTCGGAGAGGTCCAGCCCGGCCTTCGCCTCCTCCAGCGAACCGCCCCGCCGCAGGAGCGTGGCGGCGACGGTGCGGGCCTGGCGGTGGGATAGATCGCCCTCGTCGACATCGCGGGCCAGCGCGGCCAGCGCGGAAGCGTTCAGCCGCTCCAGCCGCGCCTCCGGGTCGCTGCCCAGCAGCCTTGTGAATTCGTTCACAAGCCAGGCGGCGATGGAAGCCGTGCCCTCCGGGTATTCCCGACGCGCCCGCCCGAAGACCTCGAGCAGCGGCGGCGACCTCACCAGGCCGGCCGCCGCGGCCTCGGAGGCACCGAGCGCAACCAGTTCCCGGAACCGCCGGCGTTCTTCATCGGAGCGCATCGATTCCTCGGGCGACTGCCGTCTGCCGCCCCGCGCCGCCTCCGCCTTCGCCTCGGGGGCGGCAACCGGGCGCCTCTGGGAATCCGCGCCGGAACGCGCGGCCCAGCTGTCCCTCAGCGTCACCGTCCGGTTGAATACCAGGCGCCCGTCCCCGCAGTCGGCGGGATCGGAGAAGAAGTAGCCCAGCCGCTCGAACTGGTAGTGCGTGCCCGGCTTCGTCCCGGCGACTCCGGGTTCGGCCAGCGCGCGCGGCACGATCCGCTCCGACTTCGGGTTGAAGGCGCTCATGAAGTCGTCAGGCGGTGGTTCCGGCTCGCGGAAGAGCCTGTCGATGAGCCGCACTTCGACTGGCACGGCCCGGGCGGCGGCGACCCAGTGCACCGCGCCCCGGACACGCCGATCGGCCGGCGCGACACCCCCTCGCGTCGCGTGGTCGACGGAGCAGCGCAGTTCGCTCACGCGCCCGCCCGCGTCCCTGACTACCTCCTCGCAGCGGATCACGTACGCGTACTTCAGCCGCGCCTCGCCCCCGGGCACGAGGCGCCGGAACCCGGGCGGCGGATTCTCCGCGAAGTCGCCGCGCTCGATCAGGATCTCGCGGCCGAAGGGGAGTTCGCGGAGGGGGTGGCGTTGCGGGTCGCCGGGCAGGGAAGGGGCCGTGAACGTTTCTTCGCGCTCCTCGGGATAGTTCGTGAGGACCACGCGCAGGGGGTCAAGCACGCAGAAGGCGCGGGGCGCGCGGTGGTTCAGATCGTTCCTGACGGCGTAGTCGAACTTGCCCGAATCCACCCGCGACTGCGCGCGGGCGACGCCGACCATGTCGCAGAGAGCCCGAATCGCCTCCGGGGTCACTCCGCGCCGCCTGAGTCCGGCCAGCGTCGGCATGCGCGGGTCGTCCCAACCGCGGACGTGTCCGGCGTGCACCAGTTGCTTCAGCCGGCGCTTGCTGGTGACGACGTAGTCCAGAACCAGCGGGGCGAACTCGGTCTGCTCGGGCCGGGGTGGAGGCGCGCCGACGTGTTCCAGCAGCCAGTCGTAGATCTCCCGGTTATTCTCGAACTCCAGGGTGCAGAGCGAGTGCGTCACCCGCTCCAGCGAGTCCGAGAGGCAGTGCGCGAAGTCGTACATGGGGTAGATCGGCCACTCGTCGCCCTGCCGGTAGTGGGTCGAATGCCGGATCCGGTAGAGCAGGGGGTCGCGCATCACCATGTTCGGGTGGGCCATGTCGATCCTGGCGCGCAGTACGTGGGCGCCGCCGGCGAATTCGCCGGCCCGCATGCGCCTGAACAGGTCGCGATTCTCTTCCACCGGGCGGTCCCGGAAGGGGCTGTCCGTGCCCGGGGTGTTCACGCTGCCGCGCCGCTCCCGGATCTCGGCCTCGGTCGAGGAATCCACGTAGGCGAGACCCTTGTCGAGCAGCACCATCGCATACCGGTACAGCGCCTCGAAGTAGTCCGACGCGTGGTAGAGGTGCTCGCCCCAGTCGAACCCGAGCCAGCGGATGTCCTCCTTCATGGCCTCGACGAACTCGGACTTCTCGGTGTCCGGGTTGGTGTCGTCGAGCCTCAGGTGGCAACGCCCCCCCGGGTGCTCGCCGGCGATCCCGAAGTTCAGGCAGATGGACTTGGCGTGGCCGATGTGCAGGAAGCCGTTGGGCTCGGGCGGAAAGCGGGTGACGACGCGTCCCCCGTACTTCCCGGTCTTCAGGTCCCGGGAGACCATCTGCCTGATGAAGTCCATCGCCGTGCCCCGTCAGATAGCAACGCTCAAGGCCGGGGAAAGATAATGGAACCGCGTTGCGCGACGCAGGCCGGTCCGGATCGAGGCGACCGTGCGAAGCCCGCGTTGGCCGCCCCGTGCGACCCGGCGGAGCCTATCGGCAGCCCATCGGCAGCCCGAGGGCAACTCAAGGCCAGCTCAAGAGCAGCCCAAGGATGTTGAATTTTCACCGATCAATGCGTATCTTCGGTGCAATCGGGGGC
This sequence comes from Gemmatimonadota bacterium, assembly GCA_009841475.1. GTDB lineage: Bacteria > Gemmatimonadota > Gemmatimonadetes > Longimicrobiales > Gaopeijiaceae > Bin94. The sequence goes on from VXLT01000199.1 coordinate 38,591, forward strand.
CGAGCCCGCCTCGACCGTATCCCGTCCACGGCTGAAAAGGGGGAAGAGCAATGGCCGAGATGCCGCCGCTCAGCCGGCGAGAGCGACAGGTGATGGACATCATCCACGAGCTGGGGGGAGCGACAGCCGTCCAGATACGCGAGCGCATGTCCGATCCGCCCACGGATTCCGCCGTCCGTTCCGTGCTGCGCATTCTGCTCCGGAAGGGGCACCTGGTGAAGGAGTATGACGGCCCGCGATTCGTCTACTCGTCCCGCATTCCCGCGCGCGCCGCCCGCCGCAGCGCGATGAGTCACGTCCTCAAGACCTTCTTCGGAGGTTCGGTGGAGGGAGCCGTGGCCACGCTCATCGCACTGGAAGACGGCGCGCTTGAGCCCGACGAACGCGAGCGCATCATGGCAATGATCGAAAGGGCCTCGGAGGAAGGACGATGAACTCCTTCACATGGGTGGCCGACGCGGCGCCGCTTCCCGGTTTCCTGATCCGCGTGACGGTCGTGCTGGCTACGGGTCTGGTCTTCGCCTGGCTCATTCGGAAGAGGTCGGCCCAGGTCCGCCACCGTCTCTGGACCGCAACCATGCTGCTCCTCCTGCTCCTGCCGGCGTTGTCGTTCTGGGCTCCACAGTGGGACGTGCCCCTGCTGCCCGCGCCGTCAGGCACGGGTGTGGAGGTGGAGACCACCGACTTGCCGGCGCCCTTTGCGGCATGGACTCCGGTCTCGTCGGCGAACGTGCCCGAAGCGGAGCCGGCACGCGGACACGAAGCCGGGCTGGCCGCCGAGCGCGTTCTCCGGCCGGCAAGTGGACACGGCCGGGAGCCCGCAAGCGCGGACAACGGGGAATCGGCGGTTGGCTCCGGAGCCGGATCCGCGACCGGGCGGAGTGCGAGACCCGCCAGACCCCTGGTACTCTGGGCCATCGGCTGCCTGGTCGGCCTGATCTCCCTGGCTGCCGGACATCTTCGCTTCCGCACGCTCGTTCGTGGGGCACGCCCCCTTGCGGACCCCCGCTGGATCCGTGACCTGCGCGCCGCCGGATCCCGCCTGGGCCTCCGGGGCGACGTACGGCTGCTGGTCAGCGATACCGCCGGCACCCCGATGACCGGCGGGTTCTGGAGGCCGGTGATTCTTCTTCCGGCGTCTTCGGTGACCTGGGATTCGGCGCGGCGGACGGTCGTGCTGATGCACGAGCTGGTCCATGTCCGCCGGCGCGACGCGCTCCGCCAGCTGATGGGCGGGGTCGTGCTCGCCCTTTACTGGTTCCACCCGCTCAGCTGGCTGGCTTTCAGGCTCGCGGCAACGAGCCGGGAGGAGGCGTGCGACGAACGGGTGCTGGAACTTGGGTCGCGGCCTTCGGAGTACGCGCGGCACCTCGTGTCGCTGGCCACCGGGACCCGTACCGATCGTTTGCCGGTTGCCGCACTGTCGATGGCGCGGCAGTCCCCTTCAAGGCTGGAGAAGAGAATCATGGCCATACTCAGGCCTCGTCGTCCCCGCCCGAGCGCGCTGGCGACAACGGCGCTGGTTGCGGCGATCGCCGCCCTGGCCGTTTCCGTGGCGGTTACCCATCCGGTTCAAAGGGAAAGCGCCGACGCCCTCGCCATCCTGGCGGATCCACCCGTGGGATTGCCGGACGCCAAGGTGGGGTTGGAGGACACCCCGGTGGGGGAAGCGGTCGACGAACAAGCACGCGGTGCGGCGGTTACGCCGGCCGAAGGCCCCTCGGAAGCACCCGGGTCCGGCCCGCCGATGAGCAACCCTGGCGACCCGGCCGACGACCCGGCCGATGGCTCCGGCGAAAGAGGTGTCGAGGCGGGTGCGGCAGGATCGCACGGGGAACCGGCGATGGAAAATGGGACTCCGCCAGTCACCGAGCCCGGCGGCGGTACCGAGTCTCTCGCGGGTACTCCCGCTACAGTCTCCCCGGATGCCCCATTCCAGGATGCCCCGCCACTTCGTGACCTGCCGGACATCGACTGCGACACCCTGCCCCAAGGAGTTGGGAATGCGTCCGGAGTGGGCACGACAAGGTCCAGCCCGGATTCCCCTCCGCGCGATGTGGTCCGGGTGGTCATGGAAACCGTTGACGGCGTGCGCCTCTGCATGCGCATCCGGACGGATGCGGTCCTGGAGGGAGGCGAACTCCGCAGCCTGGCCCCGGACGACTGGATCCTCCTCGAGTCCGAGGGAGACAGGGTGCATCGGCTGATCATTCGGAACGTAAACGGCGGCTTCGAGCACTGGTGGAGCGTGGGAGGCGAGAACCGGCCCTTTGACGACCAGGCGAGGGAGTGGCGGGACGGGATGCTGGCCGTTCTTGGAGGGCACCTGGAGATCGGCCGGATCCGGCGCGAGGTTTCGGACCTCCAGGAACAGATCTCCCATCACCGGGCCGTGGTAGCCGGCCTGCAGGGGCAGGCTGCCCATGAGCGGGATGTCGTCGCAAGCCTCCAAGGCCAGGTTTCGTACTACCAGGGGGTCGTTGCGGGTCTGCTGGACCAGATCACCTATCACCAGGGTGTCGTCGCCGGGATGCGGGACGATATCGCCTATCATCGGAGCATCGTCTCCGGCCTGAGGGACGGGATCACCTATCACCGGGCCCGGGTCGCGGCCCTTCAGGAGGTGAAGTCTTCCTACGAGGCTCAGATTACGGCGATAGTCCCGCGGCTGAAGACTGCGGACGCCCGCACAAGGCATTCCATCGAGGCGAGCATCCGCGGCTTGGAGGAGCGCATAAAGGAAACCGAGGAGCAGATCGAGGCATACGGCCTGGGCGGCAAGGTTGCGAACATCAATGCCGAGATCAGGGAGTACAGTCTGGATGCGAAGGTGCGTAACCTCGAACAGCGGATCCAGGCGTATGAGTTGCAGGCCGGGCTGCAGAAGATCGAAGCGGAGATCGAAGAGCAGTCCAAACGCCTCGACGACGTGACCCGGCGCGCCGAAGAAGCGCTCCGGGCACGGGAGGCGCGAAGCGGAGAAGTTGAACGGGAGGTCGATGCCTACTACCTGGACCACAAGGTCGCGAGACTGGAACAACGGATTCGGGAACTGGGTGCCGACGAAGCCGTGGCGAGGATCGAGCAATCGATCGAGGAGGCGAGAAGGCAGCTGCTTGAGTTGATTGGACGACTTTGAATCTCCATGGGAGGCTGGCGCCGAAAAGGGACCCCTTGTTAGGCTACGGGCCGTTCCCGAGGTGGGTCCGGAGGTAGGCTGCCGGGTCCCGCGAAGCACACCCGCACGGAGTCGGAGAGCCATGTCCCGCAGATTGATCCTGACGTGCGTCCTGATGGTGGCCGCGCATGCCGCCGCCCCCCACGCCGCCACCGCCCAGACCACCCAGAAGCCCGTCCTCCACGGCAAGGACTGGATGGCGATCACCGGCAAGCCGCTGGGAGCGACCGCCGGCGCGATGATGTTCCTGCGCGGGGGCAACGCGGTCGACGCGGCCTGTGCCATGCTCGGCGCCACAGCCACGATGTGGGACGTGCTGGGCTGGGGCGGCGAGACCCAGGCGCTCATCTACAACCCCGAAACCGGGAGGGTCATCGGGATCAACGCGCTGGGGGCCGCTCCGTCGGGGGCCACGCCCGAGTTCTTCCGCGAGCAGGGGATGGAGATTCCGCCCGCGTACGGACCCCTCGCCGCGGTGACGCCCGGCACCCCCGGCGGCCTGATGGTGATGCTCGCGGAGTACGGGAGCCTGAGCCTCGCCGAGGTGCTGGAGCCCGCGATCGACATGGCGCGCGGCTACCCGATCGAGGCCCAGGCCGCCAACGCGATCGAGCGCGAGAAGGAGCGGATCGCGGGGTGGCCGTACTCGAAGGAGGTCTTCCTGCCCCACTACGGGGAGGAGCGCGCCGCCCCCTCGCCCGGCGAGATCTTCGTGCAGGAGGACCTCGCCCGCACCCTGGAGAAGCTCGTCGAGACCGAGGCGGCGGCGCTGGCGGCGGGGGCCTCGCGCCGGGACGCGATCATGGCCGCCTACAACCGCTTCTATCGCGGCGACATCGCCGAGGAGTTTGTTCGCTCGTCGAACGAAGTCGGCGGCCTTCACACCATGGAGGACCTCGCCAACTGGCAGGTGTATCTCGAAGAACCCGTCATGACCTCCTACAAGGGGATCGACGTCTACAAGCTGACGACGTGGGTGCAGGGGCCCGTTCTGCTGCAGGCGCTGAATATTCTGGAGGGGCTGGACGTTGCGTCGATGGGGTACAACTCGACCCGGTATGTCCACGCGCTCTACCAGGCCATGAACCTGGCGTTCGCCGACCGCGATTTCTACTACGGCGATCCCTACTACCCGCCGGTAGAGCCGGTCGCCGGGCTGCTGTCGAAAGAGTACGCGGCCTCGCGCGCCGCCGGGATCGACTGGGAGAGGAACGACCCGGATGTGCTGCCGGGCGACCCGTACCCGTTCCAGGGGGGCACGAACCCGTTCCTGCACCTCATCGAGTCGTGGAACGAGCAGCCGGTTGCCACCCCCGAGTCGGCGGGGATGGACTACGAAGACGCCTTCTACGCCGGTACGACGTCGATCCAGGCTGCGGACGCCGACGGCTGGGTGGTGTCGGTCACGCCGTCCGGCGCATGGATTCCGGCGGTGATCGCGGGCAGGACGGGGATCGGGATGAGCCAGCGCATGCAGAGCTTCGTGCTGGACGAGCGCGCGGGGCCGTACAACGTGGTGGAACCCGGGAAGCGGCCGCGCGCGACGCTCACCCCCTCGCTCGCGCTGAAGGATGGGCGGCCCTTCCTCTCCTTCGCTGTGCAGGGCGGCGACGGGCAGGACCAGAACCTCCTCCAGTTCTTCCTCAACGTGGTCGAGTTCGGGATGAACGTGCAGCAGGCGGCCGAGGCGGCCAACTTCAACAGCTACCAGATGCGGAGCTCCTTCGGCGCGCACGAGTCGCAGCCGGGGAGGCTGCTCCTGAACGAGGGGGTGCCCGCGTGGGTGCGCACCGAGCTGGAGGCGATGGGGTACGAGCTGACCTTCGCCGCGCGGACCTCCGGCCCGATCAACGCGATCTTCTTCGATGCCGCGACCGGGACGATGTGGGGCGGTTCCAGCAATCACGGGGAGGACTACGGGATCGCATGGTGACGGGGGCCACATGACTGCGACCGGGCGCCATATCACGATCGAAGGGAAGGGGCATCCGCCGGTTTCGGGGATCGTGGTGGAGGCGGCGGATGCGGTGGCCCTGCTCGTGCTCGGGCACGGCGCGGGCGCGCCGATGACCCACCCGTTCATGGAGCTCCTCGCCGGGGCGTTGGCGGGGGAGGGGATCTCCACGCTGCGCTACAACTTCGCGTACATGGAGGCGGGGAGGAAAAGGCCCGACTACATCCGGCGGCTGCTTGCGGTGGTCCGCTCGGCGTTGCTTGCGGGCAAGGAGTGCGCCGATGGGCTGCCGCTCCTTGCAGGGGGCAAGTCGATGGGGGGACGGATGACGTCGACGCTGGTTGCAGAACGGGCGCAGGCGGTTGGGACCGGCACCGGAAACCCTGCGAACCGGCCCGGCGAGAACGATGCCGCTTACGCTCCTGGCAAACAGGCCAGGGCCCAGGGCGCCTCCGTGGCACTGGCAGAGCCTGCCACGCAGGACCTCCGCGGCCTCGTCTTCTTCGGCTTCCCTCTCCACGCGCCGGGACGCCACGAGAGCGTGCGCGGCGACCACCTCGCGCACGTCCCCTGTCCCATGCTCTTCCACCAGGGCACGCGCGACCGGCTCGCCGACCTGGGGCTGCTCCGCCCCCTGCTGGAACGCATCGGCATGCGGGCCACCCTGCACGTCGTCGAGGGGGGCGATCATTCTCTCGGCATGCTCAAGCGCTCGGGCCGCACCCAGGACGACGTTCTCGCCGAGGTGGCGGCCGTGACGCGCCGCTGGACCGAGGGTGTGCTGGCGGGCACAGGGCGGTCGACGTGAGCGGCACACCGAACGGCTCCGGCACCACGCGAACACAGCACGCCGCCCGAGGCCGTCCCACGCCGGGGCCGTCGCCTTGAACGAGACCGCCAACCCGCTCCTCGAACGCACCTTCCCGGTGCCCTTCGACCGCATCCGGCCCGGCGACGTGGGCCCCGCGGTCGCCGAGGTCCTCGCGCGGGCCACCGAGCGCATCGACGAACTCGGCGCGGGCTCGGGCGGCTCGTACGACGACGTCCTCGGCGCGCTGGACGCCCTCACCGAGGAGGTGGAACGCACCTGGTCCCCCGTCTCGCACCTGCACAACGTGGACGCCACCCCGGATCTGCGCGAAGCCTACGCGGCGGCGCTCCCCGACGTCACGCGCTTCTCGAGTCGGCTCCATCACCACGAAGGGCTCTTCGCACGGCTACGCGATTTCGCGGACTCGCCCGCAGGCATGTCGCTCACCGGCCTGCGCCGCCGTCACCTGGAGCGCACGCTCCGCGACTTCCGCCGCGCGGGCGCCGGACTGGGCCCGGCCCGGAAGCAGACCCTGGAAGACCTGCGCCTCGAGCTCTCCGAACTGAGCCGCAGCTTCGAGGAGCACCTCCTGGAAGAGACCGCGGCCTTCGGCAAGGTGGTCGCCGACGCGGACGCCCTCGCGGGACTCCCCGAAACCGCCCTCGAGCGCGCGGCGCAACTCGCGGCCGACCGGGGTGAAAAGGGCTGGCTGATCACCCTCGACATGCCCAGCGTGCAGGCTGTCCTGCAGCACGCCGACGACCGCACCCTTCGGCACGAGATCCACACCGCCTACCTGGACCGCTGCACGGCGGGAGAACGCGACAACCGGCCGCTCATCTCGCGCATCCTCGAGGTGCGCCGCGAGATCGCCGGCCTGCTCGGCTACCCCGACTTCCCGGACTACCGCCTCGAAACGCTGATGGCCCGCTCGGGAGCGAGCGTCCGCTCCTTCCTGGACGAGCTCATCGACCGCACGCGCCCCTTCCACGAGCGCGACACCGGGGAACTGGAAGCGCATGCGCGACGATCCGGCCTCGGCGACCTCCGGCCCTGGGACGTCGGCTGGCAGATGGAGAAGCTCCGCAGGGAGCGCTTCGATGTGGACGACGAGATGCTTCGCCCCTGGTTCCCTCTGGACGAGGTCCAGGCCGGTCTATTCGAGATCGCGGAGCGCCTCTTCGGCCTGTCCGTGCGGCGGGTGGACAACCCCGCCGTGTGGCACCCCGACGTCGGCTACTTCGAGGTCCGCGACGAGGCAGGGCTCCACCTCGGATCCTTCTACACCGACTGGTTCCCCCGCGAGACGAAGCGTCAGGGTGCCTGGATGGATAGCCTGGTCTCCGGCGGTCCAGCCCCCGGCGGTGGCTTCCGCCCCCATCTCGCCTTCATCGGCGGCAACTTCACCCCTCCCACCCCCACCCGTCCCGCGCTGCTCACCCACCGCGAGGTCTGCACGCTCTTCCACGAGTTCGGCCACCTCCTCCACCACACCGCCTCAAGCGTCGAGATCCCGGCCCGCGGCGGCGTCAACGTCGCCTGGGACTGGGTCGAGGTCCCCTCGCAGATCATGGAGAACTGGT